>JAKSRT010000055.1 GCA_024403485.1 Lachnospiraceae bacterium
CGGTGGTGTGAGAGGTCGAAATTCCTCGTGAAGAGGAATTTCTCCTACTCGATTTTTAAATAAAAAGGCTCCGCAAGGATGCGCACTGGCGCGAAGGGAAATATGCCGCTTACGCGCCCGCAAGCGGATACTTTTTGTGAATGATGGAGGATTTGGCTATGAATAAAAAAGTTAAATTCAAACTTCCGGGAATCGGAATGCGAATTGTAAAATCGGCCATAGCGGTGGCGGTCTGCTATCTGATTAATATGTTGAGAAACGGACAGGGAATGGTTTTTTATTCCCAACTTGCCGCCCTTTGGTGTATTCAGATGTACAGGGCCAATACAAAACAGAACGCCGTTCAACGAACAATAGGAACGGTGGTAGGTGCCATATACGGCCTGATCTATATTCTTATCAATCCTTTTATTTCAAATACGGATAAAATAAGTGAGCTTTTAGGGAGCATGATAATATCCGTAATGATTGTCATTGTACTGTATACCACGGTTTTGCTTAAACAGCGTCAGGCTTCTTATTTTTCCTGCGTGGTATTTCTGAGCATTGTAGTAAACCACATGGGAGATGTGAACCCATATATGTTTGTATGGAACCGTTTCCTCGATACTATGATAGGTATAGCGGTGGGACTTATTATTAATGACATAAGACTTTCACTTCATCCGAACAGAGATACTCTGTTTATATCGGGGATCGACGGACTTCTTTTGGATAAAAAAGAAATGCTGAGTCCTTTTAGCAAAGTCGAGCTGAACCGCATGATTGACGACGGGATGAAGTTTACGGTATCTACGATGCGAACACCGGCTTCCATAATAGAGCCGATGAAGGAAGTCCGGCTTAAACTGCCGGTTATAGCCATGAACGGAGCGGTTTTATATGATACCACGAAGCATTCTTACATAAAGGCCTATGTGATATCAGGAGAAACGTCAAAAAAACTGGTTGAGCTTATTGAGTCGGAAAAACTAAACTTTTATTCCAATGTCATAATTGATGACATGCTGGTCATTTATTACAAAGAAACAGAAGACCCGGTTAATAAGGATCTGGTTAAAACCTTGAGAACATCGCCTTACAGAAATTACGTTATGCGGCCTCTGCCCGATGATGAGGCGGTTGTATATTTTATGCTGCTTGATAAAAAAGAAAAAGTATCCGAATTTTATAAACGGCTGGAAAATGAGGGCTTTACTTCACAACTGAGAATAATTACCTACGATTCCGATGATTATCCCGGATATGCGTATATTAAGATATATAATAAAAATGCTACCAAGGAAAATATGATTAAGTATCTTAAAGAGTTTACTTCCATAAATGATGTGATAACCTTTGGTTCAATAGAAGGCCAGTACGATGTGTACATAGATACCGATGATGCCAATAAGGTTGTAAAGGAAGTAAGAAAAAGATACGAGCCGATTAAAAAAAGTAATTGAATTATTATTTGTATTATGGTATAAGAATAAAAAAGACATAAACGGACAAAGGAGTTCACATTATTTGTGGGCTCCTTTTTTGTTTTTTATATTTCGGAACAATGACGTTCGGCATTACCTGCCGGACGTTTTTTTCTTTATGGAAAAGCTCCATAAAGATTAAACGCTTAGAAAGGAGCCGTGTTTATGAATCATTTAGAACTTTTGGAACACACTGACACAGTTAATGAACTGCTTGCCAGATATGGTGTTAAATTCGGCATTTACAAAAACAATACCTTTAAGGAACAGTTATTTCCCTTTGATGCAATTCCAAGAATCATAGAGGCTGACGAGTATGCCTATCTTGAGAAGGGATTAAAGCAGCGTGTTTTGGCCTTAAATATGTTTCTTAAGGACATATATTCAAAAAAACAGATAGTTAAGGATGGAGTTATACCTAAAGATTTCATTTTTGCATCAAGCGGTTATATGGCAGAGTGTGAGGGTGTTGTTCCGCCCAAGGACATTTATTCGCATATTTCGGGAATTGACCTTGTAAAGGGCAAAGATAATGTCTGGTATATTCTTGAGGATAACTTAAGGGTTCCTTCGGGAGCATCCTACCCCATGATCGCAAGAGAACTTTGCAGAAGGTCATCACCGGGAACATTTACGGATCTTAAAATTGAGGACAACAGAAATTATGCAAAGCTTCTTAAGAGAACCTTTGACAACGTAAATACAGGCGGTCTTAACGTTATTCTTACTCCCGGCCGGTACAATGCAGCGTATTTTGAACACAGCTTTTTGGCTGAACAGACGGGAGCTCAGCTGGTTAACGGTTCCGAACTTACGGTAAAAGACGACATGCTTTACTTTGTTACTGCTGACGGTAAGTACGAAAAGGTTGGCGCTGTATATCGAAGAATTTCAGATGAATATCTGGATCCCATGAATTTTAATCCCGAATCGTTAATAGGTATTCCTCATATCTACGATGTATTCAAAAAGGGTAATGTGGCACTTCTTAATGCTCCGGGCAACGGTGTGGCTGACGACAAGGGTATTTATTATTTTGTTCCGAAGATGATTAAATATTACCTCGGAGAAGAGCCTGTTTTATCAAACGCACCTACATATCTTCCTTTTTACGAGGATGATATGAAATATGTACTTGATAACTTTGACAACCTGGTATTAAAGGATGTAGCAGAAGCCGGCGGTTACGGAGTTGTATTCGGAAATAAGATGACGGCTCAGCAGAAAGAAGATTTTATTGCTTTGTTAAAAGCAGAACCTCGAAGATTTATCGCTCAGGAAGTGATTGATTTCCAGGATTTAGATATTCTTGAAGACGGTAAGCCCGTTCCCAGAAAGGCAGACTTAAGAGCCTTTGTTCTTATGGCTGATGAACCGCTTGTGTGGAAGAGCGGTCTTACAAGATTTTCACGAAATCCCGATTCATTTATTGTTAACTCATCGCAAGGAGGAGGTTTTAAAGACACATGGGTATTATCTCAGTAGAACAGGCAGATCGCCTTTATTGGCTTGGAAGATACACGGAACGTGTATATACAACGCTTAAGATGTTTTCGGAAAGCTTCGACAGCATGATTGACGGTATTGCAGACAGCTATGTGGACTTTTGCAAAAGTATAGATATTCCGAATATTTATAAAGATAAAGCGGATTTTGTAAGCAGATATCCCTTTGACAAAACCATACCGGATTCTATCATAAGCAACTTAATCAGAGCCTATGACAATGCAATAGTTTTAAGAGAGAGCATCGGATCGGAATGTCTCGCTTATATTCAGCTTGCAATTTATGAAATGAATAAAGCCGCGGACAGCAAGTCACCACTTATTGAACTTCAGAAGGTAAATGATAACCTGCTTGCTTTTTACGGAATTGCTGATGACCAGATAGACAGTGAGAATATAAGAAATATTATTAAGGCAGGCAAAAGAATCGAAAGAATCGATATGTATGCCCGTCTTGGGGTAAGTAAAAAGGAATTAACCAGAGAAGTCAACAGAATGATTCCCAGAGTGGAAAGAAGCGGACTTGAATATGATAAAGAAAAACTTTCAGGTCTACGCGAGCTAATCGAAGCCGAAACAATTGATTATTATAAAATTGTTAGTGAGGTAGAGACAATATTCTGATATATTACATAGTAGAAGGAGGCATCACTTATGAAGAAGCTTCATTTTACTTATGAAATGCAGATTGACTATTCTAGTCAGGTTAATAGCTGCAATTTTACGATTAAGTGTATTCCCGCGGATACACTTAGGCAGAAAATAGATAATATTAAGATTAATATGTATCCCGAAACCGACTATCAGTGGGGCAAAGACGGCTTTAAGAATTTGCAGATTTGGGGCAAAGAGGATAAGCCCCATAAGTCTTTCAGATTCCGGATAGAGGGTGATGCCCAAACCGGCCTAAGCGAATTTGAGGAATGCGAGGATACTGATCTTTCAATGGTATTTTCCTGCCCCCACGGGTTAAATAAGGCAGGAGAAACAATACGTAATTTCTTTGATAAAAAAATAAATAATATCGACGCTTGTACTTATGACAAAGTAATAGCTGTAACAAAGCTTCTTTTTGAAGCATTTAAGTATCAGTCCGGGTCTACCAATGTAAATACTACCGCGGAGGAAGCTTTTTCTCAGGGCTGCGGTGTTTGCCAGGATTATTCTCATATTCTTATAGCGCTTTTACACCTTTTGGGTATTACAGCCAGGTATGTTACCGGTTTTATTATCGGAGAGGGCGAAAGCCATGCCTGGGTTGAGTTTTTAGATGACGGCAAATGGTACGGAATAGATCCCACGAATAATACTCCCGTAAACGACGATTATATTAAAATCGGTCATGGCAGAGATGCAAGGGATTGCACCATAAACAGGGGAATAATGCAAGGAGGAGGACTGCATACGCAAACTGTCAGTGTCAATGTGCGTGAAGCGTAGAAAGGTTGACGACATGATAAAAACAGTGGCATCAGTAGGACTCCCTGTTGATGAAACTCTGGCTATAAAGAAAAGACGAATCACGCCCAAAGAAAAAACAAAGGGTATGAAGCGTATAAGCATTGTAACCGGAATTCACGGTGATGAACTTGAAGGTCAGTATGTCTGCTTTGAGGTGGCAAGACGTATTGAGGAGGCCTTTGAAAATTTAAAGGGAATCGTTGACATATATCCGGCAATGAACCCTTTGGGGATAGACTCAATCACAAGAGGTATTCCCGCATTTGACCTGGATATGAACCGTCTGTTTCCGGGAAATATTGAAGGTAATATGACGGAATACCTGGCCGCCGAAATAGTTAAGGATGTGTCGGGCTCAGACCTGGTTATAGATATTCATGCAAGCAATATTTATTTGACCGAAATCCCTCAAATTCGTATCAACGAACTTGATGAGGAGAAGCTTGTTCCACTGGCAAAAGAAGCAAATGTAGATTTTGTATGGGTTCATGGAGCAAGCACTGTTTTGGAATCCACATTCGCATACAGTTTAAACAGTACGGGAACTCCCTGTCTTGTAGTGGAAATGGGTGTTGGTATGCGCATTACCAAAGAGTATGGTGAGCAGCTCACCGACGGCATATTCCATTTGATGGAAGTTCTCGGCATATGGGCAGGAAAAACAAAAAAGCCCCGAGTTCCCATTGTTTCTAAAAATCCTGCAGATGTAAGTTACTTAAACGCAGCTGTGGGCGGTTTGTTTGTTCCGAAGGTCAATCATTGGGAGGAACTTAAACAGGGTGATGTAATCGGAAGCATAATCGATCCTTTAAGCGGAAAGGTTTTAGATGAAGTTAAATCCCCGGTAGACGGAATTTTATTTACAATCAGAGAGTACCCAATCGTAGATGAAGGTTCATTGATGGGCAGACTCCTTAGAAAGGAGGCCTACAAGCAATGAAAAAGAAAGTAATCTATGAACTTAAGGGCCTTTATCGTGACAATTTAAGAGTAACGGGCTATGAGTTCGGCAAAGGTAAAAAAAGTGTCTGCATAGTGGGTACAATGCGAGGAAACGAGGTTCAGCAGCTGTACTGCTGTTCTCAGCTGGTTAAAAAGTTTAAGCAGCTTGAGGAAGAAGGAAGAATAGCTTCGGGACACAAAATTCTAATTATTCCAAGCTGTAATCCATATTCTTTAAATATTCAGAAGCGCTTTTGGCCTATCGATAACACGGATATAAACAGAATGTTCCCGGGGTATGATCTCGGTGAAACAACCCAGAGAATTGCAGACGGCGTATTTAAAGAACTTATGGAATATGATTACGGTATTCAGTTTACTTCTTTTTACATGCCCGGTGAGTTTATGCCTCACATTCGTATGATGGAAGAAGGCTACAGTAAGATAGAGACCGCTCTTAAATTCGAGATGCCGTATGTGGTAGTGAGGAAGGTTCGTCCTTACGATACGGCAACGCTTAATTATAACTGGCAGGTTTGGGATACGGAAGCCTTCAGCTTTTATACCACCACAACCACCACTATTGACAGAAAGTCAGCTGGGCAGGCGGTACTCAGTGTTATGAAGTTTTTGTCGGCTCTTGGTATTGTTAAATACCAGTCCGGAAGCACGGCCAAAGAGTCCAGGGTAATAGCCGATACCGAAATGGTAAGTGTAAGAACTGCCAAATCCGGTATTTTCGAGCCGCTTGTTAAGGTAGGTGAGGCGGTTGAAGAGGGAACACCGCTTGCCAATATAGTTCATCCATATGAAGGCACGATAATGGAGACATTGTATGCTCCGACAGATTCGAGAGTATTCTTTATGCATACCGATCCGCTAACATATGCCAATACGGCGGTATTTAAGCTGGTTGTGGAAGATGAATAAGATAGATTTTAAGAATCGGATGTCCGGTATGGGCATCCGTTTTTTACGTATACGATGAACCGAGCGGAGATGCTTTACCAATTAGGTGATGGAGGATGTTTTTGGAGACTTATTACCTAAAGTTGCAGGAAAAAGTGGAGTTGATTTACATATTTAGGTGATGGAAGCGGGTTTCGAAGACTTATTACCTAAAGTCGCAGGAAAAAGTGGTACTGCTCTAAATATTTAGGTGATGGAAGCGCGTTTTCGCAAACTATTACCTAAAACTGCACGACAGTGCGATTCCAATTAAAATATTTAGGTAACAAACAGGCAATTAAGGCTTTTTTTACATAATAGATCTGAGTATTCCTACCGTCTTAACGATGTAGACGGAATAAAGGAGTTATTTGATTTAGGATATAGGATTGATTTTCAGTTTTAATCATAACATTGGAAAAAGCATAAGAGAAAAGCTGAACGTTTTGTTCAGTTTTTTTGTTGTTATTTGATATTATGAATATACTTCATATGTTAACTTTATCATTAAGGCAGAAAATTATTCTTTATATTTGGAGGATTTAATATATGGTACTTAATGACTATGAAATTAAGCACAACGATTATCTTAGAAATAATGGAGCAGAGTGTACCGTGTTGCTTAAAAAGGACGGAAACTTTCCGCTTGAAACAGCAGGAAATATAGCTCTTTACGGTAACGGCGCCCGTAGGACCGTTAAGGGCGGAACAGGCTCCGGTGAAGTAAATTCAAGATTTTTTGTAAATGTGGAAGACGGTCTTAAAAATGCGGGATTTACAATAGCAACAGGAGACTGGCTTGATAAATACGATCGAATCAGGAATAAGGCGGAAAGAAAATTTATAAGTGCAGTAAAGAAGGACGCAAAGAAACATAATTCTCCCGCCATTGTTTACAGTATGGGCATGATTATGCCTGAACCCGAGTATAACCTGCCTCTGACTGCAACCTGTGATACTGCTGTGTATGTTTTGGCCAGAATTTCGGGTGAAGGTGCCGACAGAGAAAACAGAAAAGGTGATATTCTTCTTACCGATACGGAGATTCGTGATATTAAAATTTTGAATGAAAAGTTTGCCAAATTTATGCTTGTAATCAATGCAGGCGGGGTAGTTGATTTAACACCGGTCATGGAAGTTAAAAATATTTTGGTTCTTTCACAGCTTGGTGTTGTAACAGGCGATATTCTGGCCAATATTCTTCTTGGAAAGAGCATTCCTTCAGGTAAGCTTGCAACTACCTGGGCCGCATTTGATGATTATCAGAAAATCGGTGATTTTGGAAACAAAAATGATACTCATTACGCAGAGGGTATCTATGTGGGTTACAGATATTTTGATTCTTTGGATAAAAAGCCGTTATTCCCCTTTGGATTCGGCCTTTCCTATACGGAATTCAGCATAGGTGAGGATAGTATTTCGATTGACGGATCAAAGGTTTTAGTGAAGGCAACCATAGCAAACGTCGGCAAATATGCCGGTAAGGAAGTCCTTGAACTCTATGTTTCAAAGCCGGCAGGAAATCTGGACCAGCCGGCAAAGGATCTGGCTGCATTTGCAAAAACCTCTGAGTTAAAACCCGGTGAGAAAGAAACGGTTACACTTTCTTTTGCCATGGAAGATATTGCTTCATACAGTGAAGCCAAAGAAAGTTATATCCTTGAGGCAGGTAATTACACCTTATGTCTTGGAAACAGCAGCGCTGATACAAAGGCAATCGGTACGGTAAAGATTTTGGACGAAATCAGGGTTCTTCAGGCGAAGAATGTTCTTGGAAAGCCCGATTTCGAAGATTATAAGACTGAGAAAAAAGAAAATGCCGAGGTTGAGCCCGTTCTTGTTCTTTCTGCCGATGCGATTACTACCGGCGTGGTTAATTACGAAAGAACCTATGAAATCGATCCTTTGGTAAAGTCATTTTCCGATGACGATTTAATAATAATGAATATCGGGGCTTTTAATACCGATGGCAACGAAGCAGAGATGGTGGGTAATTCCGGACTGACCGTAGCAGGTGCCGCAGGCCAGACCTATATGGGACTGGTCGGAAAAGGAGTTCCTACGCTTGCAATGGCTGACGGCCCTGCTGGGGTTAGACTTGCGAAGGATTATGCCATGGATGTGAAAGGTGTGCCTCATTTGCTGGGTGCCTCAATTCCGGATACCATGATGCAGTTTATGCCCAAAATCGAAGGATATCGTATCAAGAGAGCGTCATATAAGCTTCAAAAAACAGATGTGATTAAGCACCAGTATGCCACGGCAATTCCTATCGGAACGGCTATTGCACAAAGCTTTAATACTGATTTTGCCAAGCACTGCGGTGATATTGTGGGTTTTGAAATGGACCTTTTTAATGTAGGTTTATGGCTTGCGCCGGCGCTTAATACTCATAGATCGATTCAGTGCGGAAGAAACTTTGAGTATTATTCGGAAGACCCGTTAATCAGCGGTGAATTCACAGCTGCTATAACTAATGGAGTACAGGCCTACAAAGGTCGTGGCGTAACAATTAAGCACTATGCCGCAAACAACCAGGAATATATAAGAACTCAGAATAACAGTCAGGTAAGTGAGCGCGCCATGCGAGAAATATATTTAAAGGGCTTTGGAATTGCGGTTAAAAAGTCAGGCCCGATGGCGGTTATGACCTCTTACAATCTGTTAAACGGTATTCATACCGGTGAGCACAGAGGACTTATCGAAGATATTTTAAGAGCGGAATACGGTCACAAAGGAATCGTAATGACTGACTGGGTAGTTGATACCTTTATTAACGATCCTGAACTTGTTTATCCGATTTGTGTTGCACCCAGGACTATTATGGCGGGCAATGATCTCTTTATGCCCGGAGGACAGCGGGATTTCGAGCAGGTAAAGGAAGCACTCAAAAAGGGTGAAGTAACAAGAGAACAGTTGGAAATCAATGCAAGCAGACTGTTAAAGGCTGTAAAAGGCAAATAAAGTAACGAAGTTGCAACTGCAATGAACAGATGCCTGGGGTTCCGGAAAAGTGTTTATGTAGGAAAGAATAATTTTCTGTTACAAAAAAGCAGTGGATTAAGGAAAGAGATTATTAGATTATGTATGTAGCTCAGATTTATTCAATTATATTATTGAGCTTTGGTGCAGCAGCATTTTATCTTGGAATAAGTGCCGCAAGAAAGCGTTTCAGAGATTATGCCGGAAATGCTATTTTGGGATTACTGTGTTTTTCAAGTTCGGTTTGGTGTTATGGTTTTGGACTGGTATTTCTGACTGCCGACCCAAGGGTTGCTTATTGGGGAAGAACCTTAGGTATGATTGGCGTATTCGGGTATCTGATTATTGTCCAGATTCTGGTGGGTGTGCTTGGGACTATGCCCACTAAACTGTACAGATTCTTTTGCGCTTTTGCATTTTTGGGACTGATTATTTATTTCCCTACCGTGAGTCCGGACGTTACTGTGTACTACATGGAAGAAGCCGGTATGACATATACCTTTAAGCCCGGCTTGATTAGCAATGTTTACACCGTATATTCGCTGATTTTTGCGATTAATATGATAATATCCATCAGCTGCATGATTAAGAATGCGAAGAACCGAAGAGAAAAAGTTACCGGAAACAGAATGGGAATAACTCTGATAATTGTTTTCGTTGGCATGATTTTAGATACTATTTTGCCGATGTTTGGGTTTGGCGCAATTCCCGGAAGCAGTATCACTCAGTTTCTGGGGCTTCTTGTAATCTACTATGCAATTGTAGATCTTAATAAAACAAGAATAACTCCCATGAATATGTCGCAGTATATATATCGGTCGGTATCGGAGCCGGTTATGGTATTTGACACCGAAGGGATTTTGAGACTTTCAAATAAAGCTGCTGATGATATATTCAGTGAAACCTTTGCAAAATATGAAGATAAAACATTAAGAATAACAGACTTTTTTGCGTTGGATAAAGGATATCTTGATTACGAGGGCAATCATAGAGTGGATGATACCAATTCCGTAATCGGTGATATTCCGGTTCAAATTCAGACAAGCCGAATTGCCGATGGCTTTGGTGATTTAATCGGATTTATTATTACTGTTAAGGATATGACACATATCAATGAGATTATGGATTCACTTGTGGAGGCGAAAAAGCTTGCCGAAGCCAACAGCCTTGCAAAGAGCACATTCCTTGCAAACATGTCTCATGAAATCAGAACACCATTAAATGCCATTGTGGGATTCTCGGAGCTTCTTCTTAAGAGTGATATTTCCGACGAAGACAGGGAACAGGTTGATGATATAAGAAATTCCTCCCATAACCTTCTCGCCATCATAAATGATATTTTGGATATTTCAAAAATCGAATCAGGTAAGATGGAACTCAATGAAATTAATTACAACATTGCGGATGTAATAAAGGATGCTTATCTTATTACTGAAACTCTTGCCAAAGCAAAAGGACTCAAATTCTCAATGGATATTGATGAGAATATTCCCGCAAAACTGTACGGTGACCCCGTCAGAGTACGCGGTATTCTTGTAAATATATTAAATAACGCAGTTAAGTATACAAAGTTTGGTTCCGTAAGACTTGAAGGAAAAGTCAAAGAAAATGACGGAGATATGTCGGTTCTTGAGTTTAAAGTGATAGATACCGGTATTGGAATTAAGGTCGATGACAAAGAGAAACTGTTTGAATCGTTTTTGCGTGTAGATAAAAAATCCAATTCAGGAATAGAAGGAACGGGCTTAGGACTTGCAATTGTAAAAGGCTTTGTGGAGCTTATGGGCGGCAGCGTTGATGTTGAAAGTACGTATAACGTAGGAACGACATTTACAGTTACCATTCCACAGAAAATCGTTGAGAATGTGCCTATGGGCAATATACTTGTTAAATTCGAATCGACTTCAAAATCGTCAATCGGAGCTGTTAAGTTCCCGGGAGTAAAGGTTTTGGCGGTAGATGACAACAAGGTTAACCTAAAGGTTATTACAAAGATTCTTAAGCAGTATGAGATGGAAGCCGAATCTGCTGACAGCGGTCTTGCAGCCATAGAGCTTTGCAAGACTAAAGAGTATGACATTATTCTTATGGACCAGATGATGCCCGGTATGGATGGTGTGGAAGCCATGAATCATATTCGTGAACTTGGCGGTTATTATGCTTCCGGAAAATGCTTGATTGTGGCACTGACCGCTAATGCCATTACCGGAGTTAAGGAACAGCTTATCGGTGAGGGCTTCGATGGATACCTTTCAAAGCCCATCAACTTTGTGGAACTTGAAGAATTGCTGAGCAATCGGTAGGTGGTGGTATCCAGGGGGCGCGTGTGGTTGGTGGTCTTTTGGGGACGGAGGTCGCGGTTCGTTGGGGACGGGGTTCGTGGTTCATTTTGACCGACTTGGTTTATGGTATAAGCAGCAGGCAGCAGAGCTGCCCGGCGATACATTAACAGTATATGAGAGTAGATATACATAGGAGTATATGAGGATGAAACAGGCAATTAAGGCGCCTTTCACAAAAGGTGTGAATTTTTCATATTGGATGGAGTTCAAAACAGCCGACCAGATCAATCCCGATTTCTTTGGCAAAGAAGATTTTGAGAATGTAAAGAAACTCGGCGGGGATGTTGTAAGAATTCCCATTCATTTTGAAAAGATTTGTTCAGAATCCGAGAACCTGGCTATTCCCGATAAAATTTTTGAAATTTTGGATCGGGTGGCACAGTGGGCCGAAGAACTAAAAATGTATGTAATCTTTGACTTTCACAATGCAACCCATATTGATTCGGCTACTTCAGCCGGGGTGGAAGATGTGCTGACTCCTATTTGGACACAACTTTCAGAGCGTTATAAAGATTCTACCGATTATATTATTTATGAGCTTATGAACGAGCCTCATAATATCGACATAAATCTTTGGAATGAGATAATCGTCCGTGTATTCAAGAAGGTCAGAAATATTGATAAAAAGCATTACATTGTTGTCGGAGGAGCTGATTGGAACAGTTTTGAAGCGATGACGAAACTTCCGGATTTTAAAGATGATAAGGTCATTTATACATTTCATTTTTATGATCCTCATACATTTACGCATCAAGGAGCACCTTGGTGCCATATGGAACGTGTTGTAGGTATTCCTTTTCCTTATGATCCCGAAAAAATGCCTCCGCTTCCTGATGACCCCACAGAGGATGAGAAAAGAAGGTTTGAAAGCTACCCAAAACAGGGAACACTTGAAGCAGTAAGCGGCTTCTTTGATCGTTATGTGGACTTTAGTTTGGAACGCAATGTTCCGATTTTTTGCGGAGAGTTCGGCTGCTTTATTCCCCATATGCCCAATGATGTTCGAACCAATTGGTACAAAATTGTAACAAACCTGCTGGCTGAACGAGGAATATCCAGAACAAGCTGGGACTATTTCGGAAGCTTCGGCATCTTTGAACTTAAAGGCTTTGGTCACAGACCTGTTTTTCCTGATGAGCTAAATATGGATGTTGTGAAGGCTCTCGGACTGTTTGCGGACTGATTTCATGGCCGTTTTAGGCTACTTCACCGAATTATTGTAAAAATATCTTTTAGAAACAAATACCCCGGCGCATTGCGTTGGGGTATACTTATATTATTATTGAAATTCATTTGAACATAAGAAAGGAAAACAGGAATGAAGAGTAATACGACACTCCGGTTATTTCTTACTTTTTTTAAAATAGGTGCTTTTACTTTTGGCGGCGGATATGCAATGATTCCGCTTATTCAGAGGGAAGTAGTTGAAAATAAGAAGTGGCTGAGCGACAAAGACGTGTCAGATGTGGTTGCCATAGCGGAAACCACGCCAGGCCCGATTGCGATTAATGCAGCCACATTCGTGGGTTATAAAACCAATGGAATAATGGGCGCAATTGCTTCAACTTTGGGAGTTGTGTTACCTTCTTTTCTGATTATTTCTCTTGTTGCGCTTGCGTTCAAAAAGTACATGAAATATGAGATAGTAGCCAATGCTTTTTGGGGTGTTCGCATAGCAGTTGTTGCACTAATGGTAAAGGCGCTTATCTCAATGTTTAAGCAATGCCCTAAAAATGCGGTTTCATACAGTGTGGCAGCTATTGCACTGATATTGGTAGCCGTATTTCACACAAATATATTGTTTATAATTCTTGGTGCTGCAATTGTGGGTATTATTTACAATCAGGTGAAGGCGGGCAGGAACAGATGATATATTTGAAACTTTTCTGGGTATTTTTTAAAATAGGAGCCTTCACTTTTGGTGGAGGCTACGCAATGCTTCCGCTCGTTCAGCAGGAAGTTCTTCAAAACGGTTGGCTAAGTAACGAGGAGATAGTTGATTTTATTGCGATAAGTGAAAGCACCCCGGGACCGTTTGCCGTGAACATGTCTACGCTTGCAGGAATGCAGACCGCCGGTATTTTTGGTGCTTTTTGCGCAACCTTCGGGGTTGTTCTTCCGTCCTTTATTATTATTTTGCTGGTGGCAAGAATATATGACAGATTCCAAAGCAGTAAAGTGATAAAGGGAGCAATGCTTGGTTTAAAGGGCGCTGTGGTGGGCTTGATTGGAGCAGCTGTTATATCAACGGCAATTTCGGTATTTGGCAGCGCGGTTAAAAGCATAAATACAAAGGAAATGGTGACCGCTACTATTCTGCTTGCGGCGCTTGGTCTTGGAATCAGAAAAAAGATACATCCTATCATTCTGATTATTGTTTCGGCAATTGTAGGAATGGTTGTGCAGGGAATATAATAGGAGACTAAGAAATACAGAAGGCAATGGGCGTTATCGTGACCGGAATGTGACAATGATGAAAACTAAGAAAGGAATAAAAACTATGTTTAGACCGATAAGAAGGCAGAAAAGAGAGATTGATACGGAAATAGCGAAAGAACTTCTGGCAAAATCCAGGAGAGGCGTTTTGGCGGTTAACGGAGACGGTGGATATCCATACGCTATGCCTGTTAACTATTTATATGATGAAGAGTCCGGCAGGATTTTCTTTCATGGTGCTCGCGCAGGACACAAGTTTGAGTCTATACAAAGAGATGACAAGGTCTGCTTCACGGTCTATGGAAATGATAAATATGAAGAGGGAGATTGGGCTCCGTATGTTCAAAGTACAATTGTTTTTGGACGTTGTCATCTTATAGAAAATCAGGACGAAGCTATTGAACTGGTTACCAAGTTGGCAAAAAAATACTATCCCGATGAATCGCTGATTGCTGAGGAGGTTGAAAAATACGGACAGGCAGTTCAGATGTTTGAAATCAGCATTGAACATTTAAGCGGTAAGATGATTCATGAAAAATAGTCCTTTTGGGGGCGGAGTGCGAGCCTATTTTTGCAAATAAATCCGCGTCAACAGGGTTAGATAGCAGTGGATGAGGTATGGAAACGTGAAAGTAATTATTACTGATTTGGATAGGACATTATTACACACCGATAAAAGCGTATCTGACGAAACAGTGAGGGTGTTAAAAGGCTGCAAAGAAAAGGGCATTTTGGTTGTTGCGGCGACAGCGAGACCGGAGAGGACTATTGTTCAGTATCAAGAAAAAATCGGCTTTGATGCGCTGATAACTCTTAATGGAGCCGGAATTGCTATTAATTCCACGAAACTGAATTATTCCATACCAAGGGAAAGTGTGTTGAAAATGCTTAGGAAACTTGAAGATGTTGAAGGCGCAATAATTTCGCTGGAAACCGACAAGGGTATATTTTCGAATGTCGATATACCGTTGTGGCAACCGACAGTTTTTGAAATACTTTCCGAGGCTCCATTGCCGGAGGTGTTTTACAAAATAATAGTAAGCTCCGACAAAATTGATTTACGTGAAAAAATAGATGAAATTTTGGAAGAAGATACATATGTTTCTGTAGCGGACGGGGTTCTTTTCCAAATTATGAATAAGCAGGCAACAAAGTGGAACGGAATTCGCATAATGCTTGACACTCTTGGCATTTCATCCGAGGAAACCGTGTATTTTGGAGATGATAATGATGACATTGAATCCGTAAAGAAGTGTGGAATTGGAGTGGCCGTGTCAAATGCGATTGAAAGTGTGAAAGAAGCTGCAGATATTATTATTAAAAGCAATGACGAGGACGGCGTGGCAGAGTTTATTAAAGAAATTTTATCGCATTAGGGCAATGTGTAATTT
>JAKSRT010000056.1 GCA_024403485.1 Lachnospiraceae bacterium
TTCTGTAGCGAAAAAGAGGCTGCTATGATTGTTGAACTTATTATTACAAGCATTTTGCTCGGAATAGGCCTGGCGATGGATGCCTTTTCCGTGTCTTTGGCGAACGGACTTAATGAACCTAAAATGAAAACGGGAAGAATGTGCCTTATTGCAGGAGTTTTTTCCGCATTTCAGTTTGCAATGCCCATGCTTGGCTGGGTTTGCGTTCATTTTTTCTTAAAATATTTCAAGAGCTTTGAAAAGTTTATACCCTGGATTGCACTTATTCTTCTTTTATATATAGGTGGGAAGATGCTTATCGACGGAATAAAAGGCGGTGAAAGTGAAGAGAGTACTGCCGCAAAGCTTGGAATCGGTGCGCTGATGCTTCAGGGAATCGCAACATCAATAGATGCGCTGTCTGTGGGATTTACTATAGCGGAATACAACACTGCGGAGGCTTTGCTTAGTGCTCTGATTATCGGAGTGGTTACTTTTGTCATCTGCTATATGGGTCTTGTTCTCGGAAAACGCTTTGGAACAAAACTTTCGGGAAAAGCTCAGATTCTTGGCGGTGCAATTCTTATACTTATCGGCATTGAAATATTTATAAAAGGTGTGTTTTTCTAAAACAGGCGGCATCTGTTGCAAGTGCTTTGCAGGTATGAGCACTTGCGCGAGAGGTAAAAGCTGCAAATGCAACCGCGCTTGGCGCGAAGCATCTGTCTGGGCAGATGCTTTCTTACAGCATAGAATAACAGGATTTATATGACACAGAAGAACAGCAAATTTCATTCAATACTTATATGGATTATCACGCTGGTACCTGTTTTTATAACAGGCCTTCTTATCGTGTTTTTCTTTTCTTATACAGAGAAAATCGGCCGTGAAGAAGATGAGAAGATATACGATCGCTATTATGCAATGATAGCCGAGGATTCCGATTCGGATTTCTGGCAGTCTGTGTACCGTGCGGCGAAAGAGGCCGGTGAAGCCCAGAATGCATATGTTGAAATGATAGGTGAAACTCTTTCACAGAGCTACTCCACATTGGAACTTATGGAAATTGCCGTAAATTCAGGAGTGGATGGTATTATTATAGCTGCCGATGAGAGCAAAGAGATGACCGATCTTATCGAAAAAGCTTATCAGAAAAACATTCCGGTTATTACTCTGTTTTCGGATATTCCCAATTCACAAAGGCTAAGCTATGTAGGCGTAAGTAACTACAATCTCGGTCGTGAATACGGTAATTTAATTCTTCAAATGGCCAATTCAAAAAGTTTCTCCGGTTCCAGCATAAAGGTTTCAATCCTGGTGGATGCAAATGTGGCGGATCTTGGCCAAAACGTTCTTTATCTTGCCATCAAAGAAACGGTTGAGGGTGAAAATCAGAAAAAAGCCTTTAACCATAAGCCTATAGAGATTACTCCGTTTTCCGTTGATTCCACCAACAGCTTTTCTGTGGAAGAATCGGTCAGAAATATGTTTATTAGTAAGGACAAAAACCTTCCGGATATAGTGGTTGGCCTCAATGAAATTGATACCACAAGTATTTATCAGACTGTGGTTGATAACAATGCTGTAGGCTCTGTAAATATTTTGGGTTACTATAACTCCGAGTCCGTAGTTCAGGGCATTGAAAGAAATGTTATTTATGCCACGGTTTCAATCGATACAAACCAGATGGGACAGTTTTGCATCGATGCACTGTCGGAATATTATGAATTCGGTTATACGAGCCAGTATTTTACAACTGATATTTATGTAATAAATCAGAACAATATAAAAAAATATATGGAGGGCAATGCCGATGAAAACTAGGCTAAAAAACTTGTCCCTCCGCTTTAAGATGACCGGAATATCGCTATTGGTAAACCTGATTGTGTTTGCCATAAACCTGGCACTTTTGTTTGGAATAAACAGAATGTCGGGACAAATTGAAAGCGTATATCAGGCAAACCTTCAACTCAATGAACTTTCGGCTTCGTTGAAATCTGTGCAGGATAACATGACCGAATATCTTAATGCCAAGACCTCGGATGCTTTGGAGAATTATTACCTGAGCGCTCAGGAATATTCGGATTTGGTTGATATGCTGCCTTCGGATATCAAGGCATCTTCCATGAGTCGTATGGGACATTCCATAAAGGCCATGTCGGAAAGCTATCTTGATGAGGTTGAACAGACCATTGACGGTAAGCGTGGCCGAAACGTTGAAAAATACAGAAACCATTACGAAGAGGCAACAAAGTTTTACGGATATTTAAATACCGAAATAAACTCTGTTAATAATGAGCAGTTTAAAGAAAATAGAATGACCTATCGTGAAATGCTTAATGCATTCAGATTTTTTGAAACCTTTGGCAACATAGTAATGATAGTCGTTATTATAATAAATGCTTTCCTTATTATGAGCCTTACCACGGAACTTATCAGGCCACTTACTTCTCTTACGGGAATGGCCAACGAAGTATCTGCCGGAAACTTTAACATTTCACCGCTTGAGGTAAAAGACGAAGACGAAATCGGAGTCGTAACCAAGGCATTTAACGAGATGGTAGTCAGTATTCAGGATTATATTGAAAAAATTCGTGAAAACGCTGAGGCTGAAAAGGCCCACAAGGAAAAAGAACTCCTTATGGAGTCCCATCTTAAGGATGCACAGCTTAAGTATTTGCAGGCTCAGATTAATCCTCATTTTCTTTTTAATACGCTAAACGCCGGTGCACAGCTTGCGATGCTTGAAAGCGCCGACAGAACCTATGAGTATATTCAGGTTATGGCGGAGTTTTTCAGATACAATGTAAAAAAAGGTTTTAATACCGTAACCATCGGTGAAGAAATCGAACTGGTTGATAATTATATTTACATTCTGAATGTTCGTTTTTCAGGGGATATTCACTATGAAAAAGAAATTGATTCCACACTCCTTGATGTGGAAATGCCCAGTATGATTCTTCAGCCCATAGTTGAAAACTGCGTTAACCACGGAATAAGGGAAATGATGGGAGAAGGCCGGATAACTCTTAAGGTCTACGCTCTTGATAACACCGCCTGCATAAGTATTGAAGACAACGGAATCGGAATGGACCGGGATACCATCGATCATCTGATGAGCGGTACACCCATGACAAATGAAAAGAAGGATTCAAACGGAATCGGAATGGATAATGTGCTGGCCCGTCTTAAACTGTTTGAAGGCACCGATGATGTTATCGGTATCGAAAGCGAAGGCCCGGGCAAGGGCTCGAAATTTACAATATATCTGGACAAAGAAAGAAGCAACACCGTTTAAGGGAGAGAAGCAATGTTTAAGATAATGCTTGCCGACGATGAAGGCATAGTTATTGACGCACTTAAGTTCATAATAGAAAAAGAATTCGGTGACGAATGCGTTGTTGAGTATGCAAGAACAGGCCGCAGCGTTATTGAACTTGCCGAAAATTTCAGACCGGATATTGCGGTAATGGATATTCAGATGCCCGGTATTAACGGTATCGAAGCCATGAGGGAGATTCGCAAAAATAATGACAATATTATTTTTATAGTAATGTCTGCTTACGATAAATTTGATTATGCCCAGGAAGCTATGAAACTTGGTGCAATCGAATATATGACCAAGCCCATGGAACGCAATAAGATGATTGCGGCATTAAAGAATGCCATGGGAATTGTTGAGCAGGAAAAGAGGCGCCGCTCAAACGATCTTCTTATTAAAGAGAAGCTTGAAACCGTTATCCCGATTCTTGAGAACGGACTTATATATAATATTCTTTTTCATGAATATTTTGATGAAGATATAGAAAACTATAAAACCATGCTTGATATTACCTCGGATTATGCCTACATGATGGTGCTTGTCTGCGGTGATGACAAGGACGGAAATCATATGACCAACGCAGTTGGCGCCAGCGTAAGGCTTCAACAGCATTATAGGGAGATTCGTGAAAATATAAGGTTGTATTTTGACGGTTTTGCCGGCACCGTAATGGGTAATAAGATTGCGATTCTTGTCCCCTACAGCCGAAGGGAATTTGATTATTCCGACAGAGATGAGGTTATCAATAACGCCAGAGAAATGGCGCGCAAGCTTAACCGCATGATGGATACAAGTTTCAGAGTCGGTATCGGTAAGGCCGGTGAACTTAAGGATATGGAATCGTCGTACAGAGAGGCCATAAACGCTCTTTTGATGACTACAAACACGGTTGCTCACGCCGATGATCTGCCCATTGGCTGCGAATACACAGACAACTATCCCATCGAACTTGAAAAGAGGCTGTTTGAAGAGGTTGAAAAGGGTAGAACCGAGGCAGCTGTGGCTGTGGCAAAAGAATATTGCGAGCAGCTTCGCGGAAAAGACATAATGGATGTGCGCCTTAAGGTTCTTGAGTTTGCGCTGTGGGCCGAGCATCTTTCTTATGAGGCCGGCGGAATGGTCTATAACTTAAGTGACAGAAGAGATTATCTTCCTACCTTAATGGCCATAAATACTATGGACGGTCTGTTTAAATGGTTTGAAGAAAAGATAGTATTTTCCTGTTCTAATATTTCCGGCCGAAAAGAAGAAAGCTCAAATGATGCCATTGAAGCATCAAAAGCTTATATTGAGGCGAATTATACAAAGAACATCACTCTCGAGGACGTTTCAAGAGAGGTTAACATCAGCTCATATTATTTAAGCCGTATATTTAAAGAAGAAACCGGTGAGAATTTTATCGACTATCTTACCAATCTAAGAATCGAAAAAGCCAAGGAGCTTCTTAGCACAACCCAGTATTCCATGAAGGAAATCTGCAGCATGTCAGGATACTCGGACCCTAATTACTTCAGTAAAACCTTTAAAAAGAATGTGGGTGTAACTCCTACGGAATACAGAGAGGGAAAATAGTATGATTTTAAAGAAAAAGCCGACTGCTTTAATATGCGCCTTGCTTCTTTTGCCCTCATTGCTGCTGAGCGGATGCGGTAAAACCGAAAAAGAAGCAGCTCCAGTTAAACACGAAGAAGGCGACAAAATTGAAATAGGAATGAGCTTTGACTCCTTTGTTATCGAGCGTTGGCAAAGAGACAGAGATGTATTTGTTTCAACCGCAAAGGATCTCGGCGCAATCGTTAATGTTCAGAATGCCAACGGTGATGTGGATAAGCAAAAAGAACAGATTGAATATTTTATCAAAAAAGGTGTAGATGTAATAGTTATTGTATGTATCGATTCCGATTCCTTAAAAGGAACGGTTGAAAAAGCCAAAGATGCTGGAATAAAGATTATTGCCTATGATCGTCTGGTTACAAACTCAAATGCGGATTTGTACATAACCTTTGATAACGAAATGGTTGGAACACTTATGGCGGAATCACTGGTGCAGGCCGGCTTGTCCGACGGAAAAGTGGTTATGCTTGGAGGTTCACCTACCGATAACAATGTTCCGCAGGTTGAAGGCGGATTCAAAGCGGTCTGTGAAAAGAACAACATAGAGATTGTTGATACAATGCACTGTGACGGCTGGAGAGCTGAACTGGCTGCGGATTATCTGTATGAGAATGAAAGTATCCTCGATGAGGTTGACGCCATTATGTGCGGTAATGATAACCTGGCCGGACAGGTCATGCATGTTCTTTCTGAAAAACGTCTCGCCGGTGTTATCAAGGTTGTGGGTCAGGATGCAGATCTCGAGGCATGCCAGAGAATTGTTGAAGGTACCCAGACCACAACAATTTACAAGCCGGTGGAAAAATTGGCCATACGTGCAGCTCAGTGCGCCATTGCGCTGGCAAATGGTGAACAGATAGAGGGTGATGATGTAACAACAATAAATGACGGCTCCTTTGATATTCCGTATATTGGCCTTGAACCCATTGCAGTTACAGAAAAGAACATAAATGAAGCAATTATAAACAGTGGATTCCATTTAAAAGAAGACGTGTATCTTTTTGCTCCGGATAAGATGCCTAAATAGGTGTATCGGGATGACCTGTCAGGGACCGAACAGACCTGCGTGACTGTCTTGATAGTAAATTTTTGCGAATAACCGTGTTGGATGACAAAAAAGTCCAACACGGTTTTTTATGTTAATCTAACTTACTAAAAAAGTATAGATGTATAAAAATTTTTTCCCCCTTAACCTGTGATACATTCTTTTTGTAACAAAAAACTTATCCATAAGGGAGGATTTTTAAAATGAAAAGAAAAATTTTAAGCCTCATCCTTGCATTAACAATGGTAGCTTCATTGTTAGCAGGTTGTGGTGGATCATCTTCAGGAAACAAAGTTGGTGTTGCAATGCCCACTAAGGATCTTCAGAGATGGAACCAGGATGGTGAAAACATGAAGAAGCAGCTTGAAGAAGCAGGCTACACAGTAGACCTTCAGTATGCTGCAAACGACATTCCTACTCAGGTATCACAGATCGAAAACATGATTAACTCAGGCTGCAAGGTTTTAGTTATCGCTTCTATCGATGGTGATTCTCTTGGAACAGTTCTTGACCAGGCTAAGGAAAAGAACATTTCTGTTATCGCTTATGACCGTTTGATTATGAACTCTGATGCAGTTTCCTACTATGCAACATTCGATAACTACATGGTTGGTACTAAGCAGGGTGAATACATCGAAAAGGAACTCGGTTTAGCAACAGGCGCAGGCCCCTTCAATATCGAACTTATCACAGGTGACCCCGGTGATAACAACGCTAGATTCTTCTTCGGCGGCGCTATGGACGTTCTTCAGAAGTACATCGACAATGGTCAGCTTGTAGTTAAGTCTGGTCAGGTTGATTTTGATACAGTTGCTACAGCTAACTGGTCAACAGAAAACGCTCAGTCAAGATTCGATGCTATCATTTCAGCTAACTACGCTGATGGAACACAGCTTGATGCAGTTCTTGCTTCTAACGACTCTACAGCTCTTGGTGTTGCTAACTCTCTTGAAGCTAACTACACCGGAAACTGGCCTATCCTTACCGGTCAGGACTGTGATATCGCTTCTGTAAAGAACATGATTGCTGGTAAGCAGTCAATGTCTATCTTCAAGGATACTCGTACTCTTGCAGCTAAGACAGTAGAAATGGTTGACGCTATCATGAAGGGCACAAACGCTCCTGTAAACGATACTTCAACATATGACAACGGAACGGGTATCATTCCTTCATACCTTTGCGAGCCTGTATTTGCTGATATCAACAACTACAAGGAATTATTACTTGACTCAGGTTACTACACCGAAGATCAGCTTAAGTAATTAAGAAATGTATTAGGGCTCAGCTCTATTACTA
This sequence comes from Lachnospiraceae bacterium, assembly GCA_024403485.1. Taxonomy (GTDB): domain Bacteria; phylum Bacillota; class Clostridia; order Lachnospirales; family Lachnospiraceae; genus UBA1258. The sequence goes on from JAKSRT010000056.1 coordinate 7,257, forward strand.
CACTTAAAATTTTATCGCAGGCGAGTTTGGCTCGCCTGCGATTTTAAAAGAATCCGGTATTTCGGATTAAGGGAGGGAAAAAAATTGGCTAATTATATATTGGAAATGAAAAATATAACCAAAACATTCCCGGGTGTTAAAGCACTAGATAATGTTAATTTTCAGGTAGAGGAAGGTACTATTCATGCGCTTGTCGGTGAAAATGGTGCCGGAAAGTCTACCTTGATGAACGTTTTGAGCGGTATCTATCCTTATGGTACTTATGAAGGGGATATTGTATATAAGGGTGAAGTTTGTCAGTTCAATACAATTAAGGACAGCGAAGCAAAGGGAATAGTTATTATTCACCAAGAACTTGCGCTTATTCCTTATATGACTATTGCCGAGAATATGTTCTTGGGCAATGAACGCGGAAACAAATTCAAAATTAACTGGAATGAAACGAATGAGTTGGCACAGAAGTACCTTGAGATGGTAGGTCTTAAGGAATCTCCTCAGACTCTGATTAAAGATATAGGTGTAGGCAAGCAGCAGCTTGTTGAAATTGCCAAGGCACTTGCTAAAAACGCAAAGCTTCTTATCCTTGACGAGCCTACAGCATCACTTAACGAAGAAGATTCAAGAGCACTTCTTGATTTGCTTCTTAAATTCAAACAGGATGGACTTTCTTCCATCATTATTTCTCACAAATTAAATGAAGTATCTTACGTTGCAGATAAGATCACGGTAGTTCGAGACGGCTGTACCATTGAATCACTTACTAAGGGTGTTGATGACTTCTCTGAAAGCCGAATCATTAAGGGCATGGTTGGTCGTGAAATCGCAGACCGTTTCCCGAAACGTCAGTGCGAAAACGGTGAAGAACCTCTTGAGATTAAAAACTGGAACGCATATCATCCACTCTATTCCGAAAGAAAAGTTGTTGATAACGTAAGCATGAACGTAAGAAAGGGCGAAATTGTCGGTATTTCGGGACTTATGGGTGCCGGCCGTACCGAATTGGCCATGAGCGTATTTGGTAAGAGTTACGGTGAGAATATTACCGGTGAGCTCTATATCAATGGTGAGAGGGTTGAACTTAATTCCGTTCAGGATGCTATTAAGCATAAGCTTGCTTATGTTACAGAAGACAGAAAGGGTAACGGACTTATTCTTTCTAACCCTATAAAGATAAATACTACACTTTCAAATATGGAAGGTGTAAGTAATAGGGGAATAATTGATAAGGACAAAGAATATGCGGTAGCAGTTGAATATAAGAACAAGCTCAACACCAAGTGTCCCACGGTTGAGCAGAATGTTGGTAATCTTTCAGGTGGTAACCAGCAGAAGGTTCTTTTGGCTAAATGGATGTTTGCTAACCCTGATGTTCTTATTCTCGATGAACCTACAAGAGGTATTGATGTAGGTGCAAAATATGAAATTTACTGTATCATGAATGACCTTGTAAAAGCCGGAAAATCAGTTATCATGATTTCTTCGGAAATGCCTGAAGTTTTGGGTATGTGCGACAGAATTTACGTTATGAACGAAGGCAGAATGGTTGCAGAACTTGATGGTAAAGAAGCAACGCAGGAAATCATAATGTCACATATTATAAAGACTGCGTAAGAAAGGAGAGGAAAGAAAAAATGAAAGACACAAAAATTCTTGATTTTGTCAAAAAATATACGATGATTATCGTATTAATCCTTGTACTGGGATTCTTTGCTATATGTACCGGCGGTAACATTCTTCTTCCTATGAATATTTCCAGCATTATTTCCCAGAACGCATATGTATTTATTCTTGCAACAGGTATGTTGCTTTGTATTTTAACAGGTGGTAACATCGACCTTTCAGTTGGTTCGGTTGTATGTTTTACAGGTGCTGTCGGAGCAATTGTAATGACCAAGTATAATGTTCCTACAATACTTGCAATTATCATTATGCTTATTCTTGGTACCGCAATCGGTGCATTCCAGGCATTCTGGATTGCTTATGTAAGAATACCTCCTTTCATTGTAACATTGGCAGGTATGTTGATTTTCCGTGGATTAAGTAACGTAGTACTTGATGGTCTTACAGTTTCAATCAAGGAAAAGACTTTCTTCGTAAACTTATTCGGTGGTGGTGCTAACTGCTATCTTCCCGCAGTATTTACAATCGGTGGCTTAAATGGTTTATGTTTGGTAGCAGGTATTGCAGCAGCAATCGTTTTTGTAGCAATGCAGCTTAGAACTCGTACAGTCAGAGTTAAGAAGAACTACGAAGTAGAATCAGCTATTGCTTTCTGGTGCAAGACAGTTCTTATTGCAGTAGTTATTATTGCTGCAAGCGTTCAGCTTGCAAGACATAAGGGTATTCCTTCAGTTCTTATATGGGTATTACTTGTTGTTCTTGTATATGGTTATATTACTTCAAATACAACAACCGGTCGTTACTTCTACGCAGTAGGTGGTAATGAAAAGGCTACAAAACTTTCCGGTATTAATACCAACAAGGTTTACTTCCTTGCATATACAAATATGGGATTCCTTGCAGCACTTGCAGGTATGGTTACAATCGCACGTCTTACATCAGCTCAGCCCACATACGGTCAGAACTACGAAATGGATGCTATCGGTTCATGTTTCATCGGTGGTGCTTCCGCTTACGGTGGTATCGGTACTGTTCCCGGCGTTATTATCGGTGCGGTTCTTATGGGTATCATCAACTTAGGTATGTCACTTATGGGCGTTGACCAGAACATGCAGAAGGTTGTTAAAGGTCTCGTTCTTCTTGCAGCCGTTATCTTCGATGTAGTTTCAAAGCGCGGTGGTAAGATGATTTCCAAGGATTGATCTTTAAAGTGAAATCCAAAACTTTTTCAATATAATTCTCGAGAAGGCCGGTGGTTTTTCCACCGGCTTTTTCATTTACTTTTAAAATGCTTTCCGGGCACATGAAAACGTTTTATGCATGGTGCGTATATGCGCAAATAAAAATTGTTGTCGACAGTGCGCGCTCGAAGCACAGCGCCTAGAAATAGGCACTTTTATTATTACGTCGATTTTCCTATGGAGACAGCTCAAACTGTGTTATACTTTTATTGAATCAAAAAGGGGAGAATGTGTTAGTTATGAATGAATTGTGCCTTAAGAGAGATGACTTGAAAATTTATGTTGAGGAGCATCTTCCGGTCGCATTTAAGCAGGATGAAAAATATCCGGCTATTATCATAAGCCATGGGTTTGCAGGCAATTGCAGCGGTGTGGAACAGTTTTACTGTGATTATATGTCAAAGCAAGGGTATGCGGCATACTGCTATGATTTTTGCGGTGGTTCGTTTCCGGGAACTGGTAAAAGCGAAGGCGACCAGACTGATATGAGTATACGTACCGAGATGGCTGATTTGAAAACAGTATTGAACTGTGTGAAGGGACTTGAATATATTGATACTTCAAGGATTGTACTGATGGGAACAAGCCAGGGCGGATTTGTTTCCGCATTGGTGGCAGCCGAGGAAAAAGACAGTATCTGGAAAATAATTCTCGTGTATCCGGCACTTACAATTCCTTATGACGCAAGAAAAGGTGCTCTAGGCGGTGCATCCTATGATATAAACAATGTTCCGGATAAGTTTGTGACTCCTTTTGGAATGCCTGTTGGAAAGCGGTACCACGATGAAATGGTAGGATTTGATCCCTTTGTGGAGATTAGCAAATTTGAGGGCGATGTTCTATTATTTCAGGGAACAAAAGACAGTGTGACAAATTATTCTTTTGCCGAAAGAGCTTTGAATGCATACAAACCCGGACAGTGCCGCCTTTTATATGTAAGAGATGCTGACCATGGATTTGATGAGAATACCACCGGCAATGTAATGACCGTTTCAAAGCTTTTCCTGGACGGTAAAGAGCAGCAGCTTACGGTACAGGTATTTGTTACAGGATATGAACTGGTTGAAAAGGATGAAGAGCATCAAAAGGGCATAGTATATTTTACGGGATATTGTGACTGTGATAAGTTCCATGGGGCAATCAAACCGGGTGCCAAGGATACGCAGCTGACAATAGGAGACGGGCCTACACAGCTTTATGCGGAGTATACATTGGATGGTATCGATGCAGAAAACAACCACTGTACAATATCTATTATTAACACCAAAGTGGGAGATGATTATAAGCCGGTTGTAAAAACAAACAGTAAATTACTTGAATACTTAAACACTATGGACATCACGGCCACCCTTGATTTCTTCAATGGCGGGCTGACTGTCAGATTTTTTGGATAAAGCTTTATTATCCGTGAATATTTTTTGTAAAAATGTGTAGATAACACAGGGGTTAGAGTGGAGAAAATATGAAAAAGAAAATTGTATCAATGTTTTTGGCAACTGCCATGATAATATGCCTCAGCAGCTGTGGTGTAAGAGAAACAATAAAGGACGGCATTGCTCCTGAGAGCAGTACCGGCTCCTTGGAAACAACCGACAACAGAACCTCAGAGACTGTTCCCGAGGCCTCTGCGAACGAAGATACCTCAGTTTCTGAAGTAACCGAAGCTGAAAATAGAATAGTTCTTTGGGCACCGGAAATTGATAAGGTTGTATACCTCGACGAGGCCGGAAAGGCTTCACAGATTATCAATATTATCGAAGATGGTGAAGATGAAACCGATGAGAGCACAGGAGAATATTCCTACGGTTCGGGAAATCTTATTAATGCCTATAATAATTATCTTATTTTTAAAAAATATTTTACCAAGGGCAGTGAATACGGTTATGTAGTATACGCCCGCGATATCAATACAGGTGACAGAACCGATCTTTTAAGAACGCATGGAAACGTAAAGAGTGACATTTATGATGGTACTCTGTATATAAGTTCATATGATTACAATGCAAAAACACTGCTGGAAGTCGGATACAGTATTGACAGTCTCAAGGAAACTTCAAGAAATGAGATTCAGGGCTATGACTTTGTCGGAAGCAAAATGGGTCATTTTGACTATTATAATTATGCAGCATCCAAGAGATTGCTGGATGAATACGGATTTGTTCTTGTAAGAGAAGGTGGTTCATACGGAGCTGCAGGCCTTGCGAAATTTGACGGAAAAACACTTGAAACCGTACCGCACAGTGATGATATTAACGATATTATTGCCTATGACAATAATGGATTTGTTGCCAGTGTATATGACAGGGAAACGTATAAAATCCATATTGTGAGATGTGACTACGAAGGTAATTCAGTTGAAGCATGCAGCGAATACGGAAGCGGTTCTTTTGTTGTAGGATACCGGGACGGTAAATTGTATTATTGCATTATGGACCGTAATTACGGTGTGGAGGAATATACAATACGCGAGTATGATATGGAAAGCGGAAAAGAGAAAGATGTATATTCTGCAAAAAAGCAGCCCGGTATGTCGCGTGTTACACCCGGGGTATCAGGATTTACCATTAATAATGATGATATCTATTATCTGTCTGCCGACGACGGAGAAGTCTGCTGGTACAAGGCAGCGAAGCAGGGACCTGATACTGCGGGAAAGAAAATTGCCGACGCTGCAGTGATTTTTGCTGATTGGAAAAAATACGGTACCGTAGAATATATAAACAAGGTATTAATATGTCCCGGATGTGATATTGCAACAGGAAAATTTTACCAAGAGTTTTTTGTGGTTGATGAAAGTATCTCACCTGCAGCGGATGTTATAAATGATAAGCTGTTTGATATTGCAACCAATGGCGAAGCTATTTTTGATAATGGCGCCTACGATGAGCTGGTAGATCCCGGACTATGTTCGGATCATGAAGCCGGATGGCTCGTGAGTGAACAATCTGTGAATGTAAACTCCGTTGAATTATTTGGAGATAAATACCTTCAAATTCATACCTCCGGAGATTGGTACGGAGGTGGCGCTCACGGTATGCCGTCAATGACCACATTTATCTTTGATTTGACAACAGGAGATTTGGTTTTACTCAAGGACCTCTATTCGGGAACAGAGGACGAACTTAAAAATCTGATAGCGGATAAGGCAGTGGAATCAGCTAAAGAATCAATAGAAAAAGACGGTGCATCATACTTTTATTCCGATGATCTTGATGAAATAAGGCGAGAAGTTCTGGAGAATGCATATCTTGATTCATATAATGTATTCTTCAATGAAAATGGCGCTACATATTATTTTGATCCGTATGTGGTTGGACCCTATGCTTCCGGATTTATTGAAATTTTCATTAGCTATGAGGAATTGGGATTCAGATTTGAATAAATAGCGGGTGATTAAGAAGAAAGAAGGATATTCGTTATATGTTTACAATTAACAAAAATACAGCACTGATTAAGACTTTGAAAGAATATTCGGGCGTAAATAAGGTTGCGGAAATGGTGAGAAAAGACCTTTCGCTTGTTTTTGATTCGACGATTAAAAACAGCGGTGAAACTGCTATCATTTACGGAACAATCGGACAGGGTGGCTATATTGATGCGCTGGCTGCTGCAGGGAAATTGGACATTTCGGAAATTAAAGATAAGTGGGAAGTGTATTCACTTAATGTGATTGATAATCCGTTCTCTGATGTATTGCCGGTAAACTGTGCTTTGGATTGCAACATAAAGAGTGATTCCATCGAAAATGATTCCGAAGCAATCTTAAAAGGCATAAAAAGGGCGCTGGTTGTGGCAGGCTCCAACAAGCGCGGCACCATCTACGGTTTATTCAGAATTTCGGAGCTGTGCGGCGTTTCGCCTCTTGTAAACTGGAGCGGAGTCCTTCCCAAAGTTGTCGATGAAGTAGTAATTGATAATTCAGTACTTACAATCTCAAAAGAACCGTCGGTAAAATATCGAGGCATTTTCATAAATGATGAGTGGCCTGCCTTTGGAACCTGGGCCACAGAACGTTTTGGCGGTGTAAATGCAGAGTGTTATGCCGAAATATTCGAGATGATTTTACGATTAAAGGGCAATTATATGTGGCCGGCCATGTGGGCAACCAATATTTCACTTGACGGCCCGGGTACAAAAGCAGTAGAACTGGCCGATGAACTTGGTATCGTAATGAGTACATCTCACCATGAACCATGTATGAGAACAGGTGAAGAATACAGTATGATGCGCGGTCCGCAGTCTCCTTACGGTGATGCATGGGATTTCTTGTCAAATCGCGAAGGTATTACCCGCTTCTGGGAAGATGGTCTTAAAAGAAACGGCAAGTTTGAAAATGTAATTACAATGGGTATGAGAGGTGAAAGAGATACCGCTATTATGGCAGAGGCTACGCTTGCGGATAATATCGCACTTCTTAAAGATGTAATCAGAACCCAGAACGACCTTATCAGAAAGAATGTCAATGAAGACCTTACAAAGGTTCCGCGTCAGATTGTTCTTTTTACGGAAGTTGAGAAATTCTATTACGGTGATGAAAATACTCCGGGACTTATCGAAGATTCCGAGCTTGACGGAATCACCATAATGTTCAGTGATAATAACTATGGTTATACAAGGACGCTGCCAAGTGAAAAGATGTTAAATCATCCCGGTGGTTACGGAATGTACTACCATGTAGATATGCACGGCGGTGCGTATTCCTATGAGTGGATAGGCTCCACTTATCTTCCTCGTATTCAGGACCAGCTTACGACCACTTATGACTACGGAGTAAGAGAAATCTGGGTAGTAAATGTAGGCGATATCGTATCTCAGGAACTGGAAATATCCTTTATTATGGATATGGCTTACGATATGGAAAAGTATGGTAAGGACAATTTAAATTGTACAGAAAGCTATACAAAAGCCTGGATTGAGAGACAGTTTGGAAGCTCCTTCGATGCTGAGGCAAAAGAAAAGATTTTTGATGTACTTACTACCTATACCAAAATTCTGGAACGCAGAAAACATGAAATAATGAATGAAACGGTATATCATCCGGTTCATTTTGGAGAACTTGATGAACTTGGCGAATTAAGCGCACGCGTTCTTTCTGAATGTGATGAGTTGCTTAAGTTATGCCCGGAAAGAATGAAAACAGGTTTCTATGAACTGGTTTATTATCCT
>JAKSRT010000057.1 GCA_024403485.1 Lachnospiraceae bacterium
TCTTTCTTTCTTTCATACGAGGATCTCTTGTTAAGAAACCTGCTTTCTTAAGAACTGGTCTGTAATCAGCGTCTACAGTAAGAAGTGCACGAGCGATACCATGACGGATAGCGCCTGCCTGTCCTGTAAATCCACCACCCTTAACAGTGATGATTGCGTCATACTTTTCAACTGTATCTGTAGCTGCAAGAGGCTGACGAACGATAACCTTTAAGGTTTCAAGACCAAAATATTCATCAATGCTTCTCTTGTTGATTGTGATGTTGCCCTTACCGGGTACTAAATAAACACGAGCGATAGAGGACTTTCTTCTACCGGTGCCATAATACTTTGCTGCTTTAGCTTTAGCCATTGTCTTATTCTCCTTTCAGTCCTCTTAGAATGTTAATACTTCAGGCTTCTGAGCTTCATGCTTGTGTTCAGGTCCTGCGTATACAAAAAGCTTCTTTGCCATCTTACGACCAAGAGGTCCGTGAGGGAGCATGCCCTTTACTGCGATGGTAACAACGTCTTCGGGTTTTGTAGCAAGCTTTTCACGAAGAGACATTTCTCTTACACCACCAACATAATCGGAGTGACGGAAGTAAATCTTCTGATCAAGCTTCTTACCTGTAACTGCAACCTTCTCTGCATTGATAACGATTACATAATCGCCTGTATCAGCAGAAGGAGTATAGGTAGGTTTATTCTTTCCTCTAAGAACCTTAGCAATTTCACTTGCCATACGGCCGAGGGTCATATCTGTAGCATCAACAACATACCATTTTCTTTCGATGGTATCAGGATTAGCCATAAATGTCTTCATTTTATTTCCTCCATACAAATTTCGTCTCAAAGCAATCTGACTCATATACCGTACCGGGGCATTGGATGGGCATACTTATCTCGTCGCACCGAAACATTATATATTAGTTAAAAGTGGCGTGTCAATAACATTTCCCAATGTTTTTTCGATATTTCCCACTTTTTTCTACTTTTATCCCTTATTTATCAATAAAACAGTCTAAAAAACTGAATTCTCCGGGTAAAAATATCACTCTAAAAACCTGAATTCTTTAAGCACAAGTCCGTTTGCGGGAGCTGTCGGCCCTGCAGCCTGGCGGTCACATTTTTCAAGCGCATCCTTGGCAAAAGATACTTCCCGTCGCCCAAGACCTGTATCTATTAATGTTCCGGCGATAATTCGCACCATATTATACAGGAAACCATAGCCGGATACTTTTATCATTACCTGTGAGCCTTCACGATACACGCATATGCCTGTTATTTCTCTTACTGTAGTATCGGCTGTAGTATGAACGCTACAGTAACTTTTAAAGTCATGCTTACCGATAAGTGCCGCTGCCGCCTCATTCATACGATCAAGATTTAGCTCTTTTTCCACATGATAATAATAGTTTCGAACCATCGGTGGCATAAACTCAGAGTTCCAAATGTTATATTCATATGTTTTCTCTGTAAGTCTGTGCCGGGGATGAAAATCGGCTTCAACTTCCTTTGACCAAACAATTCTTATATCATCGGGAAGCTTTGTATTAAGCGCGGGAGCCACCTTATCAGCCGGCATCCCCGCATTGGTATCATAAACAGCCATGGCACTAAGCGCATGCACCCCTGCATCGGTGCGGCTTGCACCGATAACCTCTATCGGTTCACTGTGAAGGTTAGTAAGTGCCTTATTTAGTTCACCTTCAATCGTGCGAGCGTTGTTCTGATACTGCCACCCGGAATATGAAGTTCCGTCGTAAGATACGCAAATTAGGACTCGTTTCATTTAATCAATACCCTTAAGGCAATTATTACTGCCAAGTAAAGCAAAAGAATAATATATGCAACCGCATCATTACCATGGTACTTTAACGGTTTCATTTTGGTACGGCCGTCACCGCCTCTGTAGCCTCTGGCCTCCATTGCCATTGCAAGGTCGTTGGCACGGCGAAATGCGGATATAAAAAGCGGTACCAGAAGCGGAATAAGACTTTTGATTTTCTTTATAATGTTTCCGCTTTCAAAGTCAGCTCCTCTGGCCATCTGCGCCTTCATTATTTTGTCCGTTTCCTCGGTCAAAATAGGAATAAATCGAAGGGCTATGGACATCATCATCGCTATTTCATGGACCGGTACCTTTATAACCTTCATAAAACCAAGGCCCTTTTCCAAACCATCCGTCAACTGATTGGGTGTAGTAGTCAATGTCATAATAGATGAGCCTATTATCAGAAATGTTAATCTTATAGCCATAAACACGGCCGTCTTTATACCCTCTCTGCTTATTGACAACTTCCAAAAAGAAACCAACGGCTCACCCGGTGTTAAAAACAGATTACAAAGTACCGACAGGGATAAAAGAAAGACTATCGCTTTCATTCCTTTAACAATAAACTTAAAGGGTACCTTGGATATTTTTACCACAGCAGCCAAAAAGATAAGCGCCGGAATATATCCTATGTAGTTTTTAGTAATAAACAGTGAAACCAGGAAAATAAGTGTTCCCATCAGCTTCACTCTGGGATCTAACCGATGGATTTGTGAATCGACCGGATAGTATTGCCCTATTGTTATATCCCGAAGCATTTACCGATTGTCTCTACGGCTTCCTGAACATTAATAATGTCGGTATTAACGTCAAAGCCTTCTTTCCTTAATTGATATAGTGCCCTTGTTACTTCCGGAGCACTAAGTCCGATTTTTTCAAGTTCCTTATAATGTTTAAAAACCTCGGATGGTGTATCATTATAGGCTACTTCGCCTTTATTCATCACAATTATTCTGTCTGCATAGTCGGCAACATCTTCCATCGAATGACTGACAAGAACAATTGTACAATTCTTTTCTTTTTGAATATCTGAAAGCATTTCAAGGATTTCGTCGCGGCCTTTGGGATCAAGTCCTGCCGTAGGCTCATCAAGAACCAAAACCTCCGGTTCCATGGCAAGCACACCTGCAATGGCAACTCTTCTTTTCTGTCCGCCTGACAAATCGAAGGGTGACTGATAAAAATACTCATCTTCGATTCCGACTGCCTTTAATGCAGCATAAGCCCTAAGTTCTGTTTCTTTTGATGATAAACCTAAGTTTTTAGGTCCAAAGCAAACATCAGAAAAAACGTCCGCCTCAAAAAGCTGATGTTCAGGATACTGAAAAACCAATCCAACCTTGCTTCTTAATTCTTTTCTTGTAAGATCTGAATTAAATATATCCTGACCGTTATAATATATTTCGCCTTCCGTAGGCTTAACCAGACCGTTCAGGTGCTGGACCAGGGTCGATTTTCCTGAACCGGTATGACCGATTAATCCAATAAACTCTCCATCATTTATTACCAGGTTTATGTCCTTTAATGCCTTGGTTTCCATAGAAGTGCCCGGATTATAGCTATATGATACATGATTTACTATTATCGACATTTATTAAGACTCTCCACCAGTTCATCTATTGTTAATATTCCAAAAGGAAGGCTTAAGCCTTTCTTTCGAAGTTCATATGCCACTTCCGTAACCTGGGGCACACTTAACCGAAGTTCTTTAAGTTCATCTACCCTGCTGAATATTTCGCGGGGCGTTCCTTCCATTTCAATATGACCGCTGTCCATAACAAAAACCCGGTCTGCATTTACTATTTCATCCATATAATGAGTTATGAGTATAACTGTAATACCTTCTTTTATGTTAAGCTCATGGACTGCATTTATTACTTCACGACGTCCTATAGGATCAAGCATAGCCGTAGGCTCATCAAGCACTATGCACTTTGGGCGCATTGCCAACACACCGGCAATGGATACCCGCTGCTTCTGTCCACCGGAAAGGCGGTTAGGAGAGGCCTTTCGGTAATCGTACATTCCTACCATTTTAAGACTTTCTTCTACCCTCTTCCATATTTCCTCGGAAGGTACTCCCATATTTTCCGGGCCGAATCCAACATCTTCCTCGACAACCTGCCCAATTATCTGGTTGTCCGGATTTTGAAATACCATTCCTGCCGTATTTCTGATATTCCACAAATTGCTCTCATCCATGGTATCCATGCCATCAACCCATACAGTTCCTTCGGTCGGATGCAAAATCGCATTGATTGTTTTGGCTAATGTGGATTTTCCCGAACCGTTATGCCCAAGAATCGCAATAAATTCGCCGGGTTTAACAGACAAAGAAACATTATCGACAGCCGTAGTTATACCTTCTACATTGTCGTTCTCATCACGCCTTATATATTCAAATGTTAATTTTTCGGTTTTTACAATTTCCACTGTTATCCCCTTAAAAAATAAGGTATTATTTATATGCGATGCATTTTAATCCTAATTTGCAATCTAACTGATTATACTTAAAAATAGTTTATATTACAAGAATTCGGGATATATTGGTTACAATTACAAAGAAAATGAAAGAAAAAATATTAAGCATATACAAAAAAATTAAAAAAACTCTTGCACCATATAAAAAGAACATAATAATGCCTCTTTTGGAAATAATCGGAATTATTATTGTGTGTGCTTTGATCGTTCGCTTTATGGGCGGCCACGAGACCCTGGCACAGTATGCTGAGAAAAATCCCGATATTGCATATCAAAGTTCGGTTGAAGAAAATATTGTATCGGATAATCCCACTGATAATTAAACTTAATAATAAAAAGCACCTTAAGATCTTCCGACAGAGCTTTTAAGGTGCTTTCTTTTTACTCATTATTCGACTACAACTGCCTGAGAATAAAACTGTTTGAATCGCTTAATAAACAGTTCCATATCATACTCTTCTTTACCGCGCATGGGATCCTGTACAATAACCTTTCCGGTTTGCGTATCATATCCTATCAGAACCATGCAATGAAGATTCGCTTTCCATACAAGATATTCCCCATCAACCCACCATTCGGTAGAATATCCGGGATCTTGATCCAAATAACAGGTTGCCCAAACAATAACAGGATTACCTTGCCTTACCTTTTCAAGAACCGTCTGAAAACTTACACCCGAGTAGTCTACAGCTTTATAATTACTTCCTTTTGAGGCCAGAAAAGAATTTGCCGCGTTAACAATCGCACCGGCGTAGCAGCCATACGAAGAACTATCTCTCGGATTTCCCACAAACTCCTCATAGAAGTTGGCTTCACCGATTGGAGACTTTGGTAAATAATTATCCGAAAGAGCTTCTTTTGTAATGTCAAAGTCCATAAAATTTAAAACCATTGCCAAACTTGTTATTTCGCATCCGTTTGGCAGGGAAGGATTTTGACTTATATGATTTACCTCCAGTTCAACTCGCTCACCCGGAAGCGTAATTACCTCTGTAAGTTCCATATTCTCCCGGTATCGTCTGAAATACTGTCCGTTGGCATAAAGAATCTGTCCCGACTCCGTAAATAATTGATAAATACCTTCGGAATTTATGCCGGTTCTTTTAAATGCCTCCCACTGACCGGCTGTCTTAACAGCATTTACCATAGACGGAGAATCAAAAAGCTTTGTAGCAGCACAGGAATATACCATAACATCGTCCGGCCTAAAATATTTACCGTCTACACTATCCATAATCAGCATATATCGCATTTCCGGAGAACCGTCCTCAGCGGTAGAGGTAACGGTAATATATCTGCTTTTATCCTGAGACGTAATAATAACGCCATTTTGCTGACTTATGAGCAACAGTTCTTCGCTTGAAAAACTTCGATTTAAAATCATGTCATCCATATCAAGAAGTTCAGAAGACGATATACTCTCCGGATTGTTATCCGCTAGTCCATCAAAAGCATCTATACTGCTTGTTTTCTCTTCTTTCGCCTGCTCCTTTGCCAGTTTTTCAGCTTCTTTGGCAAGTCGCTTGGCTTCTTTTTCGGCTACTTTTTGTTCTCTTCGCTCTGCACTTTTAACCTTCATTTCTTCTATACGCACAGAAGTTTCCTGTCCAAATTTTACCAAAAATTTCCCCAGGGGTTCTCTTTGATATATACATACCAAAGCTATTAACAATATTAAACTGATGAGTAATACCTTGGTATTTTTATTCACTGACTACTCCGCAAGCTTATTTGTTATACAATCATTATAAGTATACCATATCTAGTGGTAACAAAGTAGTAAAAAAACTCCTGCACATATGTGCAGGAGTTTTCAGCAAACAAATTTTACAAAAGATTATACGAGCTCAAGTAAAACTTCCATTGCAGCATCACCCTTACGAAGACCAATCTTTACGATTCTGGTGTAACCACCGTTACGGTTTTCATATTTGGGAGCGATTTCATCAAATAACTTGTTGGTTTCATCAACATATAAAACCTTAAGCATCTGACGTCTTGCATGAAGCTTAGAAGGCATATCTTTCTTGATTTCCTTATCTACTTCTTCGTATACGGTAACTTTCTTGCCGTCAACTACTTCTTTAACGCGCTTGCCGTCTTTATCCTTCTTAGCAACCTTAGCCTTTACTGTTACGGTTTCGAAATTGTCCTTTTCCTTAACAGCTAATGCGATAAGCCCTTCAACGATCTTCTGAACTTCCTTAGCCTTAGCTTCGGTTGTTACAATCTTACCATTCTGGATAAGAGATGTTACCTGTCCTCTTAAAAGAGCTTTTCTCTGAGAAGAGGTTCTGCTTAATTTTCTGTACTTTGCCATTTCTTTATTTCCTTTCTCAACTAGATGGTGTATTAACTGTTGCTCATCGGTCTTATACAGTTAACACATGATTTCCATTTATGAGTTAACACCTGTGCGCTCTTTGGACTTACCACAGATGCAATCATACTAAATATTATTCTTCGGTTGACTTAAGTTCAAAGCCAAGTTCCTTTAACTTAAGAAGAACTTCGTCAAGGGACTTACGTCCGAGGTTACGAACCTTCATCATTTCATCAGGAGTCTTGTTAACAAGCTCTGCAACGGTGTTGATACCTGCTCTCTTCAAGCAGTTATATGAACGAACTGAAAGTTCAAGATCATCAATGCTCATATCAATAGCACTGGGAGCAGTTGTGGTAGGCTTATCATCCAATACTGTTAATGCCTTTCCGCTTTCGGAAAGATCAATGAACAGGTTAAGGTGCTCGCTCAATACCTTTGCTGCAAGGCTGACTGCTTCTTCAGGAGCCAAAGTGCCATTTGTGTGAACGTCAAGAGTTAACTTATCAAAATCAGTAACCTGACCAACACGGGTATTCTCAACGGTCATGTTAACGCGTTCAACAGGTGTATAAACAGAGTCAATTGCGATAACACCGATAGGAAGGTCCTCGTTCTTGTTCTTATCAGCGCTTACATATCCACGACCCTTGTTGATTGTAAGTTCCATATAGAACTTTGTATTCTTGTCGCCGCAAATTGTAGCGATAACCTGGTCGGGATTCATAATTTCGATATCGGGATCAACCTGGATATCAGAAGCCTTAATAACGCCTTCACCTGTAAAATCGATGTAAGCAGTCTTAGGCTCATTGGAATCGCTGGTGTTCTTAATTGCAAGTTTCTTAATGTTTAAGATAATCTCTGTAACATCTTCCTTAACACCCTCAATGGAGCTGAATTCGTGAAGAACGCCTTCGATTTTAATCTGGCTTACAGCTGCACCGGGTAATGAAGAAAGCATAATTCTTCTTAATGAATTACCAAGTGTGATACCATAGCCTCTCTCAAGGGGTTCAGCAACAAACTTGCCATACTTCTTGTCTTCAGATACATCCACAATTTTAATTTCGGGTCTTTCAAAATCAAACACAGGATACTTCCTCCTTTTTTATTCGGTAAAAACACAAAATCATCAAAATTATTATTTGGAATATAATTCGACGATAAGCATTTCGTTTACGGGAACATCAATCATTTCTCTTGTAGGAAGGTTCTTGATCTTTCCTTCGAATGCTTCCTGGTTAACATCTAACCATTCAGGAATGAGTCTACCACCGGTAACTTCGATTACATCTTTATATCTCTGTAATCCCTTAGCCTTTTCGCTTAAAGTGATAACATCACCTGCTTTGATAAGGTAAGAAGGAATGTTGATGCACTTTCCGTTTACAAGAATGTGCTTGTGGTCAACAACCTGTCTTGCTTCTCTACGAGTACGAGTAATTCCCATACGGAATACTACGTTATCAAGTCTTGTTTCAAGCATGATCATAAGGTTATCACCGGTCATACCCTTCATACGATCAGCCTTTTCATAGTAGTTTCTGAAAGGCTTTTCAAGTACACCATAGATAAACTTTGCCTTCTGCTTTTCACGAAGCTGAAGACCATATTCACTCATCTTCTTAGAATTACGAGTTCTGTTAGACTTCTTGTCATATCCTAAAAATGTAGGATCTAAATCGAGAGATCTGCATCTCTTTAAAACTGGAGTTCTGTTAATTGCCATTTTTTTAATGTCCTTTCGTATTGTTTACAGACAAGCCATATAAACCTGCCCTTCATCCAACTTAATTAATAGAAAAATGAATGTGCCTGCAGCAGATATACACCGCTGTCAGATGACACTATACACGACGACGCTTGGGAGGGCGACATCCGTTATGAGGTACGGGAGTAACATCCTTAATAGAAACTACTTCCAAACCACATGCTGCTAAAGCACGAATTGCTGCTTCACGACCTGAACCGGGTCCCTTTACAAATACGTCAACATACTTTAAGCCATGTACAAGAGCAGCCTTTGTAGCTGTCTCTGCTGCCATCTGTGCAGCGTAAGGAGTAGATTTCTTTGAACCTCTAAATCCAAGACCACCGGCACTTGCCCAACTTAATGCATTACCTTCAGCATCTGTTAATGTAACGATTGTGTTATTGAAAGATGCCTGAATATGTGCCTGTCCGCGTTCAACGTTTTTCTTGACACGTTTCTTTGTTACTTTCTTTGCAACTTTTGCCATTTTAAACTAACCTACTTTCTTTCTTAATTCACAATTACTTCTTCTTGTTTGCAACGGTACGCTTAGGTCCCTTACGGGTACGAGCGTTTGTCTTGGTCTTCTGACCACGTACAGGAAGTCCCTTACGGTGACGGATACCTCTGTAGCATCCGATTTCCTGAAGTCTCTTAATATTAAGTGCTACATCTCTACGAAGATCACCTTCTACTAAGTACTTTTCATCGATTACTTCACTGAGTTTCTTAACTTCATCATCTGTGAGATCTCTAACACGAGTATTAGGATCAACATTTGCATCTGCTAAAATCTTGTTTGCGCTTGTTCTACCAATTCCGTAGATATAGGTCAATCCGATTTCGATGCGCTTCTCTCTAGGTAAATCAACACCTGCGATACGAGCCATTTACGTTTCCTCCATTTTCTGCGCTCTGCTCATTGCGCTTTTTGCGCTGCGCTTAATTGCACCTTTTGGTGCGGCACTTTATGTGCCTACTAATTGATTGGGGACAAAACTTTGTCCCGGCCGGACCGGCGTCCGACTTTTCCGACAAGGTACGAGCTCCCGTTAATTGAGCTCTTGCGGTATCAAAAGTAATAATACGTAGGCTCTCTACGTTTATTATATACTTTAAATCCGTAGTTCTCGGATTAACCCTGTCTCTGTTTGTGCTTGGGATTTTCACAGATAATTCTGATCTTACCCTTACGCTTAATTACTTTGCACTTTTCGCAAATAGGTTTAACTGAAGATCTTACTTTCATGGTTGCCTCCTTTCAGTTCTTCAAGTTTTTTAGCACTTTCCCGGCTGTTTAAGGGCATAAATATACCCTACCGCACAAAAAAGGCCGAGTATTACTATACCACGGCCTTTCAAGTATTTCAAGCATTATTTTTAAAAATTTTTAGAATATTTTTTATATCCTATTTATCTCTCCAAATAATTCTTCCTTTAGTCAAATCATAGGGTGAAAGTTCCAGTGTAACTTTATCCCCGGGAAGAATTCTTATGAAGTTCTGTCTTAACTTTCCACTGATATGAGCCAATACCTGATGGCCGTTTTCAAGTTCAACCTTGAACATTGTGTTGGGAAGTTTTTCAACTACTGTTCCTTCAATTTCAATTACATCGGATTTAGACATGCATTTCTCCTTTATTTAAAGCTTAAGAGTTAATATTTCAGGTTCATCCTCTGTAATGAGGATAGTATTCTCGTAATGAGCGGACAGGCTTCCGTCTTCAGTAACAACCGTCCAGTCATCGTCAAGCCAGCATACTTCCCAGCCACCGGCGTTAATCATCGGTTCAACCGCCAATGTCATACCGGGTTCAAGCTTAATGCCTTTTCTTTTCTGTTTAAAATTCGGAATCTGGGGATCTTCATGAAGAGAAGTTCCTATACCATGACCTACAAGATCTTTAACGATTCCGTATCCAAAGGGTGTTACATAATCATCAATGGCTGCTGATATATCATACAGGTAGTTTCCCGCTTTAGCCATTTTAATACCTTCGAAGAAACTCTGCTTTGTTACATCTATAAGTTTCTGTGCTTCTTCTGAAATCTCGCCTACTCCATAAGTTCTTGCCATATCCGAATGATATCCCTTATAGATAAGGCCGCAGTCAAGACTTACAATATCTCCCTCTTTAAGCTTGTGATGCTTGCGAGGAATACCGTGAACAACTTCGTCGTTAACAGAGACGCATACAGAAGCGGGATAGCCGTTATAGTTCAGGAAGTTAGGAATACATCCGTAGCTTCTGATAAGGCGCTCACCTTCTCTGTCTATATCCTTTGTGGATATACCGGGTTCAATTATTTTTGACATTTCATCAAAAACTTCACTTAATATTCTGCAGGATTCACGCATAAGAGCTATTTCTGCAGGTGATTTTATTGATACCGACATATTATTTCTCCTAGCCAAGAATGGAAACAATGCTGTTAAAGACTTCATTCATGGATACCGTCCCATCTACTTCTTTAAGAATGCCGCGTTCATTGTAAAAATCAATGAGGGGCTGTGTCTGCTTATGATATACATCAAGTCTGTTCTTAACTGTTTCAGGCTTGTCATCATCACGAAGAATAAGTTCGTTTCCGCATTTATCGCAGATACCTTCAACCTTTGTGGGAGCATACTGAAGATGATATGTAGCACCGCAGTTTACACATGCTCTTCTTCCGCCCATTCTGTTAATGATATTTTCATCGGGAACATCAACGTTAATAGCAAAATCAACATTGTCATTAAGTTCCTTCAAGGCGTTCTCAAGAACTTCTGCCTGAGGAATTGTACGAGGGAAACCATCAAGAACATATCCGTTCTTGCAGTCTTCCTGAGCTACACGGTCAAGAAGAATCTTAACTGTAAGTTCATCGGGAACAAGCTGTCCCTGGTCCATATATTTCTTAGCTTCCATGCCAAGTTCAGTTCCGTTCTTAATATTTGCACGGAAAATGTCACCTGTTGATACATGAGGTAAGCCATATTTTTCGCTAATCATTTTTGCCTGTGTACCTTTACCGGCACCGGGAGCACCTAACATAATTATTTTCATAATAAATTTATCCTCTGAGTAAAAAATTGTCTAAAAACACAATTATCGAAGCAAGGCATAAGCCTTGCTCCGAAATTATTGATGATTTATAACCGAATCTTACTGATTAAGGAATCCCTTGTAATTTCTTACAAGCATCATGCTCTCAATCTGTGTAAGTGTTTCAATAATAACACTTACTATAATGATAAGGCTGGTTCCAAGGAATGTAACCTGTGCGTTGAACACTCCATAGAAAATGAAAGGTAAAATACCTACGATAACCAAACCGCATGCACCAATAAAGATGATAGCATTTAAGATATTTGTAAGATAATCACTGGTAGGCTTACCGGGTCTGATACCGGGAATAAAGCCGTTTGACTTCTTTAAGTTATCAGCAAGTTCAATAGGATTGAAGGTAATAGATGTGTAGAAGTAAGCGAATACGATTACTAACAAAATATATACCAGCAAACCAACTGAATAATAAGGATAATTCTTATTTACCCAATAAGATGAGCTTAAGCCGTGAAGGATATGACTCCATACGCCTGTGCCCTTATATCCGATAAGTGATGAGATAATTCCGGGTGTCTGCATAAGTGATGATGCAAAAATAATCGGAATAACTCCGGCAGTATTAATACGGATCGGAATGTTTGATGCTGCAGCACCGCCCATCTTTCCACCTGCCTGTGCTCTTCTTGCATACTGTACGGGAATCTTACGAAGACCTGCATTAAGTAATACAACGAGCATAATCATAAGAACTAAAATTGCAATAATAATAACTACTGCAAGAATTGCAGATGCAATTCTTTTTCCTGTAACAAACTGCTGGAACAACTGAGATAAGTCCTGAGGAATTCTTGCGATAATGTTTACCAAAAGAATTATGGAAATACCGTTGCCGATACCCTTCTCGGTAATTCTTTCGCCGATCCACATAACAAATGCACTACCAGCTGTTAATGCAGCGATTGCTGTAATAACATTTAATGCATTGAACTTCTGTAAAAGACCTGAATTTCCGAAAGAAACGGTCATTGCAGTTGCTTCAATCAATGCAAGTGCTACAGTCACATAACGTGTAAGTGATGCAATCTTTTTGCGACCTTCGCCGCCTTCCTTCTGCATTTCTTCAAGTGCGGGAATCGCAATTGTAAGAAGCTGCATAATAATGGAAGAAGTAATATAAGGTGTAATGTTCAATGCCAATAATGACATATTAAGAAATGAACCACCTGTAAATGCATCTAAAAAGTTAAATGCATCACTGGTCTGCTTAGCAAACCAGTCCGCAAAATAACTTCTGTTAACACCGGGTACAGGCATCTGACAGCCTATACGCACGATGATGATCATTAAAAGGGTAAACAAAAGCTTTTCCCTTACTTCTTTAATCTTTAATGCATCTCTAAGTGTCTTAATCATTAGATCACCTCAGCAGTTCCACCAAGTTTCTCAATCTTTTCTTTAGCAGATTCGCTATAAGCGTTTACCTTAACATTGAGTTTTTTGGTAAGTTCACCGTTGCCAAGAATCTTAACACCATCTTCGGGTTTCTTAACGATTCCCTTAGCGATGAGTGCTTCAATGTCAACAGTTGCGCCATCTTCGAAAACTTCTAATGCATTTAAATTTAAAATAACGATTTCTTTGTGATTTCTGTTCTTGAAACCTCTCTTAGGAAGTCGTCTGTAAAGGGGCATCTGACCACCTTCAAAACCGATTCTGGGAGCACCTGAACGAGCCTTCTGACCCTTGTGACCCTTACCAGCAGTCTTGCCGTTTCCTGAACCGTGTCCACGACCTCTTCTAAAATTATCACTGTGTTTAGAGCCTTCTGCGGGCTGTAAGTTAGATAATTCCATTGTGACACCTCCTCTTCTTAAGCTTCTTCTACTTTAACTAAGTGTCTAACCTGCTGAATCATTCCTCTTACAGCATCATTGTCAGGAAGTTCAACAGTCTTGTTAAGCTTACGAAGACCTAATGCTTCTACTGTAGCTCTGTGCTTAGGAATAGCTCCGATAGTAGATTTCACTAAAGTAATTTTTAAAGTTTTTGCTGTTTTCTTTGCTGCCATGTTCTAATCCTCCTTACGCCATTACTTCGTCAACGGATTTAC
Organism: Lachnospiraceae bacterium; assembly: GCA_024403485.1. Lineage (GTDB taxonomy): Bacteria > Bacillota > Clostridia > Lachnospirales > Lachnospiraceae > UBA1258. The sequence goes on from JAKSRT010000057.1 coordinate 13,541, forward strand.
CACGATTTAAAGCAACCTGTTCGGGGGTCTTTAACTGGCTTAAACCTGCGATTGTAGCAAGAACTACGTTCTGCTTATTGTTGGAACCTAAAGACTTGGTACGGATGTTCTTGATACCTGCGAGTTCGCAAACGGTACGAGCAGGACCACCTGCGATGATACCGGTACCTTCGGGAGACTTCTTAAGTAATACTGAAGAAGATCCGAACTTTCCAACAAAGTCATGAGATATACTGTTGTTATTATCTAATGCAACGCTAACAAGGTTCTTCATTGCATCTTCCTTGCCTTTACGAATAGCTTCGGGAATTTCTGCAGCTTTTCCAAGGCCGGCGCCTACGTGACCGTTATTGTCACCAACAACTACTAAAGCTGTGAAACGCATATTACGTCCGCCCTTAACGACCTTTGTAACACGCTTAATGGAAACTACCTTTTCACTGAACTCCATGTTAGTTGTATCTATCATAGTGCGTTTCATACGTGTTTCTCCTCCTTAGAATTCTAAGCCAGCTTCTCTAGCTGCCTCTGCTAATGCTGCTACTTTACCCTGGTAAATAAAACCGCCTCTGTCGAAAACAACGGTCTTAATACCCTTTTCAAGTGCACGTTCTGCAATAACCTTACCTAAGTAAGCTGCTGCTTCAACGTCGTTAGTCTTTTCAAGTTCAGCCTTTACATCCTTTTCGATTGTAGAAGCTGCAACCAATGTATTGCCTACTGTATCATCGATAATTTGAGCATACATATGGTTGTTGCTACGGAATACTGCAAGACGGGGTCTTTCAGCTGTTCCTGCAAAACGGTTGCGAATTTTCATGTGCTTTTTAACACGAATTTCCTGTCTGGATTCTTTTGTAACCATTTTTTACACTCTCCTTATCTCTTACTTCTTACCGGTCTTACCTTCTTTACGTCTGATAACTTCATCAGCATACTTGATACCCTTGCCCTTATAAGGTTCAGGTCTTCTCTTGTCTCTGATTTCAGCCGCAAACTGGCCAACCTTTTCTTTGTCAATACCCTTAACGGTAATAATGTTACCATCTACAGTTGTTTCTACGCCTTCAGGATCTTCCATCTCTACGGGATGTGAATATCCAAGAGAAAGTGTTAACTTCTTGCCTGCCTTAGCAGCTCTGTAACCTACACCGTTAACTTCAAGCTTCTTCTCGTAACCGTTAGATACACCAACAACCATATTGTTGATAAGTGTTCTGGTTAATCCGTGAAGAGACTTCATTTTCTTTAAGTCGTTGGGTCTGCTTACTACTACTTCAGCACCCTCAAGCTTAATTTCCATTTCCTTAGGTAATACTCTTTCAAGAGTACCCTTGGGACCTTTTACAGTCACTTTGTTATTTTCTGCGATATCTACAGTAACACCTGCAGGAATCGCGA
>JAKSRT010000058.1 GCA_024403485.1 Lachnospiraceae bacterium
CTTAAAATCCTGCGGGACTAACCTCCCGTACCGGTTCGATTCCGGTCGCCGGCACTAAAATTTACCTCGTTATGATAACGAGGTTTTTTTAGTTATGTAATCATGTATTGTATTTTTTATGAGGGATGGTTTGAAAACATTAAAAATTAATTTTGATTTTAGCTCTTTTTCGCTTCATATAATGGCAATGCTGTTTATGTTTTGCGACCATTTATGCATGACTCTTTTGGGAAACCAGATTTGGCTTCATTATATCGGAAGAGTTGCTTTCCCTATTTTTGCATTTACTATAGTTGAGGGTTACAGACATACAGGTAATTTGAAGAAATATCTGTTAAGGCTCTTTGTATTTGCTTTGATTTCGGAAATACCATTTGATTTAATGTGTGGCGGCACCTGGTTTTTTCCGGTTCAGCAGAATGTTCTTTGGACATTTATTATAAGTATTTTATGCATGCTTATTATGGATCAACCAAAGAAAATTAAAAATAAAATTTCAAAATATGCTGTTTTTTTAGTTGTAGCAATGCTTACATTGCTGGTGGGATTTGTTATCGGTACACTTACAATGGTTGACTACTTTGGCGGTGGCATCGTAATGGTTCTTATTTTCTTCTTGTTTAGGGAAGATGAAATTCTTTCTTTTAAGGTAAATTATAAGAAAGAATGGATGAGAACCGCAGTGGTTTGGATAAATCGTATATTACAGGCTTATTTTGTTTGGAGTATTTGTTCTGAATTAATAGGTGGATTATGTGAAAATATTACTGTTTTTGGAAGAACCTTTGAGGTTGTTGTTGAAGCATTCGGTATTTTCGCACTTATTCCGATCTGGTTTTATAAGGGAAGGCAGGGACATCACAGTAAAGTATTTAAATATTTTTGTTATTCATTTTACCCTGCTCACATTTTGATTTTGGTTCTTATTAAACTTGTTGTATTTAAATAAGTTGTTAATTATTTTGTGATATCTTAATCAAGTGTCATTTTACAATAGTTGAAGGGAGTTTTTCCATGGAAGAACTTACATTATCCCAAATAGATACTATCGGCGAGATAGCAAATATAAGCATTGGTAATGCGGCAACAACGCTCAGCATGATGGTTAATCACAAAGTTGACATTACAATGCCTAATGTAAAGGTTATCAAGAAAAGTGAAGTTCTTGACGATTACAGCAATAAATGTGTTTTTGTACAAATTCATTATATAAAGGGATTAAGCGGAAATAATGTTTTTATTCTTGAAGAACCTGATGTCATTTGCATGACGGATTTAATGATGGGTGGTCCGGGCAACAAGGAGGGTGAAGTTGGTGAACTTCAGCTCAGTGCCATATCTGAAGCTATGAACCAGATGATGGGTGCCTGTGCGACCTCGATGTCAATCATGCTCGATGATGTGGTTGACATTAGTACTCCGGATGTCAGTTCGATCGATGTTGAATCCGTGAAGGCGTTTGAAAAGATTTTTTCAAACGAGGCGGATTTATTCGTTAAAATATCATTTAAACTTGATATTGACGGAATAATTGATTCAAGTATGGTTCAATTTTATCCTATTAAGTTTGCAATTGATATGTGTAATAAATTTGCTGTTAATAAGGAAAAAATTCCTGAATACAATAAATAGTTCGACATTAATCGAGTGGTGTTTATCCACTCGATTTTTTTATGCGTTAGTGGTAGTATATTGTCTATGAGTGCAAATAATAAATCAAATCCTTTGGGTGTGGAACCTGTTGGTAAATTACTTAGGAAATTTGCCGTACCAAGCATAATAGCAATGCTTGTTGGTGCGGTTTATAACATTGTAGATCAGTATTTTATAGGAAACAGCGTCGGTGAGCTTGGAAATGCGGCTACAAATATAGCCTTTCCCTTAAGCATATCATGTATCGCTTTGGCGCTTCTTTTTGGAATAGGCGGTGCTTCGGCGTTTAATCTCACAATGGGAGAGGGAGACAGTGAGACGGCACCCTATTATATCGGTAATTCCGTAACCCTGCTAATTGGGTCCGGGCTGATTCTTTTTGTTATTACGGAAATGTTTCTGCCTCATTTACTGATTTTGTTCGGCTCGCCTGAATCGGTTCTTCCATACGCTACAACATATACAAGAATAACGGCAATCGGATTCCCGATGCTGATTTTTTCGGCCGGTGGTTCTCATCTTGTAAGAGCGGACGGAGCTCCTAATTTTTCAATGCTGTGCAATCTTGTGGGAGCCGTTATAAATACAATCCTTGATGCTGTTTTTGTATTTGTATTGAACTGGGGAATGGCAGGTGCCGCATGGGCAACAATAATTGGACAATATGTATCTGCGGGTCTTGTTTTATGGTATTTATTCAACTATAAAACCGTAAAGCTAAAATTAGTGCATTTTGCATTGAAATTTGAATATGTCTGCCGTTGTGTATCTCTTGGAACCGCTTCATTTTTTAATCAGGTTTCAATGATGGTGGTTCAGATTATCCTGAATAATTCGCTGAAATATTACGGAGCCAGATCCGTGTACGGCGAAGAAATTCCTATTGCCTGTGTCGGAATCGTTTCAAAGGTCAGTCAGCTGTTCTTTGGTTCCATTATCGGTATATCCCAGGGACTTCAGCCTATTGCAAGTTTTAACTATGGTGCAAAGAAATATTCAAGAGTGCGTAAGGCAACAATACTTGCTTTGTCGGTATGTGCAGGACTTTCGGCAATATCATTTGCCGTATTTCAGCTCTTTCCGCTGCAGATTATTAAGATATTCGGCGAGGGAAGTAAAGAATACTATGATTTTGCGGTAAGATATTTCAGAATATATTTTTTCTTTATTCTGCTTAACTTTGTTCAGCCCATTATCGCGAACTTCTTTAACGCAACAGGAAGACCTAAAATCGGATTATTCCTGTCACTTACCAGACAGATTCTTTTCTTTATTCCGCTTTTGCTGATTTTGCCCCGCTTCTTCGGAATCGACGGAATAATCTTTACAGGCCCCATTGCTGACGGCTTGGCTGCAGTGACAACAATAACTATCGGCTTTATGGAACTTCGTAAAAAGCATTATTGGAGTGAATCGGAAGATATTTAGTTAAACCGGATAAATCTGATTAATCGGGAAAATGGTTTACATAAAGTTGTTTGAGGCATTTATATGGAATCTACGTTAAAAAGAACATGGTCGGAAATAGACCTGGATGCATTAATTCATAACTACAGAACTCTCAGAAAAAGAGTGGGTGAAAATGTTAAGTTTCTTGGCGTTGTAAAGGCAGATGCCTATGGACACGGTGCGGTGGAGGTTTCCAAAACCCTTGAAGCGGAAGGCGCCGACTACTTAGCTGTCAGCAGTATAGATGAGGCTATGGAGCTTCGTGTCAACGACATTAAGATGCCAATTCTGATTCTTGGCCATACACCGAAGGAGCAGGTGGAGCGCCTGATTGATTTTAATATTACACAGGCAATAACCTGTAAAGCCAAGGCGGTCGAATATTCGGAAGAAGCCGTACGTTTGGGCAAAGTGCTTAAGGTTCACATCAAGGTGGACACGGGTATGAGCCGCCTGGGTTTTCTTGTTGAAGATAATCATTTTGATACAGGTGTAGCAGGCATCATTGAGGCTATAAATATGCCCGGGCTAATGGCAGAGGGAATATTTACACATTTTGCGGTATCTGACGAACCGGGGGAAGAGTGTGAAGCATACACCAGACATCAGTTTGAACTGTTCACAAGGGTTATTTCTGCTGTTGAGGATAAATCCGGAAAGAAATTTGATTTAAGGCATTGTGCCAATACCGGAGCTGTAGCCAATTATACGGAAATGAGCCTTGATATGGTTCGTCCGGGGCTTTTACTGTACGGCTATGGTGACTTTGCGAAAAAACTTGGACTTAAACCGGTGATGACATTAAAAACGGTAGTCAGTACGGTTAAAATCTATCCTGCAGGCACCAAAATCAGTTATGGCGGAATATTTGAAACGGACCGTACCACCAGAATCGGTGTGTTGCCTTACGGATATGCGGACGGATTTTTCCGTGCATTGTCAAACAACTGCGAGCTCATTACTCCGGAAGGACCTGCTCGTTTGCGCGGTAAAATCTGTATGGATATGTGTATGCTGGATCTGACTGATAAGCCGGGGGTTGATGTTGGGTCCGAAATTGAAATATGGGGAAAAAATAATCCTATCGAAAAACTGGCAGAAACAGCAGGTACCATTCCTTATGAACTTAACTGTGCCGTAAGTAAGAGAGTCCCGAGAACATATATTAAAAACGGCGAGGTAATAGGCAGGGAACTGATGTTAAGGATGTAAGTCAGGCTTAAGTATTTGTGAGAAAACAATATTAATAAACATATATAAGGGGGTAAGAATGAAATTTACCGAAATGAAATATGAGCGTATTGATTACGCTAAGGTAAGGGCAGAATTAAAGGCACTTACCGAGGAAATGAGAGATGCAGCTTCTTTTGAGGAGGCATTTAAGGTACATGAAAAGTATGCAGAAATGTTCCATGATGTATATTCCATGAATCAGATTTGTATGATTCGTCACGACATCGATACAACCGATGAGTTCTATGACAAGGAGCAGGAATACAATGACGAATATGTTCCTACAATCAGAGAAGCTCAGGTAGGCTATACAAGGGCTTTGTACGAATCTCCGTTTAAAGAGCAGTTTATGGAGAAGATAGGTCCGGTTGCGTATAAGAATATGGAGCTTGAACTTGAGTATTTTGTTCCTGAAATGGTTCCCTTAATGCAGGAAGAAAATGCACTGGTAACCAGATATGAGAAACTGGTAGCAACTGCAAAGATTGAATGGGAAGGTGAAATATTAAATCTTCCTCTTATGACAAAACATACCACCAGCCCCGATCGTGAAACCCGAAAAAAGGCTTTTGCAAAGACTACCGGATTCTTTATGGAAAACAGAGATCAGTTTGATGAAATCTACGACAAGCTGGTTAAAAACCGTACTGCCCAGGCAAAGCTTCTTGGCTTTGATTCATATACCAAATTAGGTTATGCGAGAATGCAGCGCAATGACTACGGTCCCGATGAGGTTAAGGCGTTCAGAGAGGAAGTTAAAAAGAAAATAGTACCCTTGGCAACCAAAGCCCATGAAGCAAGAAGACAGCGCATCGGTGTTGATCATCTTTACTACTACGATACGATTTCTTTTCCTAACGGAAATCCCGAACCTATCGGAACTCCTGAAGAAATTCTTGAATCGGGTCGTAAAATGTATGAAGAACTTTCACCCGAAACAGGAGAATTCTTCAACTTTATGTTGGAAAACGAACGTTTCGATGTTCTTGGCCGAAAGACTAAGCGAAACGGCGGTTATATGACATCAATACCTAACGATGACAACACTCCTTTTGTATTTGCAAACTTTAACAAAACAGCAGGTGACGTGGACGTTATTACTCATGAATGCGGACATGCTTTCCAGGGATACATTACCCGTAAGGATTGCGACGAATACAGAAATATTACAATGGAAACAGCAGAAATCCATTCGATGTCCATGGAATTCTTTACGGAGCCCTGGATGGATAAGTTCTTTGGCGACAGAGCAGATGATTATCGTGTATATCATCTCGAAGACGCACTTACATTTATTCCCTATGGTTGCATGGTAGATGAATTCCAGCACATTGTATACGCAAACCCCGATATGACTCCAGAAGAAAGAAGAATGAAGTGGGTTGAACTGGAAAAAGAATATCGCCCGCATATGGATTACGGTGATAATGAGTGCTACTTAACCGGCGGTCTGTGGCAGAGACAGTCACATATCTATGCAATGCCATTCTATTATATTGATTACTGTCTTGCGCAGACAGTTGCACTTGAATATAAGGCATGGATGGATAAAGATTATAAGGCTGCATGGAACAGCTACATTGAACTTTGTAAGCAGGGTGCAAGAGACTTTTATTCAAACTCTCTTCCCAAGGTTGGAATTAAGGTTCCTTTTGAAGCGGGATGCCTTGATGAAACAGTAGAAGTTATCGGAAAGAAAATGGGTGTATAGTTACAACTGAAAATATTGATTACTGTGAACAGTAATACGGATTTAGTATAAATGAGTCCTTGCGAGAGATTTTTTGAAAGAATCTTTTGCAAGGGCTTTTTATGTATGCTCAATAGAATACATGCTTAAGATACACACCATAACATATGCATGTTGAGCATCTAAATTGAGTATTTACCCTATTTTTAGAGGTATCAATTAATAATGATTTTCAGCTAAAATCATAAACTTCATGCTTTTTAGATGTAAGTGAGTGGTAATAGGAATCAAGAACTTACATCTAAAAATTCAAATATTAGATTTTTTAGATGAACAAGTGAGAATCGTCTATCAGCTAAAATATGGATTATTCTGTATTTAGATGAAATCGAAGTTTATGCTATACATCTAAAAAGATTAAAATGCCTTATTTTAGTGGACGAAATGGATGACAGGTATACTTTTTCAGGAGCGATTCAGGAGCGATGGCGGAAAATATTGTGTCCGGGCATTTGCTAAAACATTGTGACCTAATATTTGCGCGATATAAAAAAGCAGCCCAAAAGCAAAAAGCAGTCTAAAAGTAAAAAGCAGCCCAAAAGTAAAAAGCAACCCAAAAGTAAAAAGCAGCCCAAAAGTAAAAAATAGTTCAAATATTAAAAAAAGTGTTGACACAGTTCTGTTATAGGTGTATATATAACACATAAACAGTTAACTGAATCACATCGTGTTTCAAACTAAATAAGGAGGTACATAGTGAGAATATCACAAACATCAGGTGTGCCGATATATCAGCAGATAGCTGATTTCTTCAGAAGTGAGATCATGTCGGGGAAATATAAAAACGGAGAGTACCTGCCATCGATCAGGGAGCTGGCAAAGGATCTGAAGATTAGTGTAATAACCACCATGAAGGCTTACGAACAGCTGGAAACAGAAGGCTATGTAACAGCGGTTCAGGGCAAAGGGTTTTACGTAAATGCGCAGGACAGCGATATGCTAAAGGAACAGCATTTAAGAAAAGTTGAAGATGCACTTACGGAAGCAATCAAATACGCTGATATAGCCGGAATGACAGAACGTGAATTAAAAGAAACGCTGAGCACACTGCTTAATATGAAGGGCTTATAAATATAACATAACAGGAGAATTAAAATGGAATTCGAAAAAGTAATATCAGGAAAAAACATAGAAAAGGATTATAAATCATTTAAACTTAATGTCCCGGAATTAAACATTCCTAAGGGATTTGCAACAGCACTTATCGGAGAAAACGGTGCCGGTAAGACAACATTATTGAACATTTTGGCCGGAATCAGAACCGACTACAAAGGAGAACTTACTTACTTTGGCAAATACAGCGACAAAGACAGAGAAAGTAATCCCGTTGTAAAAGAAATGATTGGCTACACAGGAACCGATAACTACTATCTTCCTCACTGGACTGTTGAGGGTGTGGAAGAACTTACTTCACTTCTTTTTGACAACTTTGATAAAGCTCTTTTCAGAAAGAATTATGAAGATCTTGCCATTTCAGCCGACGGATCTTTCGAAGGAGGCAAGAAAGTAAGTGAATTATCCGACGGAACCAAGATTAAGCTGGTTTTGGCTTCCGTACTTGCAAGAGATACAGATCTTCTTATTATGGATGAGCCTGCATCACCTCTTGATCCTCTTATGAGAGATAAGCTGAATGATTTGATCAGAACTTATCTTACGGAAAAAGAAGGCAGAAGCGTATTTTTCTCAACGCATAACATTCTTGATATGGAAAGTGTTACCGACTATGCAATCATAATGGAACACGGTGAAGTGGTCGAAACCGGTTTTGTGGAAGATTTGAAAGAAAAATACATTCTTGTAAAGGGAGAACTTGCCGACATTGAAAAGGCTAAAGATATTCTTTATACAGTAAGCACAAACAAGTATGGCTTTGAGGGTATCTGCCTTGCGGAAAACCTTGACAAACTGGCAGGAATGGACGTTACAACGGAAACCGCAACCCTTTTCCAGATAAGCGTAGCAATAATGAAAAAGAATACAAGAGTAAAATAGGTGAGAAAAATGGGTAAGTTATTAAAGGAATACAGAGTCTTCGCATCAAGAAAAATGCGAATAATCGAAAATTTATGTCTGCTGGGTGCCTTTGGCCTTTCCATATTGATTTGCGGTGTACTGATGGGACCGGCTCTTGGTATGATATTTGTTTCCATGACAATAGTTCTTGTTATCTCATTTATTGATTTTTATATGTTTGGAGGCATTGCCGTAAAGGGCCAGATAATGATGGACTTTGTAAGAAGCTCCTATAAGGGTATGGACGTTGTCAGAAAGGCAATCATTGAAGACGCATATATTAATATGGCGAGAGCATTGATTATTTCACTCGGGTCAATAATAATATCGGACTTTATATTAACGAAAAACTTTCATCCGAATAATTTAGTATATGCACTGATAATCGGATTTACGGTTACTTCATCAGTTTATTTTAATCAGATAATTACAAGAAAATTTGCTAAAACCATGATGGCTCATATGGGATGTATTTACATCCTGACAATTGTAGCATCCCTTTTACTGGTTCCTCCGGTTGTGATAATAGTTCTTGAAAATGGCGGAATAGATATTGATTATATCGGTTCGGTCGGTATTGCAGGATATATATATCTTGTAATTGCGATTCTGCTTGCTTTTGTATTGAACAGGATACTGGTAAAAACCTGTATTAATGGATTTAAGAGCGGATACAGAGATACTTTATAATATATGGCAGCTACGTCTGCGGATTTGGAGAAAGAAAATGATTAATGACATTAAATTGGGTTTTAAAGTTATGAAATATGGTTTTCAGTACAAAACCATATTGTGGTTGGGATTAGTATTTTTTGGACTGGGAGTTGTGTTTGAATTATTTATAAATGACTCCGTTTTAGGTGGCTTATATTTAATGCTTTGCAGCAGTTATGCATTCCAGCTTGTTATTACACCTACCGTAAGTAAAATGGTTTGTTCTTCTTTTGCAAAGAAGAAACTTCAGACAAGCATTCCCTGCATATTTACGGCAATTATGGGTATAATAGCTTATACATTGTACTTTGCGGCAAAGTTTATAAGAATGTATGTTTTGGTTCCGGAAAGAGCCGTTGGAGAAAATTATCAGGCAGAGTGCATTATGGCTATAACCGTTATATTCCTTGCAATAGTAATGCCTATATACAACGCTGTGGCTTATAAGAAGTTTGTGCTTGGTCTGGTTGTAATGCTTGTATGTCTTTTGCCTTTTGTTTTCTTATCCTCAAGCGGAGCGCTCAGCAGAATGGTATTCGCTTTTGCAGGTAATTCAACAAATTTATCATTGGTTCCGGTAATGCTTTTAGGCTATGCCGCAGTAATTGTCGGTGCATTTATAAGCTATTTCTTCACCTTAATGCTTTACAAATTTGAAATGGACCCCAAGACCTACAGATCAGCGATGGCAAAGGCCGGAAAATAAAAAACGGGTTTTGAGCAGAGTAAAAACACATAGTTAATTATTTAACAAACCGGTGCGACATTCATCGTTCGCACCGGTTTCTTTTTGCAATAAAACGGCAGATTTATACCTATGGACAAAGTTTGTTATAAAAATAACAATATTTGACAATGAGTCGAAAAAATAATAAATTTGTATAGTAAAAAGTATTGAGGAGCAGTATTTAATGAAGTATACATTCAATGGAATTATAGATAGTACAGAGTCCGGATACGTGGTTAATATCCCTTTTAATGTGTGGGAGATATTTGACAGAGAAGGCCATATGCCGGCTAAGGTCAGAATTGACGGTGAAACCTTTGTCTGCAATCTGGTACCTAAAGGAAAAGGCTATTACGGTATTCCTGTTACCAAAGAACTTGTGAATTCACTTCCTAAAAGTGAACAGCACAAGGTAACATTCAGAATAACAAAATCTGAGGTTGAGGACAGTCCTTACAGTACGGCCAATCCTATCAGAAAGATCGATTCCATTGACTGCATTAAGCAGCCTGCGGATGGTTTGTGCGGTCAGTCATGTATTGCAATGCTTGCGGGTATTACAATTGATGAAGCAAGCAATATTATGCATTGTGCAGAGTGGCAGGCTACTATGGGAAAAATGATTAATGCCTTAAACTATTTTGGTTTTGAACATTCCGAAGAAATTATTTACACGCTTGGCGACCCTGATGTAACACTTCCCAAGTGCTGCATTATGATGGAGAAGCTTGGAAGATATAACCATTATCTGATCGGTTTTGACGGTAAATTTTACGATTCCGGTCTTGGCGTACTGAGTGAGTATGATTTTTCAAAGCTTACAGGATATCTTGAGGTTTGCATATAAGGTTACGCTTTTATAAATATTAAAGAATCTTTTAATACCCGACTGAACTGACAGCCGGGTGTTTTTTTGTAATTGGAAATTCTTTTCCCGTTATGCTGAATCGACCGGTTGACATCCCTCTTTGGCATTTTTTTGAAGAGTTTTTTTGTGAAAAATGCGAATTGAAAAAGAATAAGTTTGCATTTATTATTACTCTTACCACGTGTCCTCCGAATAGGAGGCAAATGAAAACTATTTTTAATCTTATTGTTCTGCTTATTTGTACATTTCTGTGTGTAACCCTTTCGGGGTGCAGTATAACCCAAAGCAAACAAATTAAATATGGAAATGGCGAGTACTATGACAGTTCGGGAATCTATGCTCATGACGGCATAAAAGCATCTGCTGAAACAGAGGATTTATATTTAGCCTCAAACAGCACGGAAATATCTAATGCTGCAATATCAGAAGCAGGTGCCGGACCGAATACCATCACGGTATGCATACTGGGTGAAGTAATCAAACCGGGAGTGTATATACTCCCGGAGGGCTCCAGAGTATATGAATTGATTAACGAAGCAGGGGGAACCACCGGTGATGCATACATCGGTGGTTTAAACTTCGTGGCGGGGTTAAAGGATGGTAATCAGATTATCATTCCTAAAATTCAGGAGGATGACGGCCGAAACGAAGGAGACAATAAAAAAATAGACACAGTTAACATAACACATGGCAACCTTGGCAACTATGATGCCGATATCGTAACAACAGACAGCAGTGAGGGGAGACTTGTTAACATAAATCAGGCTAATTTGGCTGAATTGATGAATCTTCCCGGAATAGGTGAAACTCGAGCGAAAGCTATAATAGCTTACCGGGATGCAAACGGTCCTTTTGAAAAAATAGAAGATGTAATGAAAGTCAGTGGCATTAAATCCGGAACTTACAAAGGATTTTGTGATTTGATATGCGTGAACTAAAATTACGACCGGCTATTATTATTGGTTTGGTCGCTTTAGTCTGGTCGATTATCTATTCTGTCTTCTTGTATGAATCTGCTTCGATTAATCTGACTCCGAAATCGGTTATTACTATAGAGGGAGAAGTGGAAGATAAGACACTTAATGACGAGGGAAATATTAAAGCAATATATGTAAAAGGTTGTTTTGATGCAAAAAAAGACGTTGGGGCAATATGTTATGTTAACAATAAGCGCAACGAAAATGAAGACTACACAAAAGAAACCAAAGGTTGCAATTTTGACATTAATGAAGTTACTATCGGTACAAATGTGAAAATTATCGGAACCTGTGGCGAATTTGCCAAGGCAGGAAATCCGGGTGAATTTGATTCAAAAAGATATTACGAAAGTAAAGGGTATCAATTTTATGTAAACGTGACGTCGATAGAATTTATATCAAGGCCAAAGAAAACAATCAAAGAAACCATGTTTAAACTGCGGGTGCACCTTTGTAATATCGTCAAAGATAATTGCCCAATTGAAGGTGGAACAATTAACACCTTGCTTTTCGCAGATAAATCAGGACTTAGCGATGAGCGAAAGGATCTTTATAAAGCAAGCGGTTTTTCACACTTTCTTGTTATAAGTGGATTACATATTTTTATAGCCGGGGGAGGGATATATAAGCTTCTGAAAAAGACCGGAATGAAAAGGTACCACGCGGCAGCGGTTGGCATGGGATTCATTCTTTTCTATGGCACACTTGTAGGTTTTGGAATTTCTGTTTTTAGAGCGGTTTTTATGTTTTTACTTCGCCTTTTGGCGGATATTTTTAACAGAACCTATGACCTATTGAGTGCCTTGTTTCTGGCAATGACTGTATCTTTGATTAGTAATCCGCTATGTGCCTTTGACAGTGCTTTTTTGTATTCGTACGGAGCGGTTTTGTTTACCGGCCTGTTTTTTACATATTTTAGAAAAGACCTGACAACAACGCTTTATTCCAAGGTATATACCAGAGACGGTATTCGCATGAAATTTGCTGATTTTTGTCTTGGTGCCTCGGTTCCGTTAATTATATATATCGGTTTGCTTCCGCTCACTTTGTTTTTTCAGTCCTATTCTACTGTATTGAGTATAGTATTAAATCTTATAATGGGTCTGCTAACAACGCCGATTCTGATGGCAGGAGCTTGTGGTTTCTTTTTTGGGGCTCTGCATTTGTCTTTGGTTGCCCGGGTTTTCGATTTTTTCTGTGCGATACTGCTTAGAATTACGGACGGATTATCTGAAATTGTTTCCGAGGTGAAATGTTTTCAAATTGTATATAAACCCACTATTATCCGGGTGATTGTATTTTATGTTGTTTTGTTTTTAATGATGTTTTTTTGGCAAAGGAAATTATCGGTATTCTATAAATTTGTGGTTATATCGTCACTGATAATATTTGTGGGTAAGCCGATTTATCAACCTCTTGAAGCTTACATAACTGATGTAGGGCAAGGAGACGGCATTATTGTCCGGACGGGAGTAAATACCGCGATTATAAATGATTTTGGATCTTCATCGAAAAGCAGTGTGGGAAAATATGTACTTATCCCATTTTTGAAGGCGAAGGGAATAACAGTGATAGAAGATATATATCTTTCGCATGGAGATGCGGACCATATAAACGGAATAGAAGAATTGCTTGAGAATGGTCCTCAAAACGGAATAACGGTGAGGCGTGTTCTTTTGCCTCTAATACCGCTGGAAAATATGGATGATTCACTGCTTAAGGTAGCAACATCTGCCATGGAAAAGGGGATTAATGTGGAGATGATTTCACAGGGGGCTTTGGTAAATTACGGAGCGGTTAAAGTGTCCTGCATATGGCCGGCGGGTGAACAAAAATTGCTTTTGGACGATAATGCCAATTCCATGGTTCTATGGGTTAATATAAAAAACTTTGATATGCTATTGACGGGAGACGCCACTAAGGAAACGGAAGAAAAGATTCTTAAATATATGCAGGAAGAGTTTATATATAAGCAAGGTTCTGCAAACCGAAGAAACGCGAGCTTTTGTAATATATATACCGAGGATGGACATATTGAGGTATATAAATGTGCTCACCATGGAAGTTCCACATCTAACGGAGCGCCACTGCTTGAGTATCTCCTGCCTGAGATTGCAGTAGTATCTGCGGCCCGAGGTAACAGATACGGGCATCCTCATGCTGAAACATTAGAAACTCTTAAGGCAATAGGCTGTCATATTCTTATGACTATGGATAACGGAGAAATCACTATTGGAAGCGATGGAAAAAGAATGTGGGTGAGGGAGTGGAAGTGAGAAATGAAATAATACCCATGGTGCAATTATGATGGAAATAAGATAAAAATCATTCTTGAATAGAATAAGAGGTATGTTTTTGGTATACTGATTCTATACTTACGGAAAGGAGATTATTATGGGACAGATAAAAGAAGACATAAAAAGCGGTTCGTTTAAAAATATGTATCTTTTGTTTGGAGAAGAGGCATATCTAAGAAATTATTATAAAAAAGCGCTTAGGGATGCACTGACAACCCCTGATGATACTCTTAATTATTCGTATTTTGAAGGAACAAATACCAATATAAGTGAAGTTGTAGATCTTATTAATA
Source organism: Lachnospiraceae bacterium (assembly GCA_024403485.1). GTDB lineage: Bacteria > Bacillota > Clostridia > Lachnospirales > Lachnospiraceae > UBA1258. The sequence continues at coordinate 13,978 of JAKSRT010000058.1, forward strand.
CCATGCCTTTCATGGCTGACCACCGAGTTATTATTTGTGAAAATACGGGATGGATGGCTAAAGAAGAGGGTTCGGAAAATTCTAATCTTTCCATGCTGACAGATGCGCTTGAAACAGTAAGCGAAGACGTGGTTTTTATTCTATGTGAGCTTAAGGCTGACAAGAGATCGAAACTTTTTAAACTTATCAGCAAAAACGGGGTGACGGAAGAGTATAAACCCGAAACAGAAGAAAATTTGACACGCTGGGTCATGGGCTATCTTAAAAATTGCGGCAAAGCCATTCAACCGGCAATCGCCATGTATCTTGTATCGGAAGTAGGCCCGGATATGACTCTTTTGAGCCTTGAGCTTGAAAAACTTGCGGCCTGGTGTCTGGACAGAAATGAAGTTACCAGACAGGATGTGGATACGGTTTGCACGCATCAGGTAAACGGTAAAATTTTCGATATGATTACCGCAATATCTCAAAAGAGGCAGAAAGAAGCCCTTCGCCTATACTATGATTTAATGACACTTCGGGAATCTCCGTTTCATATTCAGTCTCTGCTTGTAAGACAGTACAACAATATGCTTGTGATAAAGGACGGGTTAAACCGCGGTTACAGTGCGCAGGTTATTGCAGGGAAAGCTGGAATGCAGGACTGGCTCGTCA
>JAKSRT010000059.1 GCA_024403485.1 Lachnospiraceae bacterium
CAAAAAAAAATACGTAAGAGGCTACGGCTGCGGAGTCGTGGCATGTGCAAATGTACTGCTTCATACAGCCGAAAGACCGGATAAAAATCTTTCTGTTGAAGAATATACGAATTATGCCAGAAAACTTCGACACAGATATCTTCCGGTTATTCCTAAATTTGGTATGAATGGTGTATTTATGGCCATCGGCTTTGACCTTTGCCTAAGGTTAAGACATACCGGTATGAGAGCTCACTGGGGATGTCTTAAAAAGAATATTTTTTCACATATAGAAAGAATGCTTTCAGAGGATATTCCGGTTGTTTTGTCCATCGGTCCCAATTGGCCTAATTTATGGGGAAATCATAGGCTTAAGATGTATTTTAGAACTTCGGACGGTTATCGTGAAGCAACGACGACCAGGGCACATTATGTAACCGTAACTGCTATGGATGAAGTGTATATGGAAGTTTCTTCATGGGGTAAGAAATATTATGTAAACAAAAATGAGTATCTTGAATATATTAAAAAGCACAGTAATGCTTTGTTTTCTTCGATACTTGTTGTCAGAAAAAAGGGATAGTTTCATGAATTCATTGTTGACTGTGGCAGCTTCGATTCCTGCCTTGGTACTGATTTTTTTTGTATATAAACAGGATAAAAAAGAAAAAGAACCCAAAAGCCTATTGTTTAAATTGGTGATGTTTGGGTTTATTTCAATAATACCGGCAATTATTCTCGAAATTATCGGGGGAGCGGTAGTTGGAATATTTTTTGATTCGGATAGCGTAGCTTATGCATTCTTTGAATGCTTTTTTGTTATAGCCGTTGCGGAAGAAGGCTGTAAGTTCCTGATGCTTAGGCTGGGATCTTGGAAAAACAGAGCATTCAATTTTACCTTTGACGGTATAGTATATGCGGTATGCACTAGCCTTGGTTTTGCTCTTCTTGAAAATGTCATGTATGTTCTTTCAAGCGGCGGTTTTAGTTTGGCTGTGTCGAGGGCTTTTACAGCTGTCATGGCGCATGCGGTATTTGGCGTTTTGATGGGTGTATATTATGGTCGAGCTCGTCAATATCAGTCCCTTGGCAATATTCAAAAGATGCGTAAAAATTTCTTTTTGGCAATATTAATACCGGGACTTCTTCATGGCTTATATGATTTCCTGCTTTCGGTAGGAAATGTGGTAAGTATTTTGGTGTTCGGTGTGGTGCTTGTCGTTATTTATATACTTATGTTTGTGGTAGTTATTAATGCTTCCAAGCACGATGCCCCTGCGGTTCCCATGTATTATGTTCCGGCAAGACCTGTACAGGCTCCGCCGGTCCAGCCATATAACATGCAGCCGGGAATGCCGGCTTACCAGTCACAGGCGCAGCAGATGGGCGCTTATGGTCAACAACAGGTTCGTTCTGCTCCGCAACCTTTTTATACTACAAATCAGGCTTATCCTAAGTTCGCACCGGCATCTGTACAGAAGATTAATCAGGCGCCTTCTCAGGTGGTTGTGCACAATCCGTTATACGGAACATATCCCGGAGCGATAAATGTAACGCAGGCAGGTATGCAGGCTTCACTTGAACAGGCAAGAATCCAGGCTGCTGCAGCCCAGGCGCAGATGCAGGCAAACTTGAATAAGAATGTCGCAGACCCGGCGCAGATGCAGGCAAATTTAAATCAAAACGCCACAGCTTATCCGCGGATGCAGACCAATATGAATCAGAATCAGGAGGGTTAAAATGGACAAGCCCAATATTACAAAGGAGTGCTTGGAGACAGTAACGGAAAATCGTTTTTTCAGTATGGTGGATATTCAGTATGCCCCGGGAAAACATTACTATACAACAAGCAGACATAAACCTGCAGATATTGTTGCCGTTAAGTCAGATGAAGAATTCAAAAATATGTATGCCGATGCGGTAACATGTTTCGTGATTTTAAAAGTGACAGGAGATGAGCCTAAACTTCTTCTTACAAAGGAGTTTAGATATCCGACGGGAAGATTTCTCACATCACCTCCGGCAGGATTAATGGATCCGGAAGATAAATCCTCCGGTAATCCTTTGTTTTCAACTGCAGTTCGTGAAATAAAAGAAGAAACCGGAATTGATGTAAAAGAAACCGATAAGTTAATTGAGGTAAGTCCGTTGGCGTTCAGCTCTCCGGGAATGACGGATGAGAGCAATGCCTTGGTTTGCGCGGTTGTCGAGCTTGCCGATTATTCATCACTTTCCCAAGACGGAGCAGAAGGTTCGGAATGTTTTGATGGATTCATTATGTTAACTAAAACAGAGGCAAAGGATATGCTTAAGGCCGGAAGAGACAGGGAGGGTATTTTCTATTCTATATATACCTGGGCATCGCTTATATACTTTGTTTCCGGTTTATGGGAAGAATAATTCCTAATTTAAGGGATTAGCTATTTGTTTCGTTTTTTGAAACCGGATAAAGATATTTTGATAATTCGTTTATTACATGCTTCTTGTCGGCACTCCAAAGGGGTGCCACAAGAAGTTTTTTATCGCCGTCACCGGTCATTCTGTGGATAACCATGTGAGGCGGAAGCAGTTTTACAGAATCACAAACGAGGTTTACATAATCCTGCTCCGACAGCACTTCGAAATTTCCTGTAATATATTCTTTTTCCAAATCAGTTTCTTTAAGAACATGTAAGAGTTGTAATTTAATTCCGGTTGACCCGGATTTTCCTACGTATTCTACAGTCTCAAGCATTTGATTTTTACTTTCTTTAGGCAGTCCAAGAATCACATGGGTGATTATTTCCACCTCGGCGCGTTTAAGCATAGAGACAGCTTTCTCAAAAACGTCTAATGAGTATCCTCTTCGAATATATTTTGCGGTTTCTTCATGGATGGTTTGCAGACCCAGTTCCACCCAGATTGGCTTCTTTTTGTTAAGTTTCGATAACAGTGCGACTATTTCCTCGTTGATGCAGTCGGGCCTGGTAGCAATGGAAACAGCGACTACTTCAGGATGATTTATTGCTTCCTCGTATTTTGCGGTGAGGGTTCTGATGTCAGCATAAGTGTTGGTGAATGCTTGGAAATACGCAATTAGCCCAAAGGGTTTATTTTTGGGAAGTTTATTAAGTATAAGCTTCTTGCCGGCGTTTATTTGCTCGGTGATTGACATACTTCTGCTTTGCGCAAATTCACCGGAACCACCTGCAGAACAGAAAATGCAGCCTCTTGTGTCAATCTTGCCGTCACGGTTTGGACAGGTAAAGCCCCCATCAACTGAAACTTTATAGACCTTCATTGAAAAGGTATCTTTTAAATAATTGTTTAGTGAATAATAAGGAATCTTATTTTCTGTATTCATAACCTGATTGTTTATGCCTTATGATATGTTTTTTCTCGCATGAGCACTTTATATAGAGTATAATTATTTTCAAAGAAATGAAAGAGGAACTTGATTTGAACAAAGAACTTTTTATTTTTGACATGGACGGAACCATATTAAACACAATAGAAGATATAACCAATGCGGTGAATTATATCCTGAAGAAAAATAATTTTCCGGCAAGGACGGTTGATGAGGTCAAGTTCTTTGTGGGCAACGGCCTTATGAAGACACTTCAAAGAAGCGTTCCGGAGGGAACCGGACAGACTATAGTGGATGAACTGTTTCCGGAGTTTATTGAATATTATAAAAGTAACTCTAATATTTGCACAAAGCCGTATGATTATATTGCGGATGTAATCAGGAAACTTAAAAAGGCGGGGAAACATACTGCTGTGGTTTCAAACAAGCGTGATGAGGCGGTTAAGGAACTTTGTGAAGTATTCTTTTTAAATTGTTTTGAAATGGCGCTCGGTGACATGGAGGGCGTTCCCAGAAAGCCTGAACCGAATATGGTTTATAATGTTATCGAGCATTTCGGTATACCAAAAGAAAAAGTGGTATATATAGGCGATTCTGATGTGGATATAAAGACTGCCGAAAATGCCGGCGTAGATTGCATCGCAGTGTCCTGGGGATTTAGAGATAAGGCTTTTTTACAAGAACACGGGGCTTCGACTATAATTGATAATCCAAAACAATTATTGGAATTATTGTAAATTATTAAATATACTATGCAAAGAATATTAAGGTTATGAAGCATACCATTTAGTGAATTTCAGATAATGAGACGTATCATTCGTAGCATTTGGGAAGTGAAATGCTAAATTCAAACGAATGTAAAGAAAGATAAATATGAGACAGACAGTAACACTTGGGATGACCGGAATTGAGGTTAATAAAAACGGATTTGGTGCATTGCCTATTCAAAGAATCAGCGACGACGAGGCGGTATTTTTGCTTAGAAAAGCATATAAGGCGGGTATTACATACTTTGATACAGCCAGGGCCTACAGTGACAGTGAGCATAAAGTAGGTCTTGCCTTTGAGGGCATAAGAGATAAAGTTTACATTGCCACAAAATCAGGGGCTCAGACAGGCGAAGCCATGATTAAAGATTTGAATACCAGTTTGGAAACCATGAAGACTGATTATATTGATGTTTATCAGTTTCATAATCCCGCTTTTGTGCCGGTTCCCGGCGGTGCAGATGGTTTGTATGATGCCGCTTTGGAAGCTAAAAAAGCAGGAAAGATTAAGCATATCGCAATTACAAATCATAGGCTTAATGTGGCAAAAGAGGCTGTACTCAGTGGGTACTATGAATTACTTCAATTCCCGTTCTGCTACCTTTCCACAGAAGCTGATGAGGAGCTTGTTAAACTTTGCAAAGAGAAAAACATAGGATTTGTAGCAATGAAGTCACTGTCAGGCGGATTAATTACAAACTCTGAGGCTGCTTATGCTTTTGCAGCGGAATATGACAATGTTCTGCCTATATGGGGAGTGCAAAAAGAAAATGAATTGGATGAATTCATTTCCTATATCGATAATCCCCCTATAATGACTGAGGCGATTAAAGAACTCATTGAAAAAGACAAGACAGCTCTTTCGGGAGAATTTTGTCGCGGCTGCGGATATTGTATGCCTTGTCCTGCAGGAATAGAAATAAACAATGCGGCCAGAATGTCGCTGCTTTTAAGAAGATCACCTTTTGCAGGACATCTTTCCGAAGGCGGACAGGCTATGATGAAAAAAATAGAAGATTGTCTCCACTGTGGAAAATGTAAAAGCAAATGTCCCTACGGATTGGATACACCTTCGCTGCTTGAAAGAAACTATGAAGACTACAAGAAGGTCCTTGCCGGTGAAATCAGCGTGGCAGCAGTTGATGTGCTTAAATAAACATATAAAGAAACGGGAAAGATTGATTATTCAATCTTTCCCGTATTTACTGCGTTCTCTATCCACATTTTTAATGCACTTATTGACAGGGCGATGGAATCCAGTTCTTCGTTTATCTTGGTGAAATCTTCTATTTCGTCTTCGGATATAATCCCGTCGACGGTTATTTCAATCAGACGATTTTTTTCTTTTTCCATACTGTTTAGAGATGCCAGCATTTCTAAAGTAATCTGTGATAAATCCTTTAATTTAACTTCCGGAACATATTTTTTGCCTATGGGGCATTCGTGAGAGCAATAGTAGTTACAAAGCTCCGGGTCCTGATAGCACTTTGACATGGTTATTATTTCTTCGGGCCGGGCCTCCAAAACGCCTCGCTCAATCTTATCGATTCTATCATCCGAAATGTATTCCATCAATTCAGATGCTTTTTCTCTTGTAAGCCCGGCATTTTCACGGCTTAACTGAAGTCTTGATTTATTTTCTCTTGTGGATTTCTTTCCCATATTTCTGTCAGGACAATCTCTTTTATTGTCCGATTCCCCTTTTATTTTACGACAGGAACTGCGTTTGGTTCACATAAGCAGCGGTCTTAGTATTCGTACACCATATTTATTATAGGGAATATGGCACTTTCTAACAAGAAAAAACTGTTTCTTTTGCCGAATATAAATGAGAAAAGAAGCATTGCAATGTTGTTTTCGCAGTCTTTTGCGAATTATGTATTTTTTTACGCATTTTTAACGGTTTAGGAGAAGCATGGTTAATCATATACTCTAATTACATTCAGATAAACGAATGAGACAGGTTGTATTAAATCCCGGATATAACTAATTAACAATCCGGGAACGGAAAAAGAAAGGGGTAAAAATGAATCGTAAAAAAAGATTATGCAAATCAAAACATGACGCTCAGCTTTTTGGCGTATGCGGAGGAATTGCCGAATATTTCGAAATCGATTCCACAATTGTAAGACTTGTTACATTGAGTCTTATGATATTTGCGGGTATGAGCTTTTGGGTATACATCATAGCAGCACTTGTGATGCCGGATAAAATAGAGGACGATTCGGATATTATTGACGGCACATATCACTAATTAAGAAAAGCAAATTAAAAACATATAAGAGGAGAATTTTTATGACAAACAACTTATTAATCGCAACAATTGCAGGTTTACACCTTAACACAATTTTTGCAATCCTGATTTTCATGGCGATTGCATTACTCGTACTTATAATAGCCAGCGGCTATGTAAAGGCACCTCCCGACAAGGCATTCATCATTTCGGGTATGAAGAAGGAACCTAAGATTTTAATCGGTAGAGCAGGTATTAAGCTTCCCTTCCTTGAAAGAAAAGATACCCTGACACTTAAGCAGGTTTCAATTGATATTAAAACAAACGGATATGTACCTACCCTCGACTTTATCGGTGTTGACATTGACGCTGTAGCAAAGGTCAGAGTAAAAACCGATCCCGAAGGAATTAAGATTGCAATGAAGAACTTCCTTAATATGGATGAGAGAAATATCATTGCAGCTCTTACAGACTCCTTACAGGGTAACATGCGTGAAATCATCGGTACCGTTAAGTTAAAAGAACTTAACACAGACCGTAAGAAATTCGGTGATGAGGTTCAGGAAAAAGCCCAGAAGGATATGAATGCTCTCGGTATTGAAATTATTTCCTGCAACATTCAGAAGATCGAAGATGAAAAGGGATTAATCGTAGCTTTAGGTCAGGACAATATGTCTCAGATTCAGAAGGATGCTTCCATTGCAAAGGCACAGGCAGATAAGGATGTTGCCATTGCCGAAGCTGAAGCAAGAAGACTTGCTAACGAAGCTCAGGTTGCAGCTGAAACAGAGATTGCAGCAAAGCAGAACGAACTCAGAATCAAACAGGCTGAACTTAAGAGAGAATCGGACGTTAAGCAGGCAGAGGCCGATGCTGCTTATGAAATTCAGCAGCAGGAACAGAGAAAGACTATCGAAATCACAACTGCCAATGCAAACATTGCAAGACAGGAACGTGAAATCGAATTAAAGAAAAAGGACGTAGAAGTTACAGAACAGACTCTGGAGGCAGAAATCAAGAAGAGAGCAGAAGCAGAAAAATTTGCCCGTCAGCAGAAGGCAGAAGCTGAACTCTTTGAACGTCAGCGTAAGGCAGAAGCTGAAAAGTTTGAAAAGGAAAAAGCAGCAGAAGCTCAGAAGATTAAAGCAGCAGCAGACTTGTTTGCAAAGACTCAGGAAGCTGAAGGTATCAGAGCTGTAGGTGAAGCTGAAGCGAAAGCTATTGAAGCAAAGGGTATTGCCGAAGCCGAAGCTTTGGAAAAGAAGGCTGAAGCCATGAAGAAGTACGGCCAGGCAGCTATGATCGAAATGATTGTTAATGCTTTACCCGAAATGGCAGGCGCTATTGCAAAGCCTCTTGAAAATATCGATAAGGTTACAATTTTTGACAGCGGAAACGGAGATGGCGGTGTAGGAAGTGTTGGAGGATATGTTCCCAACGTTCTTGCAAAGACAATGGAAACCGTTAAAGAGGTAACCGGTCTTGATATTGTAGAGATTATGAAGGCTGAAACTTATGATGCAAAAGTAACAAGAAATGTTAACATTACCGGCCTTAACGACGAAGACGGTGCTGTTAAGACAGCAGTAGCGGCTCAGGTCGTTGCAGGCGCAGCAGATGAACAGTAACGAGTGTTTGCTAGGTGGACATTGCGTAAAGTTCTTTCGCTGAAAAATAAGCAAAAAGTGGTATAAAGGGGTTAATAAAAGCCGTGTTCCTAAGGAGCACGGCTTTTTATGTAACAGAAAAGGAATTTCCTGTTACATAAAAAGCGCTCCGCGAAGGATGCACACTCACGCGTGGGGAAAACTGTCGCTTTCGCGACCGCGTTCGGCGCATAGTGTCCGCAAGCGGACACTTTTTATTCTGTCAGAAAATCCATTGGGCAAGAATGGCATATAATTCACGAATATAATAAGTAGGCAAAAGAAGCAGCATCGAAGGTGCCGGAATTGTTTTAAAGGAAATACCCGCTTCTTTTGCAACCAGTCCGGCTCTGTAGAGGTGAAACTCGTTGGATACAATGGCGATTTCCGGGTTTAGATTATGGGCTTCTATTATTTCCATGGAATATGCCAGGTTTTCTTTTGTATTGGTGGAATGCTCCTCAAGGAAAAGCCTGTCTTTTGAAATCCCTTTTGCCGTAAGATAATCACACATTCCTTTTGCTTCACTCCAGGGTTCATCACTTCCTTGACCGCCGGACAGTACACAGACAGAATCGGGATGTTCCTGCATGTAATCATATGCTGCATCCAGACGCGCAGCGGTCATTTTACTTGGACCGTAGGAAAAAACACGGCTTCCGAGTACTACCAGAGTTTCATTTCCGCTTGGGGAAGCAGTGTTTGCAGCTATCATACAGGATGTTTCTGCTATAACAAGCAGAACAGTAACTGCAATAAGGGAATATACAACGGTTAAAATACATCGGACGAATTTCTTTTTGGACCACTTGCCGATTAAAAGCCTGATTCTTTTCCAAAACAGACCAATCAGCATAATAGCTGTGAAAACAAGGATTCCCGTTTGATTTCCGATATTAAATATTCTGAATATAAATATGGGGGCGATGCACCATATATCGCCCACCAGACCAATAATAAAAAGTATAATGTTCATAATACTAAAAGATATCACCATTCATTTGGTGCTTCAATTAAAACATTCCGGCCAACCTTTAATTTGGTGATGTAAAATGTTATTATTATAATAAATGTTTACAGGATATGCGTGAAAATGGGCGCAGGAATCGGAGACACTGAAGATGAGAGTACTTGTATATCGCTATAACAGCATTTTTGAACCGGATTGCATAGAAACCTTTAAGGAATTTGGGCTGGATGTGGTTGAAGAAAAGGCAGAGATGACCGATAAAAAAATACCCCACAGCAAGATTGTTGAAATGGTTGCCGAATATATTCTCAAAGCTCGCGACGAAGGTGATCCGTATCTGTTTGTTTTCAGCATAAATTTCTTTCCTGCAATTTCTGATGTATGTGAAAAATTGAATACAATATATGCCTGTTGGAGCGTTGACTGTCCGGTTCCGGAACTGTATTCAAAGTCCATAAAAAACAGTTGTAACAGAGTTTTTCTTTTTGATTATACGCAGTACGAAGAGGTCAGCAGGTTTAATCCTGAAGGTGTTTTCTATATGCCCCTTGGTACAAATCCCGAAAGAATGGGTAAAGTGATTGAGAACATTACCGATGACGACCGAAAAAAGTATGCCGCGGATATAAGTTTTGTAGGTTCCTTATACAGTGAAAAGAATCCGTTAAAAAATATAAAGCTTTCGGATTATGCAAGAGGGCATGTAGACGGCGTTATTGCTGCTCAGATGGAAGTGTACGGCGTAAATTTCATAGAACAGTCTCTTAATGACAGAGTAGTAGAGGAAATAATCGGACATAAAATAACCGGTGAACATGAACTTATGGTAAAGCCGATGGAATATTATAATGCGGCGCACATGAATATCGGTTACGAAATAGCGGAAAAAGAAAGAATCAGGACATTAAACAGGCTGGCTGAAAACCATAATGTCAGTCTTTATACCCTTTCGGATACAACACCATTAAAGGGGGTTAAAAATTGCGGACAGGCAAAAACCCTGACAGAGATGCCGAAGATTTTTAATCTTTCGAAGATTAACTTAAATATTACAATGCGCCCCATACAGACGGGACTTCCCTTAAGGATATTTGATATTCTTGGCTGTGGCGGATTTTTGATTACAAATTATCAGGCGGAGATACCAAGTCTTTTTGAACCGGGAGTTGATCTTGAAACCTATTCTTCAATCGAAGAGCTTGAAGATAAGTGCGATTATTACTTAACTCACGACGAAGAGAGAGCGCAAATCGCCAGAAACGGATATGAGAAAACAGTGCAGTATCATACCGTTAAGCACAGAGTAAAAGACATGATTGAATGTATGCTTAAATAAGCGATATTTATTCGTATTGAAAAGAGGTCAAAATGGCACACAAAGAAATTAATTCAAATGCACAGGATATAGACGAAATCGTTAAAATGCTTGACGGATTTGCTCAATCGGAAACAGGACGATTAAAGATTAAGATTTCCGAAGATCTTGAAGCAGGAAAGGTAGAGAAGGTATACCATCACGGAAGGTGCGATATAGGAAGTGCATTTGCCTGCGGAATCCCTTTTGATATTATCGAAGATCTTAACAGCAAAAAATAATCAGACTTAAAGAATCATAGCCGATACGTGAGGCTGGCGTTAATTCAGAGGTTTTTATTGATGGAAACAAACGAATATGCGTTAAAGGTTCTGTCCCTGGCCAGGGATACCATAACGGTCAGATACCGTTTTTTTGACAGAGCACTAATGCATCTTAAAGCAAAAGAAAGTGAAATACCGGGAGTGTACAGTGCGGATGGTGAATATTTATACTACCATCCGTTAACTCTTTTAAATGACTATTTAAAAGAGCCTGCCTTTGCAGTGCGGCTTTATCTGCATCTTCTTTTTCACTATATATTTCTTCATCCCGTAAGATTTGATAAACAGAATGAGAACTATTGGAATATAGCAACAGATATAGCTGTGGAAAATATAATTCTTGAAATGAATATTCCGGGAACGGAATTGTCGGGCGACGATGAAAAACGCCTGATTATTTCAAGACTCAGAAAGTGGACACCGAATATTACTGCCGAAAAACTTTACCGCGAATTCGCGGCCCAGGGAATATCTTCAGAGGCAGAAAAAGAATATAAACGGCTTTTTACAATGGACAGGCACAGAGACAGGGCGGTATATAAGGACGATCCGGTTACAAATCTGACCAGGGAAGACTGGGAAAAAATATCGGAGAGAGTAAAAGCCGAATTGAAATCCTTCTCTAAAAACTCAAAAGGTTCCGATGAGATTCTTGGCAATATAAGTGAGGCAACAAGGAAAAGAGTAAACTATGAAGCATTACTCAGGAAATTTGCCGTTCAGAGCGAAACCATAAAAATTAATCCCGACGAATTTGACTATATATATTATACGTATGGTCTTAAACTTTATGACAATATGCCTCTTATTGAGCCGCTTGAATATGCCGAAGATAAGAAAATAAAGGAATTTGTCATAGCCATAGACACTTCCGCATCCTGCAGAGGGGAACTTGTAAAAAAGTTTCTGGAAAGAACCGTTTCCATATTAAAAGATTCGGATTCTTTTCATAAAGAGGTTAACATACGGGTTGTGCTTTGTGACAGTGCGGTTACCTCTGTCACGACAATAAAAAACATCGAAGATCTTGTTAAGCTGACAGATAATTTTAAACTATCAGGATTTGGTGCTACGGATTTCAGACCGGTTTTTGATTATGTATCGGAATGTGTGGCAAAGAAAGAATTTGAAAATCTTAAGGGAATTATCTATTTCACGGACGGATACGGAATTTATCCTGAAAAGGCACCGGAGTTTGATACGGTATTTGCATTTGCGGGAGCTGATGATATGCGCCCGCCTATACCTGCCTGGGCAATAAAATGTGAAATAGACGAAGAATAATAATGTGTTCTTTTGCAGCATTGCAAAAACGGAAAGAGGATATCAGTGAATATAAAAGAAGCTAAGGAATTCATAAAGGATACTGTCAAATTATATTTAAAGAAGGATGAATTCGGTGACTATAAACTCCCGGTTGTAAGACAGCGTCCCGTATTTATGCTCGGTGCGCCGGGTATCGGAAAGACGGCTATCATGGAGCAGGTTGCTTCAGAACTGGGCATAGCTCTTGTGAGCTATTCGATGACGCACCATACAAGGCAGTCTGCACTCGGACTTCCCTTCATAGAGAAAAAGGACTATAACGGTGAGACCTTTAGTGTATCAGAGTACACCATGAGCGAAATAATAGCATCTGTTTACGATACCATGAAGGAAAGCGGTGTAAGCGAAGGAATTCTTTTTCTTGATGAAATAAACTGCGTGTCGGAAACTCTTTATCCTTCGATGCTTCAGTTTTTGCAGTATAAGACCTTCGGACGTCACAGTGTTCCTGAGGGCTGGGTTATTGTTACCGCAGGCAATCCTCCGGAGTTTAACAAGGCTGTAAGAGAGTTTGACGTGGTAACCCTGGACCGTTTAAAGCTTCTTAATGTAGAAGCTGATTTTCCTGCATGGAAGGAATATGCTGCTGAAGCTGATATCCATGGAGCAATACTCAATTATCTTGAAACAAACAGAGAGTTCTTTTATAAAATAGAATCTACTGTTGACGGCAAATCCTACGTAACAGCCCGTGGTTGGGAAGATCTTTCAAAGATTTTGCATTTATACGAAGAAGAGAAGCTGGCCGTAAACGAGAATCTGGTCGGACAGTATATTCAAAACGAAAAAGCAGTCAGAGAATTTACCGCATACTATGACTTATATAACAAATACAAAGAAACCTATAAAGCAGATATGATACTTAAAGGAAATATGCCTGGGGAGACTATTGAACGTGCGGCCAATGCTCCGATAGACGAGCGATTTGCCCTTGAAGGTCTGCTTATTGACAGGGTGAAGCTTGTTATCAAAGAAGTTACGGCTAAAAGCAATACGTTAAAAAGCATTGTACCCGTATTACGTAAAGCCAGAGAAAACGGTAATGTGCTTGCTCTTCTTACCGGCGAAAAGGAGAAAAATGACGAAAACTATAAATCAAAGCTTCATGCCAACACGTTAACACCCAGGGACAGATATGCACTTAAGGCAAAGGGGCTTCTGCTTGATGAGCTGATTAAGGCAGCAGAATTATCGGGAGAGGATGCAGCTTTTTCTTTGTACAACGAAAAGGTTACAGAACTTAAGAAGGATGCACAGACGGCAACAGAAGCCGTTAATAATATGCTCATATTCAATAGGGAAGCCTTTGGGGAAGAATCCAACGAAATGCTGGTGGCTGTTACGGAGCTTACAATCGATAACGGGGCAGCAGAATTTCTTACTACCTTTGGCTCATCGGAATATGATAAATATAATAAAATTCTTATGGTAAATGACAGAGAAAAGAGCTTAAGAGAAAGCATTGAAAAGATTTTATAAAGAAAAAGGAACCGAAACGGATGATAATATTGGTTGACGGTTATGAGTTGGAAATAACTGAAAAAGAAACTGAGGTTTACATAAAGACATGTAAGGGCGCAAACGCGGGGCAGGGAAATCTGACATTGACCATTCCCGGGGAAATTGACGGAAAGCCGGTAACCGAAATAGAGAAGAAGGCGTTCTTTTGCGTAAATTCGCTTGAAGAGATATATATTCCGGGAACAGTAAGAATGATAGCCGACTCAGCATTTTCAAAGTGTGCGATTTTGAAAGAACTTTA
>JAKSRT010000006.1 GCA_024403485.1 Lachnospiraceae bacterium
TTATTGTTGTAGCCGAAAGCAAATACGGAAATGCCCGCAACAAAATCAAGATATTCCTTACCTTCGATGTCGTATAAGCGTACACCGTCACCATGGTCAAAAACCACCTGATAACGATTATAAGTATGAAGAAGGGCACCTTCTGCCTCTTCGATATATTCTTTCATGTTCATAATAAACCTCACACAGCTTGTTTTGTGTTTGTTTCCTAACGCAAAACTGTTTCTTTTTGAGAATTATTCACCATCGGCGTGGAAACATGTGCCGATTCCCTGATTGGTAAAGATTTCGAGCAATAAACTATGGGGATTTCTTCCATCAAGGATATGTACTCTGCTTACGCCTTCTCTTATTGCGCTGGTGCAATTGTTGAGTTTAGGGAGCATTCCGCCGCCGATAACACCACTGTTAATAAGAGCCTCTGCTTCAGAAGCGGTAAGCCTTGAAATAAATGTAGACTTATCGTTAAAGTCTTTATAAACACCTTCAACATCAGTAAGAAAAGCGAGTTTTTCCGCTTTTACCGCTTTTGCGATTGCGCATGCGGCGTCATCGGCATTTATATTATAGGTTGTATAATTGTCATCAAATCCGATGGGTGAAACAACGGGAAGAAAATCCTTTTCGAGAAGATCCAGTAAAACCTTCTCATTAACCTTTGTAACGTTTCCTACAAATCCGATATCCTTTCCGTCGGAATATTTCTTTTCACACTGAAGAAGTCCGCCATCTTTGCCGCTGATACCAATGGCATGAACACCAAGCTCCTCAACCATGCTTACAAGAGATTTATTAACCTTACCAAGCACCATCTCGGCTATTTCCATTGTTTCTTCATCAGTTACCCGAAGGCCGTTTACAAATTCGGGTTCTTTACCGACTTTTGCAATCCAACGGCTGATTTCCTTGCCGCCACCGTGAACAATTATAGGTTTAAATCCTACGAGTTTAAGAAGAGTTACATCTTTAATAACATTTTTCTGAAGTTCAGGATTGCTCATTGCAGATCCACCGTACTTCACAACAATTATCTTTCTGTTGAATTTCTGAATATAAGGAAGGGCTTCTATAAGTACCTCAGCCTTTTTCAGAAGTTCGTCCATTTCCTTTGTCTGCATCAAAATCCCCTCCTGCTTAACTGCGATAGTCCGCATTAATTTTTACATAGTCGTAAGTAAGGTCACAGCCCCAGGCAGTTGCCTCGGCATCGCCCTCATTCATATCAATAAATATGGTAACTTCGGGTTCCGAAAGAATCTTTGTAGCCTCATCCTCACTGAAAGAAAGAGGTGTGCCGTGATCAAACACTTTCATGCGGCCTGCTTTGCTTTCAAAGAAAAGTTCCACATCATTTTGGTCAAAGATTGCACCGGAATATCCCATAGCGCAAAGAAAACGCCCGAAGTTGGCATCATGTCCGTAAATAGCAGCCTTTGAAAGGTTGGAACCCACAACGCTTCTGGCCATAAGCTTTGCGTCCTTAACACTTTTGGCATTTACAACTTTTGCTTCAAACAAAGCTGTAGCACCTTCTCCGTCTCCAGCCATTCTTCTTGCTAAATAACGGCACACATACATGAGTTTTTCTTTAAATAACTCATAATCAGCGTTTTCGCTCTCAATCATCGCATTCTTCGCCAGACCGTTAGCCATAATCATTAAAGTGTCATTAGTTGAAGTATCCCCATCAACGGTAATCATATTAAATGTATCTTCAACAACCTCGCTTACCGCTTTCTGAAGCAAGTCCTTCTTTATGGCAATATCGGTCGAAAGAAAGCAAAGCATGGTGCACATATTGGGGTGAATCATTCCCGAGCCCTTGCTCATGCCGCCGATTGTGACTTCCTTGCCGTCAATTTCAAACTTTACGGCAATCTCCTTGTTAATGGTGTCTGTTGTCATAATGGCTTTGGAAGCCTCGGTTCCTGCCTCTATAGTGTCAGAAAGTTTTGAAGCCATATCTTTTACACCGTTAACGAGCTTTTCAACCGGAAGCTGCATGCCGATAACACCGGTGGATGCAACAGCAACGCTTTCAAAAGAAACTCCAAGGGCTTCCTCAACGCCCTTCGCAGTTTTCTCACAAGCCAAAAATCCTTCTTCACCTGTGCAGGCATTGGCAATTCCTGAATTTATAACAACAGCGTGCATGGGCTTATCGGACTTGGCAATTTTCATGTCCCACTGTACACACGCAGCCTTAACCACGTTACTTGTAAAAGTTCCTGCACACACACAGGGCTCTTTTGAAAAAACCATTGCCATATCTGTTCTGTTTTTATATTTAATTCCCGCAGCTGTTGAAGCTGCAAAAAATCCTTTGCCGGATGTAATTCCGCCTTCTGTTATTTCTGTCATTTATTAGTCCTCCTCGATGAAAGCAATTATATTTTCATCATTTAAAGTAAAATCGTAATAATTCAAATCTTCTCTTTTAGTCCATCCGATGCTGTTCCAGAATGCATTTCCGATGTCATTCTTTGTAAAAGCAATAAGAGAAACCTTATTTATATGTTCGGCCTTAAGTGCTTCCATGCAAAAGACCACCATTGCCTTTCCGACACCGTGTCGTCGGTAATCCTTTGAAACACAAACATGATACATACATCCTCTTCGACCATCATGCCCACATAAAATGGCACCTATGATTCTTCCGTCCTTTTCGCAGACGACGCTGGTGGTAGGGTTTCTGTCCAAAAAGTGAGAAACACCTTCTCGGGAATCGTCGATACTCCTTATTGCAAAACCATTGATGGTGCTCCAAAGTGCAAACACTGCATCATAGTCTTCTTTTTTCATGGTACGCACAACGAAATGAGCCATATCTGTTTTCCCTTCTGCCTCGCACACTTTAAACGCCTAATTTTAATCCCATAACGAAAATGTGCCAATATGGCATACTACTTCACCATATCTAAAGTAGTATACTACAAAACTCTGTTTTTGGACACTTTTCTTTATTTAATTAAGAAGATTTTATTCAAAAAACAGGATGATTATTATCAAATATTGCATAACTATACAGCTAAAATTCATAAAAATCAATAGTTTATGCATATTT
Source organism: Lachnospiraceae bacterium (assembly GCA_024403485.1). GTDB lineage: Bacteria > Bacillota > Clostridia > Lachnospirales > Lachnospiraceae > UBA1258. The sequence goes on from JAKSRT010000006.1 coordinate 3,065, forward strand.
ATAGGTCGTTTCTTGGTTTATTGCTTATATTTATGCATAATTATTGCAATTGCATTCCCAAAAACCTTCCTGTATATTATTCTTACAAAACAACTTAAGCATACATATTACGGAGAAAGGTAACTTGGAAACAATAATCTGGATAGCATCATATCTTGTTGTAATTAATATTGTCGGTTTTCTCATTATGGGAATTGATAAATCCAAAGCAAAGAATCATTCCTGGCGAATATCGGAGTCATCTCTCTTTTTCGTTGCCTTGATTTTTGGAAGTCTCGGCTGTGTTATCGGCATGCAGGTTTTTCGACATAAAACCAAGCACTGGTACTTTAAATGGGGAATGCCGCTTATTCTTCTTATCCAGATTGCAATTGTCACGTTTATTCTTTGTTATCCCGGTTGGAATATCAGCATAATGTAGCCAAAATCTTACCAATATTCGAACAATAAAACTCAAAAAGGCCATGGAGCATATCTGTTGCTCCATGGCCTTTTTACCGATTTCCGATTATCAAGATTCTTAATTCTTAAATTTCCGCAATAACCTCTATTTCACAAAGAACGTTCTTTGGAAGTGTCTTTACCGCAACACAGCTTCTGGCAGGTTTTGAAACAAAATACTTTGCATATACTTCGTTGAAAGTGGCAAAATCTCCCATATCCGCAAGAAAACAGCTTGTCTTTACAACTTTAGCATAGGAGCTGTTTGCCGCATTAAGCAGTTCTCCTATGTTTTTGCATACAAGTTCGGTCTGCTCTACTATACCACCGGAAATAACCTGTCCTGTAGCAGGATCAATAGCTATTTGGCCCGAACAAAATGCGAGATTACCTGTTACTATTGCCTGTGAATAGGGGCCAATTGCCTGCGGTGCATTATCAGTATGAATAACTTTCATTTTCTTTCTCCTTTATAATTAATCCTCAACTTCGGGTTCATCAAACTCTACGGAAACATAATATCCTCTGGAATTTTCTTCCACCAAGATTACCTTGCCCTCTTTTGAAAGCAGTCTCTTATTAAACGGAATATTACCCGACATCGCCACTGCCGGATTGATAATATAGTAATAATTACTGGGCAGTAAGCCTTCCGTAACAGTTACCGTATCCCCCTGTGTCACCTGTCCCGGACGCTCCATCTTAAATTTAAGCAATCTCATTCTTAAACTCCTATAACAAGTGCTTTATTTTTATCATTAGTTTATCACAAATCCTTGTATCTTTACAGTTTTTTGTATATTATGAATTTGTATGGCAATTAATGAATAATTAAATGTCAAATCAGTTTGGGAACAAAAGGGGTATATGTAATGTTTCAGGTTATCGCCGTAGATGACGAGCAAAATGCTCTTAACAGATTCGAAAGACTTATAGCTCAAGACAATCGTCTGTCGCTTCTTTCCACTTTTACAAATCCGCTGGATGCGTTGGATTATATAAAGACAAACCACGCCGATATTGCATTTCTTGACATCGAAATGCCCGAAATGACAGGGCTTGAACTTGCCGAAGCATTAATGGATGTTAATCCGTACATTGAAATCGTATTTGTAACTGCATATAACCAATATGCTCTTGAAGCTTTCAGAGCGCATGCTACCGGATATCTGTTGAAACCGCTTTCACGCGATGATTTCACTACCCAGATTGACATAATGGAAAAGAAGCTTACAAAAGAGCGCAAGAAAAAAGACGACTGCCTCTATATCAGTTGTCTGGGTTCTTTCTCCATAAAGAAATCTTTTGATGCCGGCGAAAATATTCGATTCAGAACATCAAAAGCCGAAGAATTGTTGGCCTTCCTTATTCATTCAGAAGGTCGGCCCCGTTCCAAAGATATGATTCTTGATAATCTTTGGCCCGATGCCGACATTGATAAAGCTTCAAACAATTTCAGAGTAACCTGTACATACATCAGAAGCACCTTAGCTGATTTAGGTTATATCGATATACTTCTTCGCGATCACGATGATTACAGTGTTAATATTTCGCGAATTAATTGTGATTATATCGAATTCCGAAAAAAAATAAGCAACATTGACGTTTTATCCTTGGACGAATCACTTACATTAATTAATATGTACAAAGGTTCATATCTTGAGAACCGTTTTTACGACTGGGCTGAAGATGCCAGAGGCTGGCTCGAAAACCGCTATGTTGAGCTTCTTTATCATGCTGGAAAGCTTTGTGCCGATGCTGATAAGCTTGATACGGCAATCGCTAATTATGAAGCAATTCTTAAAGTAGATCTTTACGAAGAAAACGCGATAAAGGAAATTGTCAGATTAAAGTCCAAAAAGCTTCCTCCCGCTGCAGTCAGAGAATACTACGACAAATATTGCAATATGCTTTACGAAGAATACGGTTCACAGCCCTCTAAGGAACTTTCCGATATGATTCGTGCATTGTAGGAGAAAATATGATTACTCTGTTAAGAGCTTTCTGTGCTTCGTCATGCATTTTAACAGCAATTTACTATATTATTCTTTTCAGATATTACAAAGGGGCGACTCGCACTTTTTGGTTCCCGATATTGTGTCTTGTTTTTGCTATAAACCTGGCACTCGCACCTGCGGTCTACCCCTATTCTTTATTTAATCTCGAGGGGCCTGTAAGTCTTTCAATCAGCTTATATCTTGCCACCATTAATCTTTCTTCTCTTGTAATGAATATATATAATTACAAAATCGATTTGGTGGAAAACAACTCGTTCATTAATATTTCCAATTATATTATTGCAGGCATAGCATTTCTGTGTTTTGCAGTCACAGACTTTTTAGCAGGATATGTTCTTCTCCTGTCCGTTTTAATTGCTCTTTTTTCATATTCATACGGCTTATACAACTCCATAAAAAAAATACGCTCCGGGGACAAATCCTATTTTTACTCCTTCGCTTCGTATGCTGTCCTTTTATACTCCGTTGTCCCGCCGGTTTCATATCTTATCAGCAGAAGAAATTCCATCAATCCCGGGCTCGTGCTTATTCCGTTATATGTTTTCCTGCATGTTATTATGCTTACCACTCAATACCGAAGCTCCATCAATCGAACAAAAAAAATAGCCAATACTTTGTTCGAAACAATTGAAAACATTACTAATTCCGATAATGCCCTCCAGTGCACTCAGTTAAAATCCGACTTTTTATACGCAACTTTGGACATGATCAGTGAAAAATGTGAAACCGATTCCTTTACCGCTGAAGATTTAACAATTTCTCTCTCCAAATTTTTGCGCCATACGCTTAACTTCCAGCAATTAAAAGGAGTAGTTCCTCTATCCAACGAGTTGGAGCTTTCCAAAGCCTATACTGCAATTGAAAAAGAACGTTTCCCCGAAATCGATTTTGTTTATAAGCTTCCTATAGAGCTTCCTACCGTTTATGTGCCCCCGCTTTCCATTCAGCCACTTATTGAAAATGCCATCGAACACGGCTTTGATACCGAAAATCCCAGCGGAAAAATAGTAATTAAGGTGTCACCTTATAAGGACTATTGTCAGATCGATGTTTCCGATAACGGTTCCGGAATGCCGGAAGAAGAATTGGAGAGACTTCCAAACTCATTTATTCAAACAGCCAGAATAGGCCTTTACAGTATTAACAAACGACTTACGGAACGCTTCGGAACCGGCCTTGTAATTCAAAGTGCCCCCTCCATCGGAACATCCATCTCATTCGTTGTTCCGCCCGAAGGAAGATATGATGAGGAGGTAAATATTAATGCATAAAATGTCAAAATTACCCCTTTCTGTCAAATTAAGCTCCTTTTTGGCCTTTCCCATACTTATTTTTGCAGTTTTGTATTTTGCGCTTTTTTCATTCCAACCTAAAGAGTTTTCGTTCGGGATTCATGATGATATAACCAGCGAATCATATATCGATCCCAACACCCTTTACTATTTTACCGGAGCCATCGAGTGCTATCCCAAAGTAATTGTTCCCCCTTTGCGTTTCGACTATTATGACGGAGCCATGAAAGTACTGAGTTCGCTCGATGAAATTCGCCAAGACGACTGTATAAACGGAGAAAATTACATCGCCACCATCAGATTTTTTGTAGATGCCCCTACCGATGTAGCATACAGCATGATATTTCCTGCAGAATTCTGCGAATATATTATATTTATAAACGGTGTTCCAACTGCATATACCGAAACCTTCAGAAGCGAGCATCCCGTATACCCATCCCCACAGGTTATTGATTTCCCTCAGACAGAGGATGGAATGTATTCGGTAATTATATATATCATAACCCCTGTAGGAGCTTCCAATAGTTCAAACGGCACAATACTGTTTGGTTCATCAAGTGAAATACACCGTTTCGCCGAAGGCAGACAAAATGGCTCCATTGTAGCGTTGGCTCTGATTATTGTTACAATAATATTCTGCCTGATACAGTTATTTTCCATGCAAAAAGAAAAAATTGTGGGGTCTTTCATTTTTCTCACTCTCACTCTATTAGTACAGTTTATTATGTCGGACAGCATAATTATAATGAAGTTTTTCAGGCATATGCCCTTCGAAATAGGTACCCTGATTGCCTCTCTTGGGATACCTCTTTATATGATAGCGCTTATGTATCATGAATACTGCTTCTTCCCTTCCTTATTCAGAAGAAAGTTTTTTTACGCGGCCTGTATTCTTCAGATTATTCCGATTATTAATTCACTGACCCTTGGAAGAGTTGAAATATTTAATGTACTGATGTACGCTTCATTTTTTGTACCTTATGCATTATGTATTTTTGTAATATTGCAGGCTTACACCAAAAGCTATCCTTACAGTTTTCTTTTTTCACTTGGGCTCTTTGAATGTATTGCAGCAGGCACCCTTGAGTTGGTCAGCGTTAAAATGCCGTTAAAAACCAGCCATTCCTATCTAGCCGGCTTTATTACCTTTGCCATCATAGAAATGATAATTTTAGCAAAACGTTACGCAACACAGCACGATTCCGAACTTTTCTATTCCGAAGAACTTAACAGAACAATTGAGGCAATGCAGGCTTCAGAAAATGCCTTTTTGAACGCCCAGATGAAACCTCATTTTCTTTATAACACATTAAATACTATAGCCGATTTATGTGTTACGGATCCTGCAAAGGCAAAAAAACTTATCGAATCGCTGAAAGAGTTCTGCTCACTTATTTTAAGTATTGATAATATGGACAAAACAGTACCCCTGACTCAGGAAATGGAACTTGTAACTGCTTATACCGATATCGAAAAAGAAAGATTTCCAAATATTAGCTTTTATACGGATTTTCCTATCAGAATGCCAAAAATCGATATGCCGCCGCTTATATTACAGCCGCTGATTGAAAATGCAATTAAACATGGTGTCAGAAAAAGCAATAACCCCGGTGTTATTACTTTGCGAGTTCGAGACAGTCTCGATGAAGTCACTTTCTATATTAGTGATAACGGAACGGGTATGACCCAGGAAACTATGGAAAAGCTTTTTGAACAACCTAAAGAAAATAAAAGCATCGGTGTTTACAACATCGACAAACGCCTTAAAAACCTCTACAAAAAAGGACTTGCCGTTGATTCGACTCCTAACCTTGGTACCTGTGTAAGTTTTACCATCCCAAAATCATAATTACTCGAAAAAAAAATAGAAGGCATTGATAATTCTCATAAGAATATATCAATGCCTTTTTAATTTATTTACGTTTTCTGAGTTTCCTGTAAAACCAAAGCAGCCTATAGTATATCACAAACATCAAAGTATTCTTTTGGTGCATTTTAGAAAGCTTTCTTTCTTCAGAATTTATTTTTTCCAGATAGTACTTGTTTAATTCAAAATCGGGAAGATTCCTTTTTAAACCATTCGCAAGTTCCTTAAGAAATCCAATGTCCGTATCTTCACCATCTCTCATATAAGAGAACACGGTATTAAGATAGTAGAGCATAATGAACTTAAAATCAATTTCCTCCTTAAGTTCTTCATAAAAGCCCCGTTTTTTTGCGTCAGCCATCATAAACTCTGCTGCCGCCATTCTGTCCTTGCATCTTGCTTTGCTTACCGTATGAACAGTTGAAGTATCGTGTTGATAGTAGTAATAAAGAGGTTCTTTTACATATTCAAAGTGATGCGCAGTTACAAGATACGCATTCCCGATAGCATTGTCTTCGTAAAAAATCCCTTCCGGAAAATACAATCCTTCTTTTAAAATACGATCTCTTTTATATATTTTCACGCAAAGACTTCCACCATCAAGAATAAGGCTTTTCCTTTTGTCTGAATCAAGTATGCCACTTTGATTGTCTCTGCTGTTATTCACTACTTTCCCTACTTCAAATGTATGTGAATTGACAAGTGAAAAATCGCATCCAACCACATCGGCTCCTGTCGCCTCTGCACAGGCCAAAAGCTTTTCGTACATATCCGGTGCAATCCAGTCGTCAGAGTCTATAAAACCTATCCACTCACCCTGTGAAACATTTATGCCTTTGTTTTTCGCAGTTCCCTGACGTCCGTTTCTGTCGGAAAGGATAACCTTTATCCTGTCAGGATTTTCAGACTCGTATTTCTTCAATATTTCAGCAGAATTATCGGTAGATTTATCATCAACGGCCACAATCTCATAATCAGTTATAGTCTGGTTTAGAAGCGAATCAATACAAAATGTTAGTTTATTGTCTTCCGCCATATTATATACCGGCACAATTATGCTCAGCCTCATATTTGCCTCCTAATGATTTCAAACTGCTAACCCTCTATTTTTAATCGTTCAAATACTTCTTTTATATATTCCGGAATTACTTTGCATTCCCTTCGATCATATGTAAATAATCCGTTTGTTTCTTCCTCAACATCATAGGCTTGAGTATATATACAACCACACAATCCGTTTTTTATTTCAGGAATAATCTGCTGCTCATAAAGCTTTTTAACGGATTTTGTCAATTCCTCTTTAGAACTGCACTTTCCATATCCGTAATTGCCGTATTTGCTCCAGGAATGTTCTTTTATCTTTAATGATATTCCGCCGAACTCCGACAAAACAATCGGTCTTTCGCTCTTTTTAATATAAATGTCTTTAAAATAAATATGTAAAGAATCTACATCACTTTCTTTTTGCCAAAACCACCCGGATGTCGAATCAATGATTCTTGTCCTGTCCATAGTCTTTGCCCAGCCGTACAGCATATCCGAGTCAAACTGGCCCCAGCCTTCATTGAAAATGGTGTAATAGACAATTGACGGGAAATTATAAAGATGCACCATGGTATCCTCCATGGCCAGTGCAAAGGCGTTTTTTATTTCATCTTTTACCCTAACCTTGGTATCATCTATATTTTGCCTTCCCAGAGTAGGTAGAACCGTATGCTTAATATACTTATAGGAGCCGTTATTAACCATATCCTGAAAAACAATCATCCCCAGACGGTCACAGGCTTCGTAAAAACAATCCGGTTCAACCTTAATGTGCTTTCTGATTGTATTAATACCAAGTTCCTTTAATCTTAATATATCTCTTTCGTAGTCTTCCTCGCAATTAGGTGTATAAATCCCCTCAGGAAAATATCCCTGGTCCAAAACTCCGTTAAAAAAGTACGGTTTACCGTTTAACAAAATACGCTGCACGCCGTTAACCAATCCGGTCGATACGGTTCTGAGTCCAAAATAGGAGCTTACGCAATCTCCCTTCGTGCTAATTGTTATATCATATAATTTCGGATTTTCCGGCGTCCAAAGTTTAGGTTCCGGAATGTCTATATGCACCATATCGTAACATGTTTTTTCAGAAGCTATCATTTTGCCTTCATCAAAAACTTCAATCAAATAATCGTTTGCTTCGGAGTCGATATTAATATCTATCCCATCAAGAGAAGGCGTTATTTCCAAAGCCTTAATATAATCGTCAGTCACACTCTCAAGCCATATGCTTTTCCATATTCCGGTTACAGGGGTATACCACATACCACCGCTTCGCTTCCGCTGCTTGCCATATGGATATGTGTGACTAATTCGGTCAATAGCTTCAATGCGTATCACATTTTTAGCCCCGGGAATTGTACTTATGCTTTTTGAAATATCAAAACTAAAGGGAATATATCCCCCCTCATGTTTTCCTACAAGCGTTCCGTTTATATAGACCGCAGATACCGCATCTGCTGCTCCTATGTTAAGAATAACCTTGTCCTTAATAAAATTTTTCGGAAATACAAAACTACGCTCATAAATATTCAGCTTTTTAACATGACCCTTGTAACCCGACGCTTCCGATTCAAGCGGATATGGTACTGTCACACCGTTATCCCACTTACCGTTAAGGCACAAAAAAGAATCTCTCTTAAGATTGGGCCTTGGATACTTGGACATAGGGATTTCATCTCTCTTGGTATCCATTGTTAAATTGTTATGAATCCTATGTAAAATCGGAATTTTCATATACTAACATCTCCGCATGATATATAAATACTCAAAAATTCTTCAGAAATACTATTTATAAATAAGCACTCTTATGTTTTGCTTTCCTTTTTTGCTTACATTTAGAAGTTCGTCTATTTTAAATTTTCCATAACCCCTGGCGCTTACTATGTCTCCTTCGTTTAGTGTTTTTGCATTCTCCGTACAGAGTCGGCTGTTTACAAACACAAGTTCTTTTTGAAAAAGTTCCAGCGAGTCACCTCTGGATAGATTATACACTCTGGCTACAATACCATCCGCTCTTTCTGAAGCTACCTGAATCATTTTTGGCTCCAGTGTCGGTTCCGTCAAATATCCGGTTTCTTCGGTTTTTGACACAGAAACCGAAGTATGTTTGATTCTGGTAAGATTTTCCATTATGTAATCAGCTATGGATTCAAGGCAGAATAGGCAGCATTCAATACCGCCATTGCCTTTTTTAATGTATATATCTCCAAGCAATTCCCGCTTTATTCCAAGATTCATCAATGCACCCAAAAAATCCCGATGATTCAAATCATCGGAAAATTTAGCTGACAAAGGCTTTATAAGCAAGGCAACAATCGGAAATTCCTCAACATATCCAAATTCCTTTTCACTGCCAAAGCGTATAATCTTACGTTCCGCATTGTCGGTGCCTCCATAAAGTTTTGGAGAAGCATAGGAAAGTTTGCCTTCGTACAATGTATAATAGTCTGATATTTCTCCTGCAGAAAGAAAAGTCGAAAAAGTATACTGATTGTTATTATAACTTCTTGAAGCCAAATCATTTAATCGCTGAAATACAGATAAATTATCACTCATATACTTATAATAGCACCTATTAATCTTGAATAAAATCCCTTTTCATGCTACTATAACACCGTTAAAAAACCTTATATGAAGGGTTTTTCAGGCGTTCGAAGCATTCTGCAAATATAAACGAATGTCAAAGAGGAAACAGTTATGACCCAGATTAAATTCTATAACACATTAACTAAAAAGGTTGAAGAATTCGTGCCCAATGTCGAAGGTAAGGTGTCCTTATATACTTGCGGACCTACCGTTTATCATTTTGCTCATATAGGTAACCTTCGATGTTATATTATGGAAGATATTCTGGACAGAACCTTAAGATATGCAGGATATGATGTTAAGCGCGTAATGAATATTACAGATGTAGGCCATCTTACCTCCGATGCCGATTCAGGTGACGACAAGATGGTTGAGGGAGCAAAGCGAGAGCATAAAACCGTAATGGAAATTGCTAAGTTCTATACAGATGCTTTCTTTTCCGATTGCAATAAATTAAATATAAGAAGACCTGATGTAGTTGAACCCGCAACAAATTGCATCCCTGAATTTATCCATATGATAGAAGTCCTGCTTGAAAAGGGATATGCATACATCGCAGGTGAAAATGTATATTTCGATACTTCAAAGCTTGATAAATACTATACCTTATCAAATCAGAGCGACGATGATCTCATGATTGCCGTTCGCGATGATGTCGACGAGGATACCAATAAAAAGAATAAAGCTGACTTTGTTCTTTGGTTCACAAAATCGAAATTCGAGGACCAGGCACTTAAGTGGGATAGCCCCTGGGGTATCGGTTATCCCGGCTGGCACATTGAATGTTCATGCATAAGTATGAAGCACCTTGGCGAAAAGCTTGATATTCACTGCGGTGGTATAGATAACATTTTCCCTCATCATACCAATGAAATTGCGCAAAGCGAATCCTATACCGGAAGCAAATGGTGTAACTATTGGTTCCATGTGCATCACCTCAATGAAAAGGGAGGCAAGATGAGTAAGTCCAAGGGTGAATTCCTTACTGTATCCCTTCTTGAGAGCAAAGGCTATAATCCCCTTGTATACAGAATGTTCTGCTTACAGAGCCACTATAGAAAGCCTCTCGAATTCTCCTATGAGGTAATGGACAATATCAAAGCCGCATATGAGAAGCTTTTAAAAACCTCCGCTCGAATCAAATCGCAGTCAGATGATGGTAAAATCGACATCACCGTATTTAATACCTACAAAGCTAAATTTCTTGATGCGCTTGGAAACGATTTCAACACCTCAATGGCTATTACCGTTTTATATGATGCATTAAAAGCAGATACAAATAATGCTACAAAATACGCACTCATCAAAGACTTTGATCAGGTGCTTTGTTTGGATCTTGACAAAGAAGCCGAAGCAGCCAGCGTTGATGCTGAATTGGAAGCATATATAAACGAGAGAATCAACGCTCGAGCAGAAGCTAAAAAGAACAAAGATTTTGCTACTGCCGATGCCATCAGAGCCGAGCTGCTTGACAAGGGTATAACAATAAAAGATACCCGTGAGGGAGTTGTTTGGACAATTGATTAATTCATTTTACCTCCTATCTTATAGGAGGTAATTTTTTAGGGGTAAACAGATGATTGAAAAAGAAGGACTAATTCAAACCGAAAAAGGATTGGCTTTGTGCCTTGAAGGCCAAATGATTCAGGGGGATTTTGTAAAAATGGCAAAAAGACTTACACATGCCAATCTGTCTCATGAATTATTGGTTAAAGCCTGTAAAATTAAAAATGCGGATGCTCCGCTTACAATAATCGACGCAACCGCCGGATTAGGCGAAGACGCCCTGCTTTTGGCTGCAGCGGGCCACAATATTATACTCTATGAACGTGACGAAATAATCGCTGCGCTTCTTGAAGATACCATCAAAAGAGCAATGAAGGATGCTTCGCTGAGTTCTATTGTTACTCGAATGGAGCTTCACAAGGAAGACAGCATAACCGCTTTGCATAAACTGACATTCTCTCCCGACATTATTTATTTGGATCCCATGTTTCCAAAAAGAGAAAAAACCGGACTGGTCAAAAAAAAATTTCAGGTTATTCATGTAATAGAAAAGCCCTGCGAGGACGAAGAATCTCTGTTAAGCGCAGCATTATCAGCCGGTCCAAAACGAATAGTAATTAAGAGACCTTTAAAAGCAGAATATTTGGCAAATAAAAAGCCCTCTTATTCAATAGAGGGCAAATCAATACGTTATGACTGCATAGTTTTATAGAATTGCAATCTAGATTTCAAATTTATCCGACACTACAGATTGCATTTCGTTCTTATCACGACCAAGAGCAAAAGCCAGTTCATTCAAAAGATTATCTTCGGCAATCTTCATATATTTATCATCGATTGCAGTTATTTTTTTCCCTTCGGCGAATCTTTGGTCTCTTCTTGTATGGAGATTTTTAATTATTTTCACCAATTCGCGAAGATCGCAGCTCTTTATGGCTTCTTTATATTTAAGTTCTCTTATTTTATCATTGTCAATGGGCATTTCCTCAATTGACGGAATTTCGTCAATAAGAATTTTAGCCTCATCATCGGTCATTACCTTACGGATACCCGCAGAATTATCCACCGGAACAAATACTTTGCTTCCCTTAGGCTTAATCGGATCAAGAAAATAATATTTACGATTCTTGTCTGCTCCGGGGATGTTAAGCGGTGCAATTTCTTTAATTTGACATATTCCGCCGGTAGTATGCACTACATAATCATTTAAATCAAACATGTCTCCCTACCTTCTATAAAGCAAAAACCGTGACAGGTATAGTAAAATTCCTTTCACGTTCTATTTTAGCACTAAAAAAAACACAAGGCAAAACAATTTTATGTTAATTAACTAATTTGGTTAATGAATAATATATTAGTAAACCTTTGCCTTTTTGATATCAGTGATTACTGGTATCTTCGGAAAACATCATAGGTGACTTTGCTGATAGCCTCTGCTATTATCAAACATCCTTCGTTATTTGGATGAAGACCGTCTTTCAAATATTTTCCACAGTTATCAGCAGTAATCGAAGTATAGAATCTAAGATCTATGCAGGGAAGATGTTTTTCATCCGATACTGAATGAACTGCATTAACATAATCCTGTTCCACATGCAGTCTTCCGTTTAAATCCATACCAAGGGAAAACGCCTCGTGGTACATAGGAACAGAAGTAATAATATGAGCTTCAGGATATACATCCATTATTCTTTCTATGCAAGTACGATATGCATCTTCAAATGAAAAGCCTGCTCCATCGGCTTCTAACGGCGTTGCCATTGAATAATCATTTATACAGCAATCGAAGAATATATACAATTCTCTGTTTGTATGATCATCTGCAAAAAACTTTTGAAGATCACGGTCCATAACATCGCTTTCATGCTCGTCGATAGTATACTGTGACAAAAATGCCTCTGTCGCCTCCTGCATACTGCACCAGTCAGCCATTTGGAATGACGAACACATTCCGCCGCGTGATATGTTGTAAGTTCTTGCTTTAGTATAAGCAGCAACCATATTGGGAATGGAATAAGGTCCATCATTATTCTCAAATATACTGTCACCAAGAAAAACAAAATCACAACCTTCAAATGCCTGATATGCGGTTGTTGTTATCTGCGGAATAAATGTATCAACATACTCATCTGAATCGTCTTTTACATAAGAAACAGATGTGTCTTCCGGATTATCCATGTCCGTAGACGGCACTGTCTCAGTTGAAGATGTGTCTTCCACAGAGGGAATTTCCTCAATAGAAGGTATCTGCTGTGAAACCGTCTGCTCTGATATCTCTGCCACAACGGAATCGACAGGTTCCTGCTTCTTTTCACCTATAGCGCCCATAATTGACTTAATGATCAAAAAGTAGCACAATCCTCCAACCAATAAAATAAGAATAATGCCTATTGCTAAATCATTTTTCTTTTTCACAATCTCACCCCTTTCACATGAAATAAGTAAAACAAATCATCTTTATTCCATCTTCTTTAATTCATTTAAATATCTTTTCAGCGCATCCTGCCAGGACGGTAGGCGTTCAAAGCCGTTTTGATCAAGCTTATCCTTCGACATTCTCGAATTTGAAGGTCTTTTAGCCTTTGCCGGATATTCTGCACTGGAAACAGGCTTAACTTTCATATCTATACCTGCCTGTTTAAAAATTTCACAGGCAAACTCATACCATGAAATGATTCCCTCATTGGTTGCATGATAAAAACCGTATTTATCCGTAATAACCATATCCACCAAAAGTCTTGCGAGATCATATGTATAAGTTGGTGAGCCAAACTGATCATTTACAACCGATATTTCATTTCTTGTTTTAGCCAGATTTAACATGGTTTTTATAAAGTTCTTACCGTTAATACCAAATACCCATGCTATTCTCACAATGAAATATTTGTCAAGATTGCTGCAGACCGCAAGTTCGCCTTCATATTTAGTCTGTCCGTACACATTTAAAGGCGTCTGCTTATCATCAGGCTCCCAAGGTCTTGTTCCCTGGCCGTCAAACACATAATCCGTGCTTATATAAATCATCTTACAATCCAGTTCTTTGCAAACCTTGGCGATATTTTCTGTCCCATCCCGGTTTACCCTACGGCATATTTCTTCGTTGTCTTCAGCAGCATCTACCGCTGTATAAGCAGCGCAGTGAATGACTGCATCAGGATTGATCTCTTTGATTACCTTGTTGACACTTTCCGGATTGGTAATATCCATCTCCTCAATATCAACACCAACAGCCTCAATTTTTCTTGATGTCAGTTCATTTACAACATCATATCCAAGCTGTCCCTTAACGCCGGTAACTAAAACCTTCATGGAAAAATCTCCTTACAAACGTTCAATATAATATAAACATAAAATTATTAAGTAATTCTTTAGTTACTATTACAATTTTTTTATTACAAAAGTTACTTCATAATCCTTAGAGGGGTCGGGCTTAAACTCAGGGTGAACAGGAGCCCCCCAGCTATCATCCCCGCCAACACCTGTATTTGCTGCCAAGATTCTAAGCCAGGTATAATTCTGTTCAGGCAACTCATAAATATGTCCTGCATTGTTTAACTCCGATGCACTGTAAGGCAGGAACGACGCCTCAAATGTGCCCGCAGACGCTGCGAACAAAAGTCCTTCACCGTTTTTATCCTTAAGTTCAATCCATCTTACATCAGTACGATTTCCGCACTCCTGCGGCCTTAGATAAGGAGTAAGATTTTCACTGACCTTTGCCTTATAAATTCCCATGGAATCACCATTGTCTCTGTCACAATAATTTTCCTCGGGACCTCGTCCAAAGAAAGTAACATATTCATATTTCTTATCCAATTTCATTTCCCAACCCACCAGCGGGAGTTCCGGTAATCCTTCAAGACCGCGGTATTTTAGATGCACTTTTATTACATCTGTCGAATATACTTCGTATGTTACTCTAACCCAAATGCGGGGATCCACGGTGGAATTGTAATCATAAACAGCTTCCACCATACCTTCTTTTTCCTCAAATGAGCTTAAAGAGCTCTTCATATACAACGAACTCATGTGCCAAAGCTGAGAGTTCTTATCAAATCCACAGCCAAGATCATTATCGGTAAAAGCTCTGAAAAATACAGGCTTAGGAGGCGTAAGCAAAAAGTCCGTTCCACCGATTGCCAGTTTTCTTGGTCCCTGCTCAAATTTGCCGAACTGAACCTGCATATTCTCAGTTTCAACACCATCTGCCTTTCGGCCTCTCGCTATATTCTTAAAGCTTAAGTTTCCTAAATCAACCGATGCTCGGGGACCTTCTTCAGCCAATATTACTTTTTCTCCAAAACAAACCGGATAACCGGCTTCAGCCCACGAAGTATCTTCTTTTTCACATAATACAGCCTTAATCACATAGTCTTTGTCTGCTTCAAGCACATCTTCAAAGCCTGAATCAAGAATTAATGTGTTATCCGGAGCACAGTTTAGTTCTGAATAGTCTTTACGATATATTTCTTTGGACTCATTACATATACTGAAAGTCAAAGTATAATCTGAAAGATTGGTAAAAAGGCTTCGGTTTTCAACCGATATATGCTTATCGTTAACCTTAATTCTAAAATTGGAATAAAGTTGCTTTACTTCCGGCATTTTAGGAGAATCTTCCCGGTTTGCAAATACAATTCCGTCACCGGAAAATGCACCGTCATTGGGATGTTCGCCAAAGTCACCGCCATAGCCGAGTCTTGTATGTTCTTTGTCTGTATACAGCCCCTGATCGATATAATCCCAGATAAATCCTCCGCTGTAGGATTGCGACATATCTTCAAGATCCGTATATAACTTCATGCCACCTGTTGAATTGCCCATTGAATGCATATATTCACACAAAACAAAAGGCTTATCCGGATTATGCGAAAGGTATTGTTTCACATCATCGGGTTTAGCGTACATTCTGCTTTCTACATCTGTAGCCTCTCTGTATTCAGGCGACCATGTTACTCCTTCATAGTGAACCGGTCTTGATCCGTCTGCCTGCTTTAGATGCTTATACATTTCTACGAAGTTACTTCCACCGTGACTCTCATTGCCAAGACTCCACATGATGACAGCAGGGTGGTTTCTGTCTCTTCTAAGCATATTATTTGCTCTAAAGATTACTGCATCCCGCCACTCCTCACGGCTGGCCGGAACAGGTGTATGGAAAGGACTGTTCGCGCTGTAATCCCAACTTCCGTGAGTTTCAAGATTTGTTTCATCAATCATATAAATGCCGTATTCATCACATAGCCTATACCATATTGACTGGTTAGGATAATGGCATGTTCTCACAGCATTTATATTGTTTTTCTTAAAATTCTTAATGTCCTTTATCATATCTTCAAGGGTAACCGCGCGTCCCGATACCGCATCAAATTCATGCCTGTTGACTCCCTTAAACACAAGTCGCTTACCGTTTAGATAAAGGACCGAATTACGTATTTCAATATGTCTGAATCCCACTTTAAGAATACTGTATTCCACAGGATTACCGATGTTATCCATTAATACAACACGAACTGTGTATAAGTAAGGCTTTTCCGCGCTCCAGGGATTAACATTTCCTATTTCTCCCGCTACACAGGTATAGGTCTCTTCGCCTTTTGATACTATCTTGCCTTCTTTTGCTAAAACAGTCTTACCCTGCGCATCAATAACATCAACAACGGCATACTCCGCATCGCCTTCCGTTTGAATAAAGGCTTTAAATATGCCTGTCGCTTTTTCGAAGTCGTAGTCCGTTTCTGTGGCAATATCCCA
The DNA here is from genome assembly GCA_024403485.1 of Lachnospiraceae bacterium. Classification (GTDB taxonomy): domain Bacteria; phylum Bacillota; class Clostridia; order Lachnospirales; family Lachnospiraceae; genus UBA1258. Next base: position 19,576 of record JAKSRT010000006.1, read on the forward strand.
TACATGAGCCTTAGGAATGGCATAGAGATATACATCCCTGAAAATGCCAAACATTCTAAACATGTCCTGGCATTCAAGCCATGTTCCGCTTGAATATTTATATACTTCTACCGCCAGTTTATTTTCGCCATCAACAAGATAGTCTGTTATCTCACTTTCGGAAGGTGTAAAAGAATCTTCACTGAAACACACATATTTTCCGTTTATAAACAGTCTGTATGCTGTTTGAACACCCTGAAAAGAAATAAAAACACGCTTGTTTTTAAGTTCACTCTTCAATGTAAAGGCAGTAACATAGCTACCTACCGGCGATTCGTTCTTCGGAATTTCACCGGGCTTTAAGTTTTCGGATGCATTCCAAGGATATTCATCGTTCAGATAAGCAGGATATCCAAAGCCCTGGGTTTCTATATTTCCGGGAACCTTTATCTCATCAAACCCCTCCAAAGAAGCTTCGGGTAAATAAAACTCCACCGGCCTGTCTTCTATCTTCTTTGAATATTTAAACTTCCAAATGCCATTAAGACTCTGTCTTAACGGCATATTTTCCATAAGCGAAACATCCTTCCCCTTTTCAAAGAAAAAATGATCCGAATGTGCCTTTATAAGATTTTCCGCAAAAAATTCCGGATTTTCCAATTTTTCAGTCAGTTCCATACTCATAAAACAGTAAGCTCCTCCTGGAGATTAATATATATTCTTTCCGCCACATCAGGCTTTTTCTTGGTATACTTTCTATACTCTGTAGGAGTGCATCCCACAAATCTTTTAAAAATTTTATTAAAGTAACTGGGATTGTTGAAACCGGTTTTAAAGCAAAGATCACTCATGGACTCTGCCGCTTCCGGGTTCTTAAAAAGAATTTTCACAGCCATAAAAACTCTGTATTCAATCAAATAGTTTACCGGAGATTTATCAAGGACTCTTTTAAAGCAGCGGCAGCATTCACTGTCACTTAAATGAACATGCTCCGCAATGTCTACAAGAGTTACCATATCCTGGTAATTTTCCTCGATATATTTAATGCCTGCCTTCACTCGCTTTTCATCAGCCCCCGGCACGTTCTTTCCGTTATATACCACATTTCCCTCCTTGGTATACTCAAGAAAGTTAATCCACATCGCGCAAAGAATATTTAATGTAATAAGCTCATAATTGGGTTTATGTGCCATATTAACAGCAATAATTCTGTTTATGCTATCCAAAACCGTTTCGTCTCTTAAATTGTCCTCAGAAAACTTAATCAGCTTAATATTAGAGTTTTCCGTAAAGGGCTGACAGTATTTTCTATACATGCTTTTGCTCGAAAAAACAAACTGCGGATCAAAAGCCATTACATAGTAGCTGCAAGGTTCGACAGAAGTAAGATGACACTTGCACTCCACTCCTATATTTATCAGTAACCCTTCACCGGCAGATATATTTTCAACCCGCCCATCCGCTATAATGCGAAGAGCTCCGCTGTTTATTATAACAATCACCATCTGCCCGAATTTAAAAAGCTCTGCCTCTGAGTTTTTGTAATCAGGATTAAGTTCACCGAATCTTACAATAACCGGGTATGAGGGATCCTCAAATTCTACTTTTTTAAATAAGAATTCTGTATTCATCAGTCACCGTAAAAGCCTTCTACAAGCTTTATCATGTCTTCAATATCATATGCCCCCATGGTTTCAACACTTGAATGCATCGCGAGCTGTGCAAGGCCAATATCAACCGTATTAATCGAAACATGAGAAGTTGATATATTTCCAAGGGTCGAACCGCCTCGAACATCCGAATTGTTAACGAAATTCTGAAGTCTGACCCCTGCCTTCTTTGCTATACTCCTTATTTTTGCGGAGCTGAAGCCATCGGTTGTGTAATGCTGGTTAGCATTGAATTTAACCACAACCCCACCATTTATTATCGGACGGTTAACAATATCCGCCTTTCCGGGCATTGCAGGGTGTACCGCATGCGCATTATCGGCAGAAACCGCAAAACTGTCTGCAAGCATTCTCAAGTAGTCCGTTCTTGACAAGGAAAGCGCTTCCGAAATTCTAAACAGCACATCTTCAAGGAATGTCGAATCCGCACCGCGCGCCGTACCACTTCCAACCTCTTCGTTATCAAATACCGCAAAAACATTTATATATTCACCGTCAGAAAACGACTCATTTCCGGTATCCAAGCCGGCAAATGCACTGAGTCCGGCATATACACAGGCCTGGTCATCAAGTCTTGGTGATAAAACAAATTCATCCTTAGGTCCCAGGAAAGTACCTTTCTGCCTTGCATAAACAAAAAGATCGGATCCAAGAATTTCCTCCTTTTTAAGTCCTGCTGCCGCTGCAACAGCAGATTCCATGGTTTCTTTATCGTCGGAGGATTTAAAAACAGGCAGCATATCGGTTTGTGCCTTGTACTCATAGCCCGAATTAATCGATGTGTTCATATGAACCGCTACATTAGGTATTACAAGAAGATCTCTGTCAATGTTTACGAGCTTCCCTGTAAGTTCTCCGTTCTTCTCATATATAACCCTTCCGGCAACCGAAAGAGGTCTGTCCAGCCAGCTTGATAAAATCATTCCGCCATACTTTTCCGTATTGACCCTTACAAGACCAAATTCGTTGTTAAGTTCAGACTTTTCCTTAAGCTTAAATGCAGGGGAATCCGAATGAGCTGAATAAATGTGAAATCCTTTTATTTTATTGCAATTGGGAATTCTGAATGCAACAATCGACGAATCTCCTCTTGTAACATATCCCTTCATTCCATTCCAAAGCTTCCAGCTGTCCTTCTCCGAATATTCAGAGAAACTGTCCTTTTCAAGGGTTTCTTTAATGTTCTCTATAACATGAAAAGGGGTAGGACTTTTGTCTATAAATTTAAGCATATTTACTGCTGTTTTCTTTTTCATCGCGTGTCTCCAATAGGCTGATAATAGAGTATAAACAGAACTTTTTTCTCTTTTGCATTATCTTTTATTATATACTTTTTCAATCAAAAAAGGAACGGAAAAACCTTCCGTTCCTTTCAAACTTTACACTTATTACTGAATAGTAGCATTCTCCTTGATAAATTCAAGCGCTGCGATTCTCATGGCAAGAGCCTTAATATATGCAGGACCGCAAGCTTCGGTATCAACGCCGGACATCTTTATCATGGTCTCTGCTTCGCTGTACTGATCATCAGTAACAGAAAGATTGTTATTCTTGAATACAGATTCGTAAGTCATTGTCTGTGCACAGTTTGTCTTTGCACGGCTCTTAAGATCCTTCTGATATTCAGCATCGGTCATACCGGTAAAGTCAGAGAAGCTGCCGTACAGAGAATAACCTAACATCTGAGAATAATAACTGTTGTAGTAGTTGTAGGTCTGTTCATCGCTGTAATAAAGAAGTGACTGCTCATTCTTAAGGAATGACTTAGGCATCTTGGATGCTTCCGCATTTTCTGAAATATAGGTGGTAATATATGTTTCAAGATTATTTTCTTCTCCGCGTTCCTTGTAATATGCGCGAAGTTCTTCAACCGTATTGGCTCTGTCACTGCACTTTTCCGCAACAAATTCATCGGTAAGCTCAGGGGTGACAACAATGCTGTTTACCGTACATTCAAATACAGCAGCCTTGCCTGCCACTTCCGCATTCTGATAATCTTCGGGGAAAGTAACATTAACTGTTACCTGGTCTCCGGGATGAGTTCCGATAAGTTGATCTTCAAAACCGGGTATAAAATTGCCTGAACCGATTTCAAGATTATAACCTGCACCGTTTGAACTTCCGCCTTCAAATGCAACACCGTCAATCGAACCGTCATAGTCAAGATTAATGGTATCACCGCTTGCTACTGTAAGGCTTGAATCTGTTGATTCGCTCTTATATGTAGAAAGAAGAGAATCAATATCTGCCTGAACCTGTTCATCACTGTATGCAATTTCTGCTGCAGGAACAGAAAGGTTTGAAAGACCAAGATCCTTTACTGTCGAAAGGTCCTCACCCTTTATGTATCCGTCAGCGTCAAGCCCTGCGCTGTAATTATTTGCGGGAGTAATTGTATTGGCCGACTGAATAATACCGAGAACAATTGCGGCAATAAATGCACCGGCAATGACAATACCGATTACTGTTTCAACAATTTTTCCAAGGGTTGCTTTTCTTTTGGAAGCCTTTACTTCTGCTTTTCTTGCTTCACGCTTAGCCCAGCTCTTGCTGACTTCTTCGGACTTTTCGCCCTTTACTTCCATCTTTTCGATTAATTCATCAGAAGAATCTTTTACTTCTTCAATAACGTCTTTAACTTCTTCACTCATTGGTATATCCTCCGCATAACTTAATGCTTTGCTCAAGCACTTTAACAGTATACTGTTTTTTCTTTGTATAGTAAATCAGATAAATATGAAAAAACTTTTAAATTTAGTTCTGGTTCTGCATCTTAAGAAGCTTTGCAGCCTGATCTGCCGCAATAAGGCTGTCAAGAATAGGATCAATATCCCCGTTTAATATGCCTTCAAGGTTATGGGATGTAAATCCGATTCTGTGGTCTGTAACACGGCTCTGAGGGAAATTATAGGTTCTGATTTTTTCGGATCTGTCACCGGTTCCTATCTGGCTTCTTCTAAGTTCTGCCTCTTCGTCATGCTGCTTTTGAAGCTCTATATCATAAAGCTTTGCACGAAGAAGTGCGAAAGCCTTTTCCTTGTTCTGAAGCTGTGACTTCTCAGTCTGTGAATATACCACTATTCCCGTAGGATAATGGGTAAGACGAACGGCTGAGTCGGTTGTGTTGACACACTGTCCACCGTTACCGGAAGCTCTCATTACGTCAATACGAATATCCTTGTCATCGATAACAACATCGACATCCTCTACTTCAGGCATAACCGCAACGGAAATTGTTGAGGTATGAATACGTCCGCCTGACTCTGTTTCGGGAACTCGCTGAACTCTGTGAACACCGGATTCATACTTAAGCTTTGAGTATGCCCCGTTTCCTGTAACCATAAAGTTTACGGCTTTCATACCGCCTATACCTATATCGTCCACATTCATGGTTTCAACTTTCCAATGCTGCTTTTCGGAGAAGTGCACATACATTCTGTATATTTCCGCAGCAAATAAAGCAGCCTCATCACCGCCGGCACCGGCACGTATTTCAACGATAACGTTTTTGTCGTCATTGGGATCCTTAGGTAAAAGAAGAATCTTAAGTTCCTGCTCAAGAGCCTCAACGCTGTCTTTAGCTTCCGCCAACTCTTCTTTGAGCATTTCTCTCATTTCCTCATCGGATTCTTCGTCAAGCATTATAAGAGAATCCTCAATGTCCTGCTTAGCCTTCTTATATTTTTTATAAGCCTCCACAATAGGTGTAAGGTCACTTTGCTCCTTCATAAGAGAGCGGAACCTGTTCTGGTTATCGGTAACACCTGGTTCTGATAACTCATTTAAGATTTCGTCGAATCTTCTTAAAAGATCCTCAAGTTTATCAAACATCTATCTTTTTCCTTCCTGTAACTACGCGGTCAAGTCCGCACAAATCCTTCTTTATACAAACATCTGTAAAACCTGCGCTGACCAGCATATCCGACACAAGCTTACCCTGATCGCAGCCTATTTCAAAAGCGAGCAACCCTCCCTGCTTTAAATGTCCGGGAGCCGCCGCTATTATATTTCTGTAAAACGTAACACCGTCTTCTTTACCGTTTAACGCTATAAAGGGGTCATAATCCCTTACTTCTGGCATCAGTTCTTCTATTTCGCAGGTTCTTATGTACGGCGGATTTGATACTATAATATCAAATACTCCGCAAACCTTATCAAACAAATCACTTTCAATAAAATCCGCTTCAATACCAAGTCTGTGCGCATTTTCTTTTGCCACTTCCAATGCTTTTTCACTGATATCGACGCCAACGCCCGTACAGTCATTGGAATAGTTAAGAAGACTCAAAAGAATGCAGCCCGATCCCGTACACATATCAAGAATGCTCATTCCGTCATGCAGTTCAAGAAGGACTTCTTCCACAAGAGTTTCCGTATCGGCTCTCGGAATAAGGACATCCCTATTCACGCAAAAATCCAGGCCCATAAAGCCCTGGATGCCTGTCAGATGCTGAAGCGGAATATGTGTTGAGCGTTTCTTTATAAGTCTTAAATACTCCACTTCGCATTCATCGGTTATTTCGCGCTCCGGAAAAGCCAGCAAAGCCGTCCTGTCGGTGTTGCAGACAAATTCCAGAAGAATCCTTGCGTCATTCAAATAATTATCGATTTCTGCCGCCTTTAAGATAAGGCTACCCTTATCGTAAGCTTCTTTATAAGTCATTTTCCGTCTTTTTTCCAAAATGTTCTTCTTTAAAGTCTCTCCAGTCGAAAACAGCTTCAACCGCAGCGATGGCAACTTCAATCATATCCTCATCAGGTTCCTTGGTTGTTAATCTTTGTACAAGCAAACCGGGTGCAGAAATAATTTTAACGATAATATTATCAAACCGACCGGCCAGTCTTAATACTTCATAAGAAATACCCGCGATTACGGGAACCAGCAAAAGTCTGATTACAAGTCTTAACAGTCTGTTATCAACTCTTATAAAGAAGAAAAGAACCACACTGATAAGTACGACAAAAAGAAGGAAGCTTGTTCCGCATCTTCTGTGAAGTCTTGACGACTTCTTAACGTTTTCAACTGTAAGATCCCTGCCTCTTTCAATGCAGTTAATACACTTATGCTCGGCTCCGTGGTATTTATAAACCCTCTTTATATCTTTATTAATTGATATAAGTACAACATAAAGAAGAAATACCGCAATTCTGATAAGCCCTTCAATCATAGCAATAAAGCTTTCGTTTCTGACATCTTTGGTAAGCAAATCAGTAAGAACCAGCGGAAGCACAATGAACATCGCTACAGCTATTGCTATTGCAAATATTGTCACAAGAGAAGTAAGAACCTTTTCGGTTTTTCCCTTAAACACCTTCTGCATCGCCTTGTCGAACTTGGTTTCCTGAGACTCTTCCTCGTCGTAAAACTCAGCGGAATAATTAAGCACCTTCATTCCGAGAACAAGGGAGTCGATAAAATTGAGCACACCTCGAACAAAAGGAACCTTCTTCCACACAGGAGCTTTAACCACACCGGTATATTCATCGATATCCACTTCGATTTCGCCGTCGGGTTTTCTTACAGCCACCGAATATTTATCTTTATTTTTCATCATAATGCCTTCAAGCACAGCCTGACCGCCGATACCCGAATAGCATTTTTTCTTATTTTTCGCCATAGAATCCTCGTTGGGGGTAAACCCTGCAATAAAATGTATATTATATTCAGGTCCCATAATACAATTTAAGGTTGAGATTTCTCTCAACCTTAAACACTAAGATTACTTATTTAGACTCAATACCATACTTCTTATTGAACTTATCTACACGGCCGTCAGTTCTGTTAGCCTTCTGCTGACCTGTATAGAATGAATGGCACTTAGAGCAAACTTCTACGTGAATCTCTGACTTTGTGCTGCCTACTACAAATGTGTTACCACAGTTGCAGGTTACGGTTGCCTGATAATAATCAGGATGAATTCCTTCTCTCATTATTTTCACCTCTTCTGTATATTAAATGTTATGTTCTCATCCGCTACTGCTCAAATGAACAGCGAATGTATTGTAACACAGCAAAATCAAGTGTGCAAGTACTAAATGCAAACATTTTTCTTTTGGCAAAAGTTACTTCACTCTGCAAAATAACATTTCGCTTATCAGAAAATGTGAATCTTGTTTACCATGTGAATAAAATCCTGGTTTCCGCGGGTTTTTGAAAACATATCAAGAATTCTGTCCACAGTCTCTTCGGGCTTAAGTCCGTTAATGCCCTTTCTCAATGAATTAACTGCCCCGATTTCTTCGGGAGTAAGGAGCAGATCATCTCGTCTGGTTCCTGACTTGGCAATATCAATTGCAGGGAAAATGCGGCGTTCGGAAAGTTTTCTGTCAAGAACCATTTCCATGTTACCTGTTCCCTTGAATTCTTCATATACCACATCATCCATCTTGGATCCGGTCTCAACCAGTGCGGTTGCAAGAATCGTTAAGCTTCCGCCTTCTCTCATATTTCGTGCTGCACCAAAGAAACGTTTGGGCATATGAAGTGCAGCAGGATCAAGACCACCGGAGAGCGTACGTCCACTTGGGGGAACGGTAAGGTTGTAAGCTCTGGTCAGTCTTGTGATTGAATCAAGAAGAATCATTACATCCTTATGATGTTCAACAAGTCGCTTTGCACGCTCAATTACCATTTCCGATACTCTTTTGTGATGCTCGGGGAGTTCATCAAATGTTGAGTAAATAACTTCAACATTGGGACCTTCAATAGCTTCTTTGATATCGGTTACTTCTTCGGGTCTTTCATCTATTAAAAGAATAATCATATGAATTTCGGGATTATTTCTTTTTACCGATTTTGCCACTTCCTTAAGAAGCGTAGTCTTACCGGCTTTCGGAGGAGAAACAATCATTCCTCGCTGACCCTTACCGACGGGACTTAAAAGATCCATTACCCTCATTGCCACGGAAGAACCGGGAGTTTCCAGGCGGATTCTGTGGTCCGGGAAAATAGGTGTCATATCTTCAAAGTTTCCGCGGCTTTTGATAACCTCAGGGCTGTATCCGTTAACACTTCTTAAATAAAGAAGCGCTGAAAATTTCTCGTTCTGAGTTTTAATTCTCTTATTACCGTCTATAATATCGCCGGTTTTTAAACCGAATTTTCTGATTTGGCCGGGTGCAACATAAACGTCGTCGGCCCCGGGCAGGAAGTTATCGCATCTGATAAAGCCGTAGCCTTCAGGCATTACCTCGAGAATACCGTGAGCATTTACGCCACTGTCCAGGTTTTCATCGGCATCTTCCGGCTTGTCAAATGTTTTTCCGTATATTCTGGCTTCGGGACGAACCTCATAGGCTTCGGCTTTTTCGGATTCGTTTTTTTCATAAGCGGTGGTTTCGTTCTTTTCTCCGTCACCCTGTCCGTTTTCAGGCTTATCGGACTTTCGGGTGGTTCTCACTACCACTCTTTTATTGGAAGGCTTTTCAGAATCATTCACATTATTTGAAGCAGCTTCATTCTTATTCTCTGAAGCATCCGATGTCGTAAGGGCAGGACTACTCTCGTCCTCAGCCCCATTCACGTTTTCCGGTGCTTTTGTTTCAGCAGCGGAAGCGCCCTTTGATGATGTCTTTTTAGCAGGCTTTGCTTTATCGTCATTACCGGCTGTTTCTTCGTCGTTATCGGTCTCTTTAGCCTTTTTGCGTCTTGCATTCGCTTTCACTTCGGGATTTTCTTCCTCGACTTTCTTCTCAGCGGGTAAATCTTCCGAGTTTTTTTCCTCTTCAGTTTTTACACTTTTGGCTGTTTTCTTTTCCGATGAGGTCTTAGCCTTTTTTACGGTCTTTTTTTCTTCCCCATCCGATTTCTGTGCAGCAGGGGCAGCGGCGTCCTCGGCATCTTTAGCCACCATAGCATCAATAATCGCAGCCTTATCCATTTTGGTAATGCCTTTAATTCCACGAATTTTAGCTATTTCTTTTAAATCCTTAAGTTCCAGGGTTTCGTACTTTTCGCGCATCTTTTCCTCCTCTTATGCACTTTTAATAATTGAATGGGAAAACTTTTGATAAAAACAGAAATTGATTTGATATCTTGAATAAACAAAAATTTATGTTTAAGATTATATAGGCAAAAGAACAGTTTGTAAAGTTTTTTAGAAAGGAGCCTTATAAATGGCACAGGATCCCTTAACACTCTACAAGTTAATAGTGCTTTATATGCTTGATCGTGTAGCATTCCCTCTTACACAGGCTCAGGTCTTTGAATTCATACTTGATAAAGAATATACAAACTTTTTAAATCTTCAGCAGGCCATCTCCGAGCTTACCGGGGCAAATCTTATTTTGGCCAAGTCCATAAGAAACCGTACTCACCTTGAACTCACCGAGGACGGAAGACAGACCCTCAGTTTCTTTTCCAACAGAATCAGTCCTTCCATCAAGGAAGATATTGATAAATATTTTAAAGAAAACGAATTCGAACTTCGAAATGAAGTATCCGTGTATTCCAATTATTACAAATCCACTTCAGGCGAATACGAGGCCAGTCTGGTAATTAAGGAACGTTCAATTGAACTCCTGAATATTACGCTTTCCGTTCCCACCGAATCCATAGCTTCATCGATTTGTGATAAGTGGGAAGGTTCAAGTCAGGAAATCTACAACGACATAGTCAAAAAATTATTCTAATATATCTTTTATTATTTCACCGTCAACGCCGCCAAGGTTCCAGCCCATAAGCTTTGCGATGGTTGGTCCTTCATCCCAAAGACGCATCGAAGGAATTCGTACTCCCTTCTTTATGCCCTTTCCTTGTGCTGCGAAAAAGGTAAGATTTTCTTCCTTGGACGGCAGGCAGCCATGGATGGCAAACATTTTATGATTCTTTGTATCTTCAACTTTTTCGCTTAAAACATCATATTCATTGAGATAATAAAAACCTCGCTTACCTTCTGCCATTACAAGACAGGAACCGTCGGCTCCCATAAGTGCTGCTTCCTCGCCGGTAAATACAGCTTCGATTCCAAGTATATCTGCTTTTTTCATCTCGTTTAAAAGATCAAGTGCCTGTTCAAGTACTTCTTCATCATTTCGAAATTTTTCATTAAGTCTTACATAAAAAGAACCGTCAAGACACTGGGCTATTAATCTGTAATCGGTTATTTTTCCGTCCTTAATATCAATAAAGCCCTTATCCGCAAGATATTTATTGGGATATACAATTGTATGTGCATCAATCTGGCAGTGATCGCCAAGTACAATAAAAGTGGTATCCTCCATAGGCCGCGTCTTTTCAAGCCATTCTTTAAGTTCACCGAGTCTCTTATCGTGCCTTAAAAGGGCTTCTTTAATATATTCATTGTCAGCACCGTGATTATGACGATTCGTATCCACATCGGTTAAATGAATCATCATCATATCAGGATCGTATTTTTCGATTGTATACTTAGCAGATGCCATTAAAAAGTCATCAAGTGCGGGCTGTTCAATTCCTTTTCTTATATGACCGAATTTACTGTTTAATTCTATTAAATACTTTGGAGTTCCGTTTGCAAGACAGGCAGTGACCTGGTTCTGGTATTTTCTGGTAACAAGAACCTCCGGAAGATTATAAGAAATCTTTGCGCCCCCAAGTACAGGCCACAGAAGTGAGCACACTTTATAGCCCTTCTTTGTCGCTTCATCGGGAAGAGTCGTTCCGTGTATATATTTTCTTTTGTAAAACCAGTCGGGAGTTTTCCTGTTTGGCTGAAGCTTTGTGTTGGAAACAATACCCGAATTATCAGGAACACGACCGGTCATAATAGCCGTATGCGCCGGATAAGTAAGTGACGGATAAACGCTGTAAACGTTATCACAAAAAGCACCGTTCTCAACAATTTTTGCAAAGTTAGGCAGCGACAGCATAAACTCCATATCTCTTTTTCCTACGGCATCAAGAGATATCATTATTAATCTGTGCTTGTCCGACTTACTCTGTCTTTTCATCTTTTGCCTCTCGCTTTATTCTTTTTAAATGGTCGGAAATCTTAACCTCGTATCCGTTTCCGGTAGGCTTATAAAATTCTCTTCCGCTAAGTTCGTAGGGCAGATACTGTTGCTCTACATAATGATTATTATAGTTGTGGGCATATTTGTACCCCACACCATGTCCAAGCTTTGCCGCTCCCTTATAGTGAGCATCCTGGAGATGAGTCGGAATTGCCAGATTGCCAAACTCGGTTACAGAGTCCATTGCCTCTCCGATTGCAATTGTACAACTGTTGGATTTTGGTGCACAGGCAATATAGATTGCTGCCTGAGCCAGAATAAGCTGAGCCTCGGGCATACCTACTCTTTCTACTGCCATGGATGCATTGGTTGCCACAACCAAGGCCTGGGGATCCGCATTACCCACATCTTCGGAAGCACAAATCATCATCCTTCGTGCAATAAAAGTAACACTTTCACCCGCGTAAAGCATTTTTGCCAGATAATATACCGCAGCATCGGGATCCGACCCCCGCATACTCTTAATGAATGCAGATATAGTGTCGTAATGGTTATCTCCGTTCTTATCGAACAAAACCGCACGCTTTTGAATGCATTCTTCGGCAACCTCAAGCGTTACATGAATTTTACCGTCATCACTTCTCTCTGTGGTCATTACCCCAAGTTCAATGGCATTTAAAGCCTTTCTTGCATCACCGCCCGAAAGGTCCGCAAGAAATTCGAGGGCCTCCTCGGTAATATCGGCATCAAATCCGCCAAGACCTCTGTCCCTGTCGGTAATGGCGCGCTTTATAAGTTCCTTTATATCATCCTGGGTAAGCGGTCTTAATTCGAATATCGCCGACCTTGACAGTAACGCCCCATTAACCTCAAAATACGGGTTCTCCGTTGTTGCACCTATAAGTACCAGCGTTCCATCCTCGACAAAGGGAAGAAGGTAATCCTGCTGCCCCTTGTTAAAACGATGTATTTCGTCTATGAACAGTATTGTTTTCTTTCCATACATCCCAAGAGTCTGCTTAGCCTTCTCCACAACCTCTTCCATATCCTTCTTTCCGGCTATGGTAGCATTAATCTGGCAAAAGTCAGCCTTGGTGGTATTTGCAATAACCTTGGCAAGTGTGGTTTTTCCCGTTCCGGGAGGTCCGTAAAAAATTACACTTGATAATTTATCCGCTTTTATCGCTCTGTACAGTAATTTATCTTTGGCCAAAATGTGCTGCTGGCCCACTACTTCGTCAACAGTTTTCGGTCTGAGCCTTGCTGCCAGAGGCGACTCTGATTCTTTGGCCTTGGCCTCCATCATCTGAAATAAATCCATATATACCTCACATTGCCTAAGTTTCTGTTTATGGCAAATAGTCATTCAACTTGCAAATCCTGCCTGCGAATAATGCTTAAACAGGCATATTTATTATATCACTAAAAGAACTCTGCCTCAAAGGATTTGATTGAATCCACTGATGCAGAGTTCCTGTTTTGCAAAACATATTACCTTCAGATACTATCTGATTTGATTGTTGGCCGAATCATATTTAAAATCAGCCTTTTTAAGTTTTTCAAGAAGAGCTTCCTTATCTACGTCAAGATCATCACACAGCGCATCCAGGCTTTCATAGTTGTCTCTCAGTTTCAGATTCAAAAAGCTGACCAGCATTATCGGATCGTTCGGCAGCATAACTTATCTCCTTCCAAACCGATTTCTATTGTGTCTCCCGCGGATACACCATCTGACAAAATAAGCTTTGCCACTTCGGTTTCAACATATTTTTGAATATATCTTTTAATAGGACGGGCTCCGTACAAAGGCTCATATCCGTTGTGTGCAATATAAGCAAGAGCATCTTCGGTTACGGTAAGTCCGATTTCTCTGTCTGCCAGTCGCTTATTAAGTCCTTTAATTTGAAGTGCCGCAATAGACTTAATATTCTCTTCCGTTAAAGGCTTAAAGAATATTGTCTCATCCAGTCGATTTAAAAACTCAGGCCTAAAATGACCGCGAAGCTGCTCCATAACAAGGTCTCTTGCTTCATCTGAAATCTCTCCGTTATCCGTAATTCCGTCAAGAAGATAAGTAGCGCCAATGTTTGAAGTCATTATAAGAATTGTATTCTTAAAATCTACCGTTCTGCCAAGAGAGTCTGTAACACGACCGTCATCCAATATCTGCAAAAGAACATTGAAAACATCGGGATGCGCCTTTTCCACCTCATCAAACAGTACAACCGAATAAGGTTTTCTTCTGACTGCCTCGGTCAATTGCCCGCCTTCCTCATAGCCCACATATCCGGGAGGCGCTCCGATCAGTCGCGATACGGAGAATTTCTCCATATATTCGCTCATGTCCAGTCTGACCATATTATTTTCATCATCAAACAGTGCAGCCGCCAGCGCCTTCGACAGTTCTGTTTTACCTACACCGGTAGGACCCAAAAACAGGAACGAACCGATAGGTCTGTTAGGGTCTTTTATACCTGCTCTTGAACGTATGATAGCTTCGGTTACCTTTAAAACGCCTTCATCCTGGCCTACTACCCTCTTGTGAAGTTCATCGTCAAGATGCAGTGTTTTGTTTCTTTCCGATTCGGTAAGCTTATTAAGCGGAATGCCGGTCCACCTTGATACTATCTTTGTTATATCGTCATCGGTTACCGCTTCGTTAACAAGGCTTAACTCTTTGTCCTTGGTTTCTGCTTCAGCCTGCTCAAGTTTTTTCTTAAGATCAGGTATTACACTGTAGGAAAGACGTCCCGCATTTTCATAATCACCGTTTCTGGTTGCAGTTTCCAGCTCCTTGTTTGCATTCTCGATTTCTTCACGAAGCTTTGAAAGTTCATCGACACTTTTCTTTTCACGATCCCACTTAGCCATTACTTCATCAAGATCGGCTCTTGCATCGGCAAGTTCTTTCTGAAGGCTCGCCAGTCTTTCTTGACTGAGATGGTCATCTTCTTTTTTCAGTGCCGCTTCTTCAATTTCAAGCTGCATAACCTTACGTCGAATTTCATCTATTTCAACCGGCATGGAATTCATTTCTGTTTTGATAAGTGCGCATGCTTCATCAACAAGATCGATTGCCTTATCAGGCAGGAATCTGTCCGTAATATATCTGTTCGAAAGAGTAGCTGCTGCCACCAATGCATTATCAAAAATCTTTACTCCGTGAAATACCTCGTAACGATCCTTAAGTCCTCGAAGAATTGATATTGTATCTTCAACAGTAGGCTCGTCAACTCTTACGGGCTGGAATCTTCTTTCAAGGGCAGGGTCTTTTTCTATATATTCTCTGTATTCGTCAAGAGTTGTGGCACCAATACAGTGAAGTTCGCCACGAGCCAGCATGGGCTTTAACATATTTCCCGCATCAAGAGCGCCATCGGTTTTACCTGCTCCCACGATAGTATGAAGTTCATCTATAAAAAGAATTATTTCACCGTCGGATTTCTTTACTTCTTCAAGAACGGCCTTAAGTCTTTCTTCAAATTCACCACGATATTTTGCACCGGCCACAAGTGATCCAACATCCAGCGAAAACAGTCTTTTGTCTTTGAGATTTGTAGGCACGTCTCCGGCAACAATTCTCTGAGCAAGGCCTTCAACCACCGCGGTTTTACCTACACCGGGTTCGCCGATAAGAACAGGATTATTCTTTGTTTTTCTTGAAAGAATCTGAATTATATTTCTTATTTCCGAATCTCTTCCGATTACGGGATCCAGTTTGTTATTTTTTGCAACTTCAACGAGGTCACGGCCGTACTTATTCAGTGTATCGTAAGTGCTTTCCGGATTATCCGTAGTAACTCTCTGATTGCCTCTTACTTCCGAAAGTGCCTTCAAAAAACGTTCGGTTGTCAGACCGTATTCATCGAACAGTTTTTTCATATTGGGGCTTGCATTCTTTTGCATTGATAAAAACAGGTGCTCTACCGATACATAAGAGTCGCCCATTGCCTTGGCTTCATCTTCCGCAAATGTAAGTGCTTTATTTAAATAATCGCCTACATAAGGCTGACCACCGCTTACTTTTGTCCGCTTTCCGATTTCCTGATCTACTCTTCCGATAAAATGTTCGGTGTTAATCCCCATCTTTTCGATGAGATTAAGAATCAGGCTGTCCTCTATTCTAAGAAGGGCGGCAAGCAAATGTTCCTGCTCAAGTTCCTGATTGCCGTGTTCAAGTGCAATCTTTTGGCACTCCTGAACAGCCTCCTGGGATTTTTGTGTGAATTTAGTAATATTCATAACCACACCTCCTGATATAGTGTCGTTTTTGTTCTATAATGAATATAACACCATTTGTAACCTTTTCAATAAATAAAATATAAATTTGGCCGGCCACTTTCTTAACAAATTATAAAATAATCCTTTTTCTTTTTCCACCATAAGAAAAAGCAGCAGATGCGGCAAAAACTTCATCTCCTGCTTTATATCTTATATATTTGTTATTTCGCTCTTAAAGCTCTCATCGCATTCATAATGGCAAGGAAAGCCACACCTACATCGGCAAAAATTGCAGCCCACATGGAAGCTATACCGAAAGCGGCAAGAACAAGGACTCCAATCTTCACTCCAAGTGCCAGCCAGATGTTTTCTTTTACGATACGAAGAGTTTTCTTTGCAATCCGTTTTGCTTCCGTTATCTTTGAGAGTTCATCCGTCATTATTACGATATCCGCTGCCTCGATTGCTGCATCAGATCCCATTGCTCCCATAGCAATACCGATATCCGCTCTGGTTAATACAGGAGCATCGTTAATTCCGTCGCCCACAAAAGCAACCTTCCCGATTTTATTGTTTTCAAGAATGTCTTCAATAGCAGTAACCTTATCAAGAGGTGAAAGATTAGCAAAGAATTTATCAAGTCCAACCTTTCCGGCTACCGATTCGGCTGTCTTTTCATTATCACCTGTTAACATGATGATGGAATTTACTCCGGCTTTTCGGCATTCCCTCAAGGCCTCAACGGCTCCATCCTTTATTTCATCTATTATATGAAGATGACCTGCATATTTGCCATCCTCGGCCACATATACAAGTGTTCCGCCCATTGATACATCTGAACATTTTTCTATTTCAGGGTAGTCCGCTTCACTTAAAGCATCCTTCATAAGCTTGGAATTACCTACGCAGTATTTTCTTCCTTCAATAACTGCTTCAACACCTTTGCCCGCAATCTCTTTAATGTCGGAAACTGCATTTTTATCAATATCTTTTCCGTATTTGTTTACAATCGATACGGCTATCGGATGAGTTGAATAGCTTTCACACATAGCCGCATATTTGAGAAGTCTGTCACCGGCACCCTCACCATATCTGCCGTTATAGTCATCAGACACTTCAATTTCACCAATGGCGAAATTGCCCTTGGTAATTGTTCCGGTCTTATCAAGCACCAAAGTGTCAATTCTGGCCAAAACGTCCATGTAATTGCCGCCTTTAATAAGTATACCGTTTTTGCCTGCGCCACCGATTCCGCCAAAGAAGCTTAACGGAATACTTATTACCAGCGCACAGGGACAGGAAATAAGCAGAAATGTCATTCCACGGTATATCCATTCTCTGATATCACCTGTTATAAGCGAGCCGCCGATTATTAAAAGGACTGCACATCCTACAACAATGGGAGTATAAACCTTTGCAAAAACTGTTATAAACTGTTCTGCATGGGCTTTTTTTGAAGAGGCTTCTTCAACAAGAGTAAGAACCTTTGACACCGTTGACTGTGCAAATTCGGAAGTAACCTCTACCGTAATAACACCTGACAAATTAACGCAGCCGGATACAACCGAAGTTCCTGCATCAACATCTCTGGGAAGACTTTCGCCCGTAATTGCCGAAGTATCTACGCTGGACTGTCCGGACTTTACAACACCGTCAAGAGGAATGCGCTCGCCGGGCTTAACTATAATAATATCACCGATTGCCACCTCACTCGGATCCACTTCTTTTTCCTCACCGTCCCTGCTGATTCTGGCAAAATCAGGGCGAATATCCATAAGTGATTTAATGCTTTTTCGCGACATATTTACAGCGTAGCTCTGGAATGCTTCGCCAATCTGATAAAAAAGAATAACAGCCACTGCTTCGGTAAACTCACCGCATCCGAATGCTCCAAAGGTTGCAACCGTCATCAGGAAGTTTTCATCAAACACTCTTCCGTGAATAATGTTTACTCCGGCCTTTTTAAGGACATCGTAGGCAAGGATTAAGTATGCTGCTATAAATGCGGCAAGGCTTGCCCATTTCCCCCAGCTGAAGCCCTCCGTCATTTTTGTAACGACAACCGCTATTAATGCAACCACAGCCCCAAGTATGATTCTTTTTATCATTCGTTTTAATTTCTTTGTCATAATAATCCTCTTCCGAAGTCAAATCCCTCATAATTTTCAAAAATACAGGGCAGATAATCTGCCCCGTAATAAATCAATATAATTACTTACTGATAACCTCTACATCAGGCTCCATCTGCTTAACGATAGCACGCATCTTCTTTTCAACTTCTTTGTCCTTGTCATCTTCCACATCATATACCATCTTTGTGGTAAGGAATGTAACAACGCAGTTTGACACGCCATCAAGTTTTCCTACTTCTTCCTGAATCTTTGCAGCGCAGTGTGCACAATCAAGATCTTCCAAAATAAATGTTCTTTTCATTACAAACTCCTCCTGTTATTGGGCATTTCCCATAATTAATTCAGAATGCTAATCCTCTTCAAGGATGTGTTCCATTCCTATTTCAAAAATGTATTTCACATGGTCATCCGCAAGGGAATAAAACATGGATTTACCGTCTCTTCGAACTTTCACAAGATCACTGGCCTTAAGAAGGCGAAGCTGATGCGAAATAGCCGATTGATTCATGGAAAGCTTCTCTCCAAGCTCGCTCACATTCTTTTCTCCATCTAAAAGTTCATTTAAAATTTTCAATCTTGTCGGATCGCCGAATACTTTAAAAAGTTCTGCCAAATCATTTATGTGTTCATCCATCAGTGTATCCTCACTATGCATAATACGGCGGGTTTCATTATTAACATATGTTCATCTGTTCATATGTTATTATATTTATAATATCCTGTCAACAGTTTTTTTATTTCGTTTTGCACAAGAAATCATCTGCCCAGTGGATGCTCGCACCGAGTGCGGTTGCAAAGGAAACTTTTTACCTCCCGCGCGAGTGTGCATCCTTTCGGAGCTTTTTTACTCTATAGGAAGAACTTTCCTATAGAGTAAAAAAATCCGGCCCAAGGACCGGATTTTAAATGTTTCAATTTCAAATATGCAAACTTTGGTATGTATAATTATTATATTTTTCCGGCTTCTGCTATTTCTTCTTCGGTAGCATTAAGAAGATTAACTGCATCTTCTTTTGTTCCGTTTCGAAGGATGCATGCTATAGCTTTTATGCGGCCGTCATGTGCGCCTTCTGCCAAGCCTTCTGCTCTGCCTTCCGCTCTGCCTTCCGCTCTGCCTTCTTTTCTTGCCTCTTCCTTCGCTTCTTCTTTTTCTTCCTCAAATTTCTGATAAAGAAACATATATTCATTCCTCCAAATATCTGTATCCAGAGTCTCCGAAACAGCCCTTTCCAGCCGGGAAGTAAAGTCATCCTGCGGAATATGGCAAATAAGATAATCAAGAAATACTTTAAGGTCCTCGGAAATATCATCCGCGCTCCCCTTTGGTGTTAAGAAAATCTTAGTTGCTCCATCTTCTAACTGTATCCTCTTATCTTCATCACAATATGTATGAAAAACATATTTGTGACGATTTTCCCCTTTAAATGGCTGTTCAATACATATAAAAATAATATATGATTTATTTAATATTTTAAATGATGAACCCTTTTTTAACAAGCCTACATCAATCATCCCCTGATAATATCGGCTTCTTCTCGGCAAATCCCTAAATTTAGTGGTTTGCATTTCAATATCATACACAGTATTCTCATCATCTTCTATGTAAACATCCAGTCTGACTCCCCTTCCGGCAATATTCAGATCAATCGGCTCCTGCCTATGTACATAAACAATTTTAGTAATTTTCTTTTCAAGGATTATCTCGAGCAATTTTTTGCATAAATCCTGATTGTTTTCAAGTACTTTACAGAATACAAAGTCATCCGTAAAGTCAAGTTCATTGTAACTCTTCAAATAAAGCAATACCTCCTAATATCATTTTTCCTGCATCTTTTCCAAAAGTCTGCAGATTCTTCAACACCGTAATGGGAATAAAAAGAATATTTGATAATTGAAATAAGAAAAATCGACTCATCGAATGTGAATCGGATAGAAAAATAATATAATGCCTATTACGAAAATGTCAAATAAAACCAACCCATTTACTATAAATATATTTGTAATTGAACAACTCATTCATTAAAATATAAATGTACCAACAATAAAGGTGGATGCTTCTCACATGAAAAAGAAAATTCTTTTTATAAAATGGAATAGTTTTGGTAATGATTATTTAATTCAGACACTTGAAAGCATGGGATACGGTGTTGAGTATTTTGACATTACCGAAGAAGATGCAGATATGCGTTTGGGCGCTGCCATAACAGAGCAGCTCCTAAAGAAAATATTGTCCTGCAATCCGGAATTTGTTTTTAGTTTTAACTACTACCCGGTTGTTGCCATGGCTTGCAAAGCCGGCCGGGTAAAATATATATCCTGGATATATGACAATCCTTATATAATGCTTTATTCGCAAACGGTATTCTATGATACAAATCGTATTTTTGTCTTCGATTCTTCCGAAGTCGAGTATTTTCGCAGTCTGGGAGTCAAAAACATATATTATATGCCAATGGCTGCTGCCGTCACAAACTATGACAATATCATCCCTGACCATATACATCATGAAAAGTATGATAGTGATGTAACATTTATCGGTTCGATGTACAGCGAGAAAAAGCAAAATCTTTTCAGACACTTAGACGACTTGGATGATTACACACAAGGTTTCCTAAACGGTCTGATGGAAGCCCAGAAAAATATCTATGGAATGGATATACTGGAGCCGACATTAATTAAGTCTCCCAAAATCGTAGAAAGTATGAAAAAAACCTGTCCGATAACAGCCCATGGCGATGGACTTGAAACCGTAGAATGGACTTTTTCAAACTACTTTTTAGCCAGAAAAGTAACAGCTATGGAACGAATGGAAATAATGCAATTGTTGTCTGACACCGTAATCAAGCAGCGGGAGCAAAAATACTCTTCTCCCTGGAAAGTCCGTTTATTTACGCCGGATAAATCTTTCAAACTCCCCGGAATAGAAAACTTTGGCAAAATAGATTACTACTCAGAAGCTCCGTATGCCATTAAATGTGCAAAAATTAATTTAAATATTTCTCTCAGAAGCATCCATAGCGGAATCCCGCTTCGCTGTATGGACTTATTTGGTTGCGGGGGCTTTGTTTTGACAAATTACCAGTCAGATTTTATGAACCACTTTGTTCCCGGAGAAGATTTTGTATACTATGAAAGTATAAGCCAAATCCCGGATTTGATAGATTATTACCTGACCCATGATGACGAAAGAACTGCAATCGCCGCCAACGGGTATAACAAAGCAAAAAAAGAATTCTCCTACGAAAAACAGCTGGAGCGAATATTGGAAATAGCTTCGTCATAAAGAAAGGGTCCGCTTGCGGAGTTTGCCCCTCAACAAGTTTGACAAACCCTCAAGAACTTTTATTATCCGCATTTACATCGGCATTCTCTTTGATTTATGAAATGAACGGGTAAACCGGTATTTTGTTTTTTATATAATTATGTTCTTAGTCCTGCACCTATACAACGCATATTTATAGTATAGATAATCATAACATTGATTACTGGACCACACACGGGTGTTATTGGATAACATCCTGATCCTGGCAGAGACACAAAGGTGGCCCTCCACTTATCTACAGCCTGTGCAGACAGGACGCCCCTTCTAGTATGCTTTCAGAACGACTGGTCAAATATCCAGAAGAACTCTCCGTTCCAGAGACAAAACGGAAAGGGTGATAGCTTGGTCCTCCAAAGGTTCGAGCGCGGATAACAGAGTCGCTTCTGTTATAAATACAATTGAGCCAAGATGCTGAAGATCTTGAATCCTTCAGAGAGCTTACCACTCTTCAATGTGTCAGATAGAACCTTCACTACCGTAGAATAATAAAAAGGCCGCACACATAAGCTGCGATAACAAAGTGTTCCTATCAGTCACACATAAAACTCACTAGATTGCTGGAGTGAAAAAAGTGTTGACCAAATCACTCATGTGAGGAAGCGGCCTATCTTTAACACAAAATTAAAAAGGATGAGCATCATTCCTTTCTATAATTTAAATATGCTTTTTAATGTAAAAAACTCATTACTTCTTTTTGCTAATGGAATTTCTTCTTTATGAATTATTATATAGGTACGAACAATACTAGCATTTTTTAATATTCAATTAAATGAGAACTTATGTTTCGTAGATTACAATTATTATTGAATAATACTAATAATAGCCTGAACTATTGGTTTCCCAATACTATAAATTTGCATTGCATTGCTAACAAAACTTACTACATCCGGCACATTCTTTAGATACCTATTCTTAAATGATTTTTTTTCGATTTGAGCTTTACTTTTAGTTTCACGTATCAACAGTTTATTCAATTCTTTTAATACATAGTCCGAGTTTTCTTCTGATAAAGCTGCAAGTAATAGAAAACTCTCAACTGGAAGAACTAATTGCTTATTATTTAATGTTAGACCCACAACGCCATAATTCTCTTCAACCTTGTTTTTTAATAAGCTTTGTACACTCGGATTTTCTATTGTGATAGTAATCGTGCCTATACTGGGGTCATAATACCCATGACTTATAGCATTATTCAATTCATTCACCCAATTTATTTCACGAGGATACAACAGTTGCGATTTAATCCTTAAGTTTCTTACTTTACTTTCAGGAATGCCCAATGCTACACTAATATCGTAATCTCTAATGTTCTCGCTTTGAGAATCCATAAAGATTGTAAACATCAATATTTCATAATCTGATTTTGCAAAAGTACCAAACTTTCTTGAGAAAAGTTCAGATTCTTGTATACGATTTTTAAACTTATCTAAATCAATATTATTTATAAGCATTATATTTTCACAACATAGTACCTATAATTGTTATCATACTATGTTACATCCTTTCTTTAGAAACAAATCGATATATATATGTTTTGTTTATCTAACTAACCTTTAAGGAATGATTCTATTCAAACTTTCCGCTATCAGCAAATACCACTATCGTATTATGAATAAACTCATCTTATACATAATCCTAATTTAAAGACACCTCTATAACCGGTCTAATGTACCACCAATCCTCTGAAGATTTATGCCTTTTTTCTATATATCCATCAATATTAATGGTCCTAAAATGGTCTATACTTAGGACGCTATCATCATCGAATGGCCGACTGTCTTCCAACATGTCTCTACTAGGTAAACTGATTTTTTTTACATGTTTAATTTCATTTTCGTTAAAATAGCGTCGAAATTGTCTTATCATAAAATCATATTGTGATGTAGTCTCTTCCCAATGAAATCCGTATGTATAATCTAAACATATGAGTGTAGCAGTATTCCCATTTTTCTCTAATAATTTCCAATTAAGATCCTTAAATGCAACTGTATAATCACTTTCATCGGAATATGAGCGTAAGATAGTAATAACTTCACTATAATCTTTTAAATCTTCAAAACATTCATTGTACCTGTCTTCTGAATCATAAAAAGAACCTAATGAAGAAAATATGTTCAAAGCTTCCTGATAGTATCCAGTTTTCCAGTAGTTCTCCGCCGTATAATATTTAACTACATTGCTCCATTCTTGTACTTTTTCTGCACTGTCACGAAATGCTTCCAATTTCACAAAAATATCTTTGGCCACATCAAAAGAACCTTCTGAAAGATATTGCATTGCTCTATCGTATTCTTCGGAATTCTCACATTCAATTACCTTCTCTGCTGATTCTTTATATGAATCTAATGATTTAAATATATCCTCTGCTTTATCATATTCACCATTTTCCAACAATTCAATTGCATATAAATATGTTGTTTCATTAATACCATCAATACATTCCTGAATCTTTCGCCTCGAATCCCTATATGATGAAATCTTTTCAAATTCTATTTTGGCATGCTCATATTCTTGATTCTCGTATAGTGGCATAGCATTTTCATGTAAAGGCTTATAAAAAGTAACTATTTTATTTCAAGCTCATTAGGGATGATTGCTGAATGTTTACTTATAAATCCAGTATTAGTTATAGCAACAAGAAATGAATCAATACAAAATAAGCAATATACTAGTCTTTATCAGGCGTTTCATGAAA
>JAKSRT010000060.1 GCA_024403485.1 Lachnospiraceae bacterium
GGCCTCCTGTTAATCACATGTTGATAATGTAATCAACCTGTCACCAAAGTGTGCGGTTACTCCTGTATCATACAAACTCATGGATGCCATTTCTTCCATTGCAGAATCAAATTCATAAGCCGAATTGGCATCTATAAACTGGTAATACTTAAAAGTAATCTCATCGGCACTGTATATATGTGATCTAAAAACATACATTACTTCATAAGTGCCTTTTTCGTATATGGTGTCAAAATTTATATATTTATGCTTTTCGTAAAAATCTTTATTTCCGTACTTAACCAGACTTCCGAACATTTTGCCGGAATTCATGTGGTGACCGTATATTATGTAGTTCGTATTTCCTAAAATGATATCGCAATTTGTATCCAAAAAAATGCAGCCGTTTGCATCTTCCTTTTGGTCAAAATTGTGTTTAAGATAATAATCGTTATTTACAGTTTGCATGACAGGATAATCAATCTTTGTTCCTTCGATTTTTATCCAGCCTATCAAACTTTTATTTTTGTTATATAAAGCTTTGTATTCGTCAAGAAGTTCCGGAATTACTATTTCTTCAGAGTAATCCTTTTTTAGTACCTGCTCGACAGATAAGAATTCTGCAACCGATGAATCCTTTAATGCCGCCCATTCCTGAGCACTACTCTCTGCCTCTTTTGCATCAAGCATATATTTTGCAAAATATCCTATGCAACCTAATGATACAATAACAAGGAAAATTACAAGCAATGATCGTTTACGATTTTGCCTTCTAATTTCCCTCTTAACAGCCTGTAGAGTTAACTCATCCATGACCTCACTATTTGCTGTTTTATTATCCGTTTTGTTCAACTTTTTCTTGCCAAAATCCTTTTTGGCATATCTATCGGATTCAGTCTCCCTACGGATAGTATCTACCTTAATCTTTTTATCGGTTTTTTTGCGTTTTTCCTTAACCCCTGTAGGTATAGTTTCTTCAAACTCTCCCCTTTTACATTTTTGATATAATTCAAAAATCTCATCATCAAAATTTCGTCCGATGACAGAATGAAATTTAACATTTTGAAGACTGCTGTATATACCTATAATGCCGGCTTTTGTATTTATATCATTAACTGCTTTTAAGTTATCGATTATTGTTTGATCCTTAAGCGCAGCCCTGTATTCTTCTTCCGTTCTAAACCTGATGCCATTAATTTCAAGCATTTTAGCTCATTATCCACCTAATATTAGCATTTTACGTATTTCATTTTACTATATATTGGAATAAAAACAAGTAGCAATCACAATATTTTGTATTGATAACCTTTCAAATAATTAACTTAAAACAAAAACTTTTCAAATAATCGTCAAAACAAAAAAAGGATTCCCCTCAACATTTTGGAGGGAATCCTAAAAATACGTACAGATAATAACTTACAGAATGTTTTTTAATGTATTTATTGTTCGTTCATAACCGATTTTTAATGCCTCGAAATTTTCAGGTCTGTAGTCCAAGCTTCCGTTTCTGAACACTTCCACAATCTCACTCACCGGAATGCACAATGCACTGAGTCCAAGATTTAGGCAAACACCTTTTAATCCATGGGATGCTTCAAAAGCCGTCCCGGCATCACCGGATTCTATCGCTTGAATCAGCTTATCATAATTAGTATCCTCAATAAATTTAGACAGACACCTGAAATATAAGTTTTCATTGTTCATGCACCGTTCAAGAGCTTCATCAATTTCAACTCCTGCCTCCAGTAGTGCATTTCTTTGTAAATCAGTCATTTTCAATCACCAAAAATATTCACTATTCCACATTGCTTTCAGCAACCTTGGATGCTCTTTCCTTAACCTGAGCTTCCTGAATATCCGAAGGAGCCTGATCATAACGTTCAAACTCGTATTCGTATTCTCCGCGTCCGCCGGTCATGGAACGTAAATCCGTACAATATCCGTGAAGACTCATCATAGGAACGCTGGCTTCTATTATTGTACGACCGCCTGCCGCGGGATTCATTCCAAGAACACGGCCTCTTCTCTTATTAAGATCGCCCATAATATCTCCGGTGTAAGAATCCGGAACATTAACCTTAAGGCTTGCAATAGGCTCCAATAAGACCGGACCTGCTTCCATGAAGCCTTTCTTGAATGCCTGGCTTGAAGCAGTTTTAAATGCCATTTCCGAAGAATCAACAGGATGATATGAACCATCGTATAATGTAGCTTTCACACCCACAACCGGATATGCTGCCAAAGGTCCTCTTACGACGGATTCCTGTAATCCTTTTTCAACTGCGGGGAAGAAATTCTTTGGAACAGCGCCTCCAACGACTTCTTCTTCGAATACATACGGAACAGTTATATCGTCATTGGGTTCAAAGCGCATTTTTACATGTCCGTACTGACCATGTCCGCCTGACTGTTTCTTATATTTATATTCTACGTCAGATTTTTTCTTAATTGTTTCTCTGAATGCTACCTTGGGTTTTTCAAGCGTTATTTCTACCTTGTATTCATTCTTGAGTCTTGATACCGCAACATCAAGAGCCATATCACCCATCGCATAAAGAAGCATCTGACCGTTTTCGGAATCGTTTATATTCTTTAATGTTAAATCTTCATGCATCATCTTCTGAAGCGCCTGGGAAATCTTATCTACGTCGCCCTTATTAACAGGCTTATATCTCATATACGTATAGGGCTTTGATATATCAAACATACCATATTTAATGACATTGGCTTTTGTAGACAGTGAGTTA
Source organism: Lachnospiraceae bacterium (assembly GCA_024403485.1). GTDB lineage: Bacteria > Bacillota > Clostridia > Lachnospirales > Lachnospiraceae > UBA1258. The sequence continues at coordinate 2,727 of JAKSRT010000060.1, forward strand.
CCTGTTCTGGCCGATGAAAGTTTGGGTATGGCTCCGATGTCCCCCGCATGGAGTTCTGATACTTCTACAGGTTTATTACCCTGCAGGGTATAAAGTTTGCTGACCTTTTCTTCAATATCCTTATCAACATTGTAAATCATATCATCGGGCTTAAATACGCCTGAGCAAACCTTAATAAGTGAATATTTACCGATAAACGGATCTACAATTGTTTTAAATATAAATGCAGACTTTGCCTTCGAGAAATCGTAATCTGCAACAAATACATCATTTGTTTTAAGTGAAACACCTGCTCTCTTACAATTTTCAGGGCTGGGAAGATATTTAACAATATCATCAAGTAATGTGTAAACGCCGTAACACAAAACACTTGAGCCCATTGTCATTGGAACAACCGATGAATCAATTATATTTGTTCTTAACGCAGCACGAATTTCTGCCTCTGAGAAGGTTTCACCGGCAAAATATCTTTCCATGAAATCTTCACTGGTTTCAGCCACAGTTTCCATCAATGTTTCACGATACTGTTCAAGGTTAGGTTTAGAGTATTCGGGAACAGGAATTTCAACAGTGTCTTTTGCCTGCCATTTTTGAGCTGTTTCGGAAATAACATTAACATATCCGATAAGTTTTTCATTCTCACGAATAGGCAAATGAAAAGGAGCCATTCTCTTTCCGTACTTTTCTGTCATTGTCTCAAGTACATTCTTAAAAGAAGCATTATCCACATCCATATCCGTAACAAATACCATTCTGGGAAGTTTATACTTTTCACAAAGATCCCATGCTTTTTCAGTACCTACTTCAAAGCCTGCTTTACCAGAGACAACAATAATAGCTGCATCAGCTGCCGCAACCGCTTCTTCTACCTCACCCACAAAATCAAAATAACCGGGTGTATCCAAAAGATTAATCTTTACACCTTCCCACTCGAGAGAAATCAAAGAAGTATTGATTGAAAATAATCTCTTCTGTTCCTCCTTACCAAAGTCGGAAATAGTATTTCCGTCACCGACTTTTCCCATACGGGAAGTTAATCCTGCCAGGTAAGCCATTGCTTCTGCAAGACTGGTCTTACCGCATCCGCCGTGTCCTAAAAGAACCACGTTACGGATTTTGTCAGTTGTGTAAACATTCATCTGTAAAATCCTCCAAAATACATTGTTTTGGCGATAACTTTATGTCCCTTCTCAATTATTGTTCCATAAATCTCGCTCATAGAGTTAGTTTACTAAAAATTCTGACAACATTCAACATATTTGTGAAATTTTTACAAATAATTATCACAAAACGCTGTATTGGTTTACATATTAACCAAAAACAGCCAAATCTTTGCAAAACTATATTTTGAATCAAAAAAAGCTGAAGAAAATAAATGCTTATTTTCCTCAGCCTCTCATATTGAGCTATTAAATTATTTTATCTTCCGGTTTCATCTTCCACAGTCTGATATACTTCGATTCTTGCTGAATCCATCTCAGGCATTCCTATGAAAATACCACCGTAGCAAAATTTGTCACCCTGCTTTTCGATTCTTACAATTTCAATAAATGCATGAAGTACTTCTTTTGTCCAAATCGTCAAGTATGCTTCATATACCGCACCTATTGTTAAAGGCTTGGTTGCACAGAAACCTACGCCGGTCTTTGACACATCATTAACTTCGATACCTACTTCTTCAACGCCTGAACCGTCAAGTCTTTTAAGCACCAGCTTGGATAATAATTCAGTTCGTTTATTTCTTCTTTTTTCTTCCATACGTAAACTTCCCTTCAGGATTAGTACATTATTATCGTACATTTACCATACAACTTTATATTACAAAAACAGTTCCGTTAAGTAAAGAGCAAATTTAACCCTGCTTCTTCTGGAATCGCGAATAGTCCGGGATGTAGTTCTGCTCAACGGGAGCATATTCTATTCCAAGATAATCCGCAATGTACTTATAATAATCGTAAATCATTATTCGTTCGGAATATTTTCTCTTGGCATTTAGCTTCTTTTTAAGATTTTCAAGATAATCTTCAGGCAAACCCTCGGGAGCTTCCTCTGTGAGTTCCCTGTTTTCATCAAAATACAAAACCGTATCTGCCTTTCGATCATACATAAGTGTATCGGTTACAATTGAACGATCCCACATAGGAGCATAGCCCTCATTGTCCGAAAGAATATCCTGTCCCATATATAATCTTGAATCAAAATCAAAGCCGAAAAGATTTAAGAGAGTCGGCTGAATATCCATGCTGCAGCAAGCTTTGTCAATAACTATAGGCTCCTCAATCGAAGCACTCCACAAAATCAGATTCGATTTGTAAAGTTCAAAGGTTTCCTCAACATCATGACCAAGAAGTTCTGAAAATTCTTCATTCTCCAGTCCATAGGGCCAATGATCTCCTGTAAAACAAATAACGGTTCTGTCTGCTATACCTTTTTCTTCCAGTGTATTAATAAGCGACTCAAGACCTCTGTCTAATTCCATCTGGCAAGCAAGATATGCCTGGCAAGGTTCCGACAGCTCAAGGTCCTGAACCTCTTCCCTGTGTTGTTTTGAACACCAGTTTCCGGCAAAGTTGTAATTCAAATGGCCGCTTACAGTCATGTAGTAAACCATAAATATGTCATCATCCACATACTCGGGAAGGGTTGCCTCAAACATCTGCTTATCCGACGCAGGCCAATGTTTTTCAATTTCAAGGCCATTGCCTACACCCTGATAATAATATCCCATGGAAGGATAGCTTATATCTCTTCCGTAATACTGGAAGTCATTATTGTGGTATGCTCTGCTGGTTATACCATAATCTCTGTTAAAATAATTGCCTATAGAAAATGGCATTGCATTCTGACCTACGGTTTTAAAATTAGTTGCTCCGCCAAGCATAGGATACAAACTGGTATTACATACAAATTCTCCATCCGAAGTCGAACCGCCGGTTCTTGGATTATAAAAATTCGTAAATACAAAGCCTTCATGAGTAAGCTTATAGAGTGTAGGAGTGAGTTCTTCATCAACTGCAATCGATGAAAATCCTTCTGCAGTGAGGAATATAAGATTATATCCCTTAAACATTCCCGTATATTCATTTTTGTTTGTGGGCACAAGTGTGGACATATAATTATGAATTCCGGCTACCATTTCATTAGGCTCGTTTTCCGCCAAAGAAACGAAATCTATGTCAAACATATTGGGTGAACGATCAATCTCCGGTTCCGGTTCAGGCTCCGGTTCATCGGGAACTTCCGGTTCAGCATTACCCTCCGGCAAGTTACCGTTCTCGTCAATAACATCCTCGCCTTCACCGCCGGAACCGTCAGTATTTTCTCCAATCTGTTGCAGACTGTCTTCCGGATTATAGACCCAAACATCCGAAAGCTCATCTTCATCCTCATGGATACTGTCCGGAAACAATCTATTCTTTATTTCCACCTCTGCAGTGGCAAGAACTCCGAGCTTTTCAAATGAAGCTTCCACCTCATTTTCCCCTACACACAAAGCATAAGGAGAATTCTCCCCCTGACCCATTGCATTAATCAAAAAGCCTTCAATTACAATTGTGCATGCAAGAATTGTAATCGGAACAAAGAAATGTCTTAATGCCACTCTTTTGTATCTGTATACCATTAACCTGTTTAACACTATCAAAACAGCAGCAGGTATAACAATCACAAGAATAAGCATATACCAGTTATCCTTAAGTCCTTCTAAGGTTTCACGATAATATTGAGCTACTTTTACATTGTTTTTGTTAATAAACGCCGTGCTTAAGAACACCTTAAAAATCGATTTATATACAATATTTACAACGTAGTAAACCATAATAATTCCGGTTTCCACCCAGCAAATAACCTTATTTACAGTCGGTTTAAAGAAGCAGCAGAAAAGCGACAAGAAAGCTGCTGTAGGAAGGCACATGGCAAGTTTCACAAAAAAAGCAGATTCAACTCCCAAAAACGTCCAGACGTGAAAAACGGACTCAAGATATAGCAACAAAAGCGAAAAAAGAACAAATTTCTCTACACCGGCGATAAGTGACTTAACAATATTGATTTTAGCTTTAGGTTTTTCTTCTAAATCTTTTTCTTGTGCTGATTCATCATGTGAAGCATCAGAGTCTTCTTCAAAGTCACCTTCGCTGTCAGAGTCTTCTTCAATATCACTCACTTTATCATCATTTTTAAACTCATCGTCGGAAATAACGATATCAAAATCATCTTCTGATGATTCCTCTGTTTCTTCTGTTTCCAAGATTTCATCCTGCAACGTCTCTTGAGTTTCTTTTACGAATTCACTATTCAGTTCGTTAGTGTTTTTCTTTTTATTTTTTCTCATAATAAATTACGCATAATTCCTTAATCATGAACAAACATGGCATCACCGAAACTGAAGAATCTGTATTTTTCTTTAACAGCTTCATTATAAGCCGCTAAAACATTCTCACGTCCGGCCAAAGCAGACACCAGCATAATAAGTGTTGACTCAGGCAAGTGAAAGTTAGTAATCAAACAATCAAGAACCTTAAATTTGTAACCGGGATATATAAATATTTCTGTATCCTTTGCCCCGGCAATAACTTTTCCATTCTCATCAGCCGCACTCTCTATCGTACGACAACTTGTTGTACCTACACAAATAACTCTTCCGCCCTTTTCTTTTGTCTCATTTATCATAGAAGCAGCCTCCGGTGTAACCTGATACCACTCCGAATGCATATGATGGTTCAAAAGATTTTCTTCTTTAACAGGTCTGAAGGTTCCAAGCCCTACATGCAGTGTCACAAAAGCAACCTTCACTCCCATTTTGCGAATTTCATCCAAAAGTTCATTGGTAAAATGAAGTCCCGCCGTCGGTGCCGCCGCAGATCCTTCAAATTTAGCATATACTGTCTGATAGCGGTTTTTATCCTCAAGCTTATGTGTAATATAAGGTGGGAGCGGCATTTCTCCGAGCTTATCAAGTATTTCTTCAAAAATACCTTCATAACTAAACTCTATTATTCTGTTACCTTCCTCTTCTATGCCGATAACTTTGCAGGAAAGCAAACCGTCTCCAAAAATAATTTCCTGCCCGATTCTCGCTTTTTTTCCGGGTTTAACCAGAGTTTCCCATACATTCTTATCACGTCTTTTGAGCAAAAGAACCTCTATCGTGGCTCCGGTATCTTTTCTCGTTCCAAATAATCTTGCGGGAATAACCTTTGTATTATTCAAAACAAGGCAATCGCCCTCTCTAAGATATGATTTAATATCTCTGAAGTGTTTATGCTCATATTCACCGGTATTTTTATCAAGTACCATTAAACGCGAAGAAGCCCGGTCCCCTAAAGGGTCCTGGGCTATTAATTCTTCGGGCAAATCAAAATAATAATCTTTCTTTAGTAAAGCTTCCATGATAATACTTTCTATTTATTTTCAGGATTACATTCCCGGAGCATTCAGAAATGCAACATATCCTCTCATTGATTCATAAACATCAGCCTTGCTGGTTGCTTCATAAGGTGCATGCATATTAAGTACTGCCACACCGGCATCAATTACGTTCATACCATACTTGGCCATAATATAAGCAATTGTTCCGCCGCCGCCGACATCAACCTTACCAAGCTCTGCAATCTGGAATGAAACATTTTCATCATCCATGATTTTACGAATATATGCGATATATTCGGCATTGGCATCATTAGAGCCGGATTTACCGCGAGAACCGGTAAATTTGCTGAATACCATACCGGAGCCCATAAATGATGTATTCTTCTTTTCAAATGCGCTTGCATATGAGGGATCGAAAGCAGCATTTACATCAGAGCTGAGCATTGTTGAATTAGCCAGACATCTGTGCAATTTAAGTTCGTTTGAACCACCCATAAGCTCAAGTAATTCACGCATCACATTTTCAAAGTACATTGAAGTCATGCCGGTTGCACCGACTGATCCGATTTCTTCTTTGTCAACAAGTATGCAGCAGGATGTTCTCTTAACATCCGGAACCTGAAGCATTGCAAAAAGCGAAGAAAAAGCGCAAACTCTGTCATCCTGACCATAAGCCAAAATCATACTCTTATCAAAGCCTGCTTCTCTTGCCTTTCCTGCAGGAACAACTTCAAGCTCTGCCGAAAGAAAATCATCTTCATCCATATCGTAATCGTCCTTAAGAATCTTAAGAACCATAGCTTTTACGGGATCCTTTTCTTTCTTTGCCTCTTCGCCCTTTTTAGCCTTAACTACAAGGGGCTTGTTGCCTACGATAATATCCAAAGCTTCACCTTCGATAACCTTTGAAGCCTTCTTTTCCATCTGATCCTGTGCAAGGTGAATTAATAAATCGGATACAAAGAAAACGGGATCATCTTCTTCCTCACCGATTGCCATTTCAATTGTAGTTCCGTCCTTTTTAACAACAACTCCGTGAAGAGAAAGGGGAATTGCAACCCACTGATACTTCTTAACGCCACCATAATAATGGGTATCGAGATAAGCAATATCGGAATCCTCGTATAAAGGATTTGATTTAACATCCATTCTGGGAGAATCGATATGTGCTCCGAGAATATTCATGCCGTTTTCGATGGGCTCCTCACCAATGTTAAAAAGCATAATAGCTTTATTCATATTTACCGCGTATATCTTGTCACCCTTTTTAATCTCTTTGCCTTCGCTGATTACTTTTTCAAGTTCGACATAGCCGCTCTTTTCGCAAAGATTTACGATAGCATTTACGCATTCTCTTTCCGTTTTTCCGTTATCAAGAAAGTCTCTGTAGTCTTTACAGAAAACTTCCAGCTCTCTCAACTGTTTAACAGAATATTTTTCCCAACAGTTTTTAACTTCCATAATTAATCCCTCTCAAAATCAAAATCTCTAAACGCACCACGTGGCATGAAAATAATTTCATGCCACTTTGGTAAACAACATTTATATTTTACTACAAATTGTCAAGTAATGCTACGCTCTTAATGTAACATCATATTTCTCCTTAAGAACGCTAAGGTTCTTTTCAACTTCACCGTCGATAAATGCAGCGGTAAATTCTTCATCCCTGGGGGTAAATACTACAGAATACGCCATACTCTTTTTATCTAACCCGAGCTGAATTCCCTCGTATACATCGAAAAGTTCAACCTTAGTAATATAATCACAGGTCTCTTTGATTGTCTTCTCAATCTGCGCATTGGTTACCGACTTCTTCATTACGAAGCAGAGATCTCGCTTTTCTTCAAGGAACTTAGGCAAAATAGTGAACTTTCTGCTCTTTCCGTAATATCCTGTAAGAAGTCTTAAGTCAATTTCTGCCACATAAGAATTAACTCTCATGTCAAGTTCATCAATGATTTCATAACGAAGCTGACCTACATAACCGATTTCAACACCATCACAGAGAACCTTTGCGGTTCTGTAAGGATGAAGGAAAGTTTTTTCAGTTACATCGTAGTCAAAAGAAATGTCAAGTGACTTTGCCACAGCATCAACAAGACCCTTTATTGAATAAAAGTCTTCGTTGTTGCCCCATACACCGATACAGATTGTTTCTCTTTCATCAGGGTACTCGGTCAAAGGAAGTGACTTTGGAATAAACTTTGATCCCATTTCAAATACACGACCTTCAAGGATACCCTTCTTCTGATTATTTGCAATAGCCTTAATCATCTGAGGCGCAAGGGTTGTTCTCATAAGAGAAAGATCTATATTAATAGGATTAATAAGCTTAATTGCTTTTCTTTCGGGTGCATCTTCGGGAAGCTTAATCATATCAAGGTCCGAAGGTGAGAAGAACGAATAATGAACGCCTTCAAAAGCACCGGCTGCACATAAGTCTCTTTTTATCTTGAGTTCAGTCTTCTGCTGAAGGTTGTAACCACCGGCAGTAACCTGAGCTGTAGGCATAAACGTAGGTACAATCTTATCGTAACCGTACATACGAATTACTTCCTCGGCTACATCCTGGTATGATTCCATATCGCTTCTGTAAGCAGGAATTTGAATCGTAAGCTCATCGCCGTTAATAACCGGCTGGAAATTAAGATATGAAAGAATACTTAAAATATCTTCGTTGGGAACAGTGATACCAAGAACACCGTTAACCTGACTTACAAGTACCTTAAGTTCAGAAGGTTCGATGGAATTGCCTGTGTTTACATCAAAGTGAGTGGATGAAACCTTACCGCAGCCAAGTTCTTCAACCAGGTGAAGTGCTCTCTTAAGTGCCATGTTGCAGGAATATTCATCAACGCCCTTTGCATATCTTGCGCTGGCATCGGAAACCTGACCAAGAGCGCTTGAGCTCTTGCGAATATTTTCTCTCGCAAACTTGGCTGATTCAAACATTACTGCTGTTGTGGTGTCAAGAATTTCCGAGTTAAGGCCGCCCATGATACCTGCCAAAGCAACAGGCTTAACGCCGTCACAAATAACAAGGTTGTTATTGTTAAGTGTGAATTCCTTTTCATCAAGGGTAACAATCTTTTCACCGTCTGCTGCGCGTCTTACATTGATTGCATTGCCTTCAAGATAGTTCTCATCGAAAGCATGCATAGGCTGACCGATTTCTTTTAATACATAGTTTGTAATATCAACCATATTGGAAATTGCGGAGCATCCTACTAAAGTAAGACGTCTTCTCATCCAAAGAGGTGACTGCTTAATTTCTACATCATAAACATAATGGCAGGAATAACGGGGGCAAAGGTCGGGAGCTTCCACAGTTACCTTAAAATCCTTTGTTACACCTGTTTCGCTGTATGATAAATCAGGCTCTTTAACAGGCTTCTTCAATACTGCAGCCACTTCTCTTGCAATACCGAAAATACTCTGACAGTCAGGTCTGTTGGCCGTAATTGAAACATCAAAAATCCAGTCATCAAGACCAACAATAGGCTTTACATCTTCACCGGGAACAGCATCATTGGGAAGAACAAGAAGTCCGTTATAGTCACCGCCTTCAAACATATCGCCGGTAACACCGATTTCAACACCGGAACAAAGCATTCCGAAAGAATCGTAACCTCTTAACTTTCCTGCTCCGATTGTCATAAGGCCTTCTACGGTCTTATGGTCTTTTGCGGTTGCATATACGGTCGCTCCAACCAAAGCAAGAGGATACTTACCGCCTGCTTTTACATTATCAGCACCACAGCAAATCTGAAGAATACCGTTTTCACCGGCATCTACCGTACATAAATGAAGGTGAGTATCGGGAATGTCTTCACAAGTCTTTACCTCACCGACAACAACCTTTGAAATATCCTTACCAACCTGATATTTTTCTTCAACCTCAAATCCGCAGGAGAAAAGTTTTTCTTCCAGTACATCAGGGGTTACATCAATATCTACATAATCTTTTAACCAGCTTAAAAGTACTAACATTTTTCTTTCTCCTTTCTTTAGTCATCAATCTGATCAAGAACTCTTAAATCAGATTCGAATAATAATTTAATGTTATTAATACCATATTTAAGCATTGCAATACGGTCTATACCGATACCGAATGCGATACCGCTGTATACATTGCTGTCAATTCCGCAGCCGTCTAAAACCTTCTTGTTTACAACACCTGCACCAAGAACCTCTATCCAACCGGTTCCCTTACAAAGCTTACATCCGCATCCCTTACACTGGAAACAGCTTACGTCAACTTCAACAGAAGGTTCTGTAAAAGGGAAGTAAGACGGACGAAATCTTGTCTTTGTGCTTTCACCAAAAATTCTTTCAACAAAGGCATTTAAAAGTCCCTGAAGGTCGCAAAGTGTAATTCCTTTGTCAACTACAAGGCCTTCCATCTGCGAGAACATGGGTGAATGAGTTGCATCATCATCCGAACGGAAAACCTTACCGGGAGAAATAATCTTAATCGGCGGTTCCTGTTCTTCCATAACATGAACCTGACCTGAGGAAGTCTGAGTTCTAAGCAAGAATTCGGGACTTAAGTAGAATGTATCCTGCATATCTCTTGCAGGATGGTCCTGAGGAATGTTTAATGCTGTGAAGTTATAGTAATCGGTCTCGATTTCTTTACCTTCATAAATCTCAAATCCCATGGAACCAAATATATCAACAAGCTGATTTCTAACCATCGTATTGGGATGGAGGTTACCTCTCTTCTGCATCTTGGCAGGCATGGTAACATCAATCTTTTCACTTTCGTATCTTAAGTTCATTTCAGCTTCTTTTAACTTGGTTTCAAGTTCGTCAAACTGTTCCTGAGCCCAGGTACGAATCTCATTAACCTTCTTACCGTATTCAGCCTTCATTTCATTGGGAACCTTTCCCATTTCTCGCATAAGACTACCGATTTTACCGGTCTTTGAGTCCATGATGCTCTTACGATACTCAAAAGCATGCTTTGAGTTCTCAATTTTAAGAAGCTCATCTTTGATTTCCTGTCTTATTCCGGACAGTTTTTCGCTTAATTCATTTAAATCAGCCATATTTCCTCCTAAAAAAATATCCCGTGGCAAATTCTGCCACGGGACGATTATTATCGCGGTACCACCCATGTTCGAGTAAAAACTCGCACTTAATATGCTTTAATGCAGCAAATACATTTACTTAATCACAAAGTGTTTTCGTAAAACGCTCCAATGTTGAAATTCATAGTCACATTCCCTATTGTGCTCACAGCCTCGGCACAACTCTCTGTAAGTTTCTGTAACTACTACTTACGCATCTTCACAGCTAAGGGTGATTATAGCTATATAAAAAAGAAATGTCAAATACTATTCCTTTATCCATTTAGCATATAACACTTTATTTCCTGTTGAACCCGCCTGAATTTCTGTCACTTGTCTCGATGGGGTGAATCTACTGTCTAAGTACCAGCCTGCGAAGGTATATCCTGCCCTTGTGGGCGCTCCAAGACTTATGCTGTCCTCTATTGTATATTCAACCGGATTTAA
>JAKSRT010000061.1 GCA_024403485.1 Lachnospiraceae bacterium
ACAGAGACCTTCCCAAGGTTTATAACCAGTGGTGTTCAGTAGTTCGTTGGGAAAAGGAAACAAGACCGTTCCTTCGTTCAAGAGAATTCTTATGGCAGGAAGGACATACTGCTCATGCAACCGAAGAGGAAGCAGTTGAAAGAACAGAGCAGATGTTAAACGTATATGCGGATTTCTGTGAAGAAGTTCTCGCTATTCCCGTAGTTAAGGGACGTAAGACCGACAAAGAAAAATTTGCGGGTGCCAATGCCACTTATACAATTGAAGCACTTATGCATGACGGTAAGGCTCTTCAGTCGGGAACCTCTCATAACTTCGGAACAGGCTTCGCTGAAGCATTCGGCATTCAGTACACAGACAAAGAAAATAAACTTTCCTATGTTCATCAGACTTCATGGGGTCTTTCAACCCGTATTATCGGTGCAATCATTATGGTTCACGGTGATGATTCAGGTCTTGTTCTTCCTCCTGCAATTGCTCCTACTCAGGTAATGGTTATTCCTATTCAGCAGAAGAAGGAAGGCGTTCTTGATAAGTCATATGAAGTTAAGAGCGAATTAATTAAAGCCGGCTTCAGAGTAAAAGTAGATGATTCCGACAAGTCACCCGGATTTAAATACAGCGAACAGGAAATGCGCGGTATTCCCGTAAGAGTGGAAATCGGACCCAGAGATATCGAAAACGGCGTTTGCATCATCTGCAGAAGAGATACCCGTGAAAAGCTTGAAGTTAAGTTGGATGAACTCAGCACAAAGCTTGCAGAGCTTCTTCCTCAGATTCAGCAGGATATGTTTAACAGAGCAAAGGCACATCTTGAAGAACATACCTATGTTGCAAGAGACTGGGACGAATTCACCAAGACCTTCGATGAAAAGAGCGGTTTCGTAAAGGCTATGTGGTGTGAAGAATTAGCCTGTGAAGAAAAGATTAAAGAAAATCTTGCGGTAACAAGCCGTTGTATGCCTTTCAACCAGGAACAGCTTTCCGATAAATGTGTATGCTGTGGAAAACCTGCCAAGAAAATGGTATACTGGGGTAGAGCATATTAAAGAAATAGTATTATAATAAAGTAAATGACAAAGGGATGTGTTATGCATCCCTTTGTGTTATTAAGGGATTTTCAAATATTTATCAAATTCAGGAGATAAAAGGAGAAAGAAAATGAACGTATTAGTTATTAACTGTGGCAGTTCATCTCTTAAGTATCAGTTTATTAATTCAGATACTGAGGAAGTAATGGCAAAGGGTCTTTGCGAAAGAATCGGAATCGAAAACAGCCAGATTACATATCAGCCCAAGGACGGTGACAAGGATATAACTCTTGTGGACATGCCAGATCATACAAAGGCGGTTGAGATGGTTATTAAGAAGCTTACCGATCCCGAAATCGGTGTTGTTTCTTCTCTTGATGAAATAGATGCTGTTGGACACCGAATTGTTCACGGTGGTGAAAAGTTTGCTACATCGGTAATAATCGATGATGAAGTAATGAAGGCGATTGAAGAATGCAACGACCTTGCTCCTCTTCACAATCCAGCAAATCTTATCGGCATTAATTCCTGTAAGGCACTTATGCCCGGAGTTCCCATGGTAGCCGTATTTGATACAGCATTCCATCAGACAATGCCTCCCAAGGCATTCCTTTACGGAGTTCCTTATGATTACTATGAAAAGTTTAAGGTTCGCCGTTACGGCTTCCACGGAACCAGCCATGATTTCGTATCTGCAGAGGCTGCAAAGTTCCTCGGAAAAGACAGAAAGGATTTAAAGATTATTGTATGTCACCTTGGAAACGGTGCTTCAATTTCTGCAGTAAAGAACGGACAGAGTGTTGACACTTCAATGGGTCTTACTCCTCTTGAAGGACTTATTATGGGTACAAGATCCGGTGACCTTGACCCTGCTATCGTTACCTTCCTTGCTCAGAAGTTAAATGTACCTACCGACGAAGTTATAAATATACTTAATAAAAAGTCCGGTGTTCTTGGACTTTCAAAGGTTTCAAGTGACTTCAGAGATATCGAAAAGGCATACAACGAAGGTAATGAGCTTGCTAAGATTGCTCTTGAAACCTATTCATACCGTGTTGCAAAATACATCGGTTCCTACGTTGCGGCAATGAACGGTGTAGATGTTATTGCATATACTGCAGGTGTCGGCGAAAACACAGCCATCGTAAGAGCTATGATTGCAGAATACCTAAAATACCTCGGAACAAATATTGATCCTGAAAAGAATAAAATCCGTGGTGAAATCGTTGAACTGTCCGATCCCGGTTCAAAGGTAGTTACTATGATTGTTCCCACCAACGAAGAACTGGCTATTTGCAGAGAAACAGTAAGACTTGTAAAGTAATTATTTAGTATTGGAATTATAAATGGTAATACAGCTACCCGAAAATGTTGAAAAAATAATAAATACTCTTGAGGCAGCAGGCTTTGAAGCTTACGCGGTAGGCGGATGTGTAAGAGATTCTTTACTCGGCCGTATCCCCAATGACTGGGATATTACCACATCCGCCAAGCCCGAGGAGACCAAGGCATTATTTAAAAACACATTTGATACCGGAATTAAGCACGGTACCATTTCAGTTCTTTTGGACCATGTTGTATATGAAGTAACCACTTACCGAATCGACGGTGAATATGAGGACTCAAGGCATCCCAAAAGCGTTGTGTTTACAACACTTCTTTCCGAAGACTTAAGAAGGCGTGACTTTACAATAAATGCCATGGCATATAATCCACGAGCCGGACTGGTGGATTTGTATGAAGGTCAGGAAGACATAAAAAGAAAAGTAATAAGATGCGTGGGCAATGCCGAAGAACGTTTCGGAGAAGATGCTTTAAGAATACTTCGTGCAATAAGATTCGGTGCACAGCTTGGATACGAAATAGATTCCGACACTTCAAAGGCAATAAAAGAGCTTGCACCTACACTGCTTAATATCAGTGCGGAAAGAATTCAGGTAGAGCTTGTTAAAATGCTTACAAGCGACCATCCGGAATATATAAGAAAAGCATATGAGCTTGGCATTACAAAGGTTCTTTTGCCTGAGTTTGACAGGATGATGGAGACAGAACAAAACAATCCTCATCATTGTTATTCCGTAGGTGAACATACTATTAAAGTGCTTGAGAACATCAAGAACAACAGGGTGCTTCGTCTGGCGGCGCTTCTTCATGATATAGCTAAGCCCGTTACAAAGAGAACCGATAAAGAAGGAATAGATCATTTCAATGGTCACCCCGAGAAAAGCGCCGAAATTGCAAAAGCTTTTTTTGCAAAATACAGATTTGATAATGATACCAGAGACCGGGTTTGCAGACTTGTAGCTTTTCATGACTGGACAATAGGTCTTAACAGAAAGAAATTTCGCCATGCGATTCATAGAATCGGTGAGGAAGCATTTCCCGATATATTTGAATTAAACAGAGCTGATTTACTTGGCCAGAGCGAGTACAAAAAAGAAGAGAAAATGGAATTGTTATGTGAGCTTCAGGCCGAATATGCAGAGATTCAAAGACTTGGACAGTGCACTTCTCTTAAAACGCTTGCTGTAACCGGACGGGATTTGATAGAAGCCGGTTTCAAACCCGGACCGGAGCTTGGCGAAAAATTGAATTACTTATTGGAAAAAGTACTGGATAATCCTGAAATTAATAACAAAGAAACATTGCTTGATATGTTAAAATAGGTTTGAGGAACAGAAAATGAGGAACAATAAAGTAACAAAATTGATAATAATATTGTTACTGGCGGTGATGACCTTAAGCGGGTGTGATTCATCGCTTCCTTTGGCGTCCCATTCAGGAAAAAACTCAAAGAATGATATTACTGCTTCATATCCTGCAGGCAGCTATGATTCTTTTGACACAGCAGTTATTACGGATATTAATACAGCCAAAAAGAAAATAACATTTTATAATTACAATCTTGCAAGAACATATAAGTTAAACTATAGCGGTGCCACATGTTATGCCGATAAGTATGGAACTTCGGTTGCACTGTCGCAGCTTTCGGTAGGTGATATGGTTGATCTTTGGTTTCTTAAAGACTCAAAGAAGCTTGTGGCCATGTGTGAATCTACAGAAACATTTACTCAAACAGATATTACTGATTTTGAGATAAACTCATGGGCCAAAACATTTACAACCGGTGGCACAACCTATAGAGTTTCAAAGGACACCTTTGTATGCTCTGAGGATAAATCAATAAAGTTAGATGAGCTAAATCCCATTGATAATGTAACTCTTCGCGGCCGAGGCAATACCATTGAATCCATTGTAGTGGAAAACGGACACGGATATGTTCAGATGGAAGGAGCCGACTACTTTGTTAACGGATATATCGAGGTTGGCAAAAAGTTGATTTATCAGATAACGGATAAAATGCTTATAATGGTTCCCGAAGGAGACTATCCTGTCAGAATTACAAGCCGCGGTACGGAGGTGCTGCGTAATATATCCGTTTCACGCAATGAAGAAACAACCATTGATTTAAGCGATGTTGATATCGATGAAGAAAAGAAAGCAGCAGTTAAGATTAGTATTAATCCTGAGGGAGCAACAGTTACAATTGACGGTCAGTCGATTAATAAGGACTACCCCGTATATTGTTCTTATGGAATGCATAAACTTGTTGCAACTGCTTCAGGATATAAGAAGCTTACAAGATACTTTAATGTTGATGCCAATACAAAAGAACTAAAGGTTTCCATGGTGGAACTGGATAAAGACGATGTGTCCGGAAATGATGATTCAAATAAGCCGGGTAAGTCGGATACATCAACAAGTGACAGTACTTCCGGTGAGACTTCGGACGGCGAAACTTCAACATCATCCGATGAAACATCTTCGGATGGAGATGTTTCCGGAAATAATAATTCTTCGACATCGGATTCCACATCAACAAGTACTTCCGGAAGCAACAGTACGGATACCTCTGATTCAGGTTCAGCATCCGGTTCGGATTCTACATCAACTTCTGACGAAGTAGATGATGAAAAGAAAGATGAGGACGATAAGGATAAGAACCGTATATACTATATTACGATTCCAGCCCCTGCAGGTGTAGAAGTATATTGGGATGGAAATTATATGGGACTGGCACCGATATCTATTAAAAAAGTGTCCGGAACCCATGTTATCACATTGAGAAAGACCGGTTTTGAAACCAGATCATTTACTGTTATGATAGAAGATTCGAAAGAAGATATAAGCTATACTTTTGATGAACTTCCAAAGAAATCGGATTGAGGGTAACATAACGCGGAAAATGGCTAAAATAAAGGATTTTTTGGCATTTTTCCTTGACAATAAATACAAAAATCGGTATAACTATTTTAGGCGTTTCCCTTACTGGGGTTTCGCATATAACATGACTCATTTTTTAGGAGGAAATAATAATGAACAAGACAGAATTAGTTGCAGCTATCGCTGAAGAAGCTGGATTATCTAAGAAGGACGCAGAAAAGGCAGTTAAGGCTTTCACAGACGTTGTTACCGCTCAGTTAAAGAAGGGTGATAAGGTTCAGTTAGTTGGTTTTGGTACTTTCGAAGTTACCAAGAGAGCTGCTAGAGAAGGCAGAAACCCTCAGACAGGTGCTACAATGAAGATTAAGGCTTCTAAGGCTCCTAAGTTCAGCGCTGGTAAGGCTTTAAAGGATGCAGTTAACAAGTAATTCGTTGAATTAATAACTGACATTATTAGGGAGATCCTTCTGGATCTCCCTTTTTTTAACTCGGATTGGAGGATATTTTTGAATGAGACTTGATAAGTACTTAAAGGTTTCTCGTCTGATTAAGAGACGCACAGTTGCTAATGAGGCATGCGATAACGGTCGCGTTATGATTAATGATAAGATAGCCAAGGCATCGGCAGATGTTAAAGTAGGTGACATAATTACAATCTCTTTCGGCAATAAAGAAACAAAGGTAAAAGTTTTGGATGTTCAGGAAACCGTAAAAAAAGACGAAGCAAAAGAACTGTTTGAATATTTATAGAGCTAAATCTTAATAAATAACGAAAAATTATTTAAGAAAGTGGTTGACGTAATAAGGCAAAGACTATACAATTCATTTATGTAAACGCGTTTACATAAATTTTATGCAATTGTATGGAAGGAGGTCTTAATAAGTCATTGAAAAACACTTATAAACAAAACAAACGCAGAAAACGAAAAATGGCTATGAAAAGAAACAGATATAAGGCCTCAGAGCTTCTCGCAATGTTGATTATTTCCGTAATATTAATCTTTCTTGTCAGTGTTTTTGCCTACAGAACATCGGCACTTAAAGAGAAAAAAGCGAAGTACGACGCAGAAGTAGTTTATCTTGAAGAACAGATAAAGAAACAGGAAGACCGTAAGAGTGAAATTGCAGCCTACGGTGAATATATATCAACAACCAAGTATGTTGAAGACATAGCGAGAGAAAGATTTAATCTTGTATATATTGATGAAGTAGTTTTGGAAGCAGACAATTAGTAAGCACCTTTCATTGATTAAAATGAAAAGGTGCTTTATTATTTACTCATGACAGATAAGTTTCTATTAAAAGTGCGTAATTTCATAAATAAAGAAAAGCTTGTGGAAAGAGGCGACAGAATTGTAATCGGTGTATCCGGCGGAGCAGATTCGGTGGCTCTTTTTAAGGTTCTGTGTTTTCTTAGAGAAGAATATTGCCTGGATTTGCATGTGCTGACCGTAAATCATGGATTAAGAGCGGAAGCCAAAGAGGAGTGCGAGTATGTTCAAAACCTTTGTAACACAGAGAACATTGATTTTACTTTAATAGAAACTGACATAAATGCGTTAGCCTGTGAATATAAGCTTGGAACCGAAGAAACCGGAAGAAAAGTTCGATACAGGGCCTTTAATGATTTAGCAATTAAATTGGGTGATAATACTAAAATTGCAGTAGCCCACAACCAAAACGATCAGGCCGAAACAATGCTTTTTCATCTCTTTAGAGGAACCGGGCCCAAAGGCCTTATTTCCATAAGACCCAAAAGAGACAATATTATAAGACCTCTTTTATGCGTTTCAAGAAGCGAAATAGAAGAGTGGTTAAACAATCAGGACATTAAGTTCTATATAGATGCGTCAAATCTGACAGACGATTATACACGCAATAAAATCCGTCATAATATTATTGAATATGCAGGGAATAATATTAATGCAAATGCGGTGGGACATATGGCAGAAACTGCCGAAACATTAAGTGATCTGGTTGCTCTGGCGGATTCTATAGTCGACGGGGAAATTGAAAAACGTGTAAAAACCGGCGGAAACAGACTGTCCTTGGACACGGTTTCTTTTTGTGAATTAAACTCCTATATAAAGAAAGCGATTATAAAAAGATGCATCGACCTTATTGTTCCGAATAACAAGGATATTACATCAAGGCATTTGGAATCGGTTATTTCCATTCTTGATAATACAGAGTCAAAAAGTCTGAATCTTCCGTATGGCATAGTCGTGCTAAAAGAAAATGATACACTGTTGATGTGGATTGAAAATCTGTCAAAAAATCAGGAAAACAGTTCCTTGCCTGATGTTGTACTTAAAGGATTAAAGGGAGAAAGCCATTTTGGAGAAATCCGCGTAAAATGGACGGTTTTTGGAAGAAGTGAGGACTTTGAGGTTTCCAAAAATCAGTATACTAAAAGCTTTGATTATGATAAAATAACACAAAATCCCGTTCTCAGATTTCCTAGGGAAGGAGACTTTCTTACGATAAATAATAAGCTTCAAAAGAAAAAGCTTTCCGATTATCTTATCGATGAAAAAATTCCTAAATCATTAAGAAATCAAATACCGATAATTGCCGATGGATCTCATGTTTGGTGGGTCATTGATCATCGAATAAGTGAGTTTCCAAAAGTGTCGGATAATACAAAGAGAATTTTGGAAATAGAAATTACAGGAGTGAATGACTATGGAAAAGCATCATGTTAAACCCATGATTTCCGAAAAGGATGTTAATCGCAGAATTCAGGAATTAGGTGAACAGATTTCAAAGGACTATGCAGGAAAAACAATAAGACTTATTTGTGTACTCAAGGGCGGAAGTTTCTTTATGTGTGAACTTGCCAAGAGAATTTCCTGTGATGTTACCTTGGACTTCATGTCTGTTTCAAGCTATGGCGGAGATACCAAATCCAGCGGTGTAGTTAAGATTGTTAAGGATCTTGATGAATCCATAAAAGGTAAAGATGTACTTGTTGTGGAAGATATTGTTGACTCAGGCCGTACACTTTCATACCTTCTTTCCATGCTTAATGACAGACAGCCTGCAAGCCTTAAGCTTTGTACATTACTTGATAAGCCCGAACGCAGAGTTGTTGATGTTAAGGTTGACTATACAGGCTTTGAAATTCCCGATGCATTTGTAGTAGGATATGGCCTTGATTACGATCAGATTTACAGAAACCTTCCGTTTATCGGAGAGGTTGTATTCGATTAAGAACAGGAGTCTAGAATTTGAATAACAGTAAAAAGAACACAGGTTACAGAATATATTTTATTTTAATGATTGTACTTCTGTTTTTTGCAATAATGATGTCTTTTCTTCAAAAGAACAAGACCTATTACAGCAAAGAACAGCTGATAAATGATATTCTTGACGATAAAATTAATGAGATAGTTATTGAACCAAATGCCGAAAACGGTACAGGTGCTTTGGAAATTAAGTTCAAGGACGGAGGTTTCAAAGAACTTTTTGTTACCGATGTGGTTGAAGCAGAAAACGAGCTTGAACAATATAAGTTCCATGTAAATGTTTATGTAGGTGATATTCCGCGAGAGAACTGGTTTTTGACCTATGTATTACCTCTACTGGTTATCCTTATTGTCGGAGCATTCTTCTTTGTTATGATGACCTCTCAAGCCGGAGGAGGCGGCGGACAGAATGCCAAGATGATGAACTTTGGCAAGTCTCATGCCAGAATGTTTAATCCAAATGAGAATAAGGTTACATTAAAAGATGTAGCAGGTCTTAGAGAAGAAAAAGAAGAATTTGAAGAGATTATAGATTTTCTTAAAAATCCCGTTAAATATGTTAAGGTAGGCGCTCGTATTCCCAAGGGTGTTCTTTTAGAGGGACCTCCCGGAACAGGTAAAACATTACTTGCAAAGGCAATTGCCGGTGAAGCAAATGTTCCTTTTTTCAGCATTTCCGGTTCTGATTTTGTTGAAATGTTTGTTGGTGTCGGTGCATCACGTGTAAGAGATTTATTTACCGACGCAAAGAAAAATGCCCCTTGTATCGTATTTATCGATGAAATTGATGCCGTTGCCAGACGTCGTGGTACCGGTATGGGCGGTGGCCACGATGAACGTGAACAGACCCTTAACCAGTTGCTTGTTGAAATGGACGGTTTTGCTGAAAATTCAGGTATTATCGTTCTTGCAGCTACAAACAGGGTAGATATTCTCGATCCTGCTATTCTTCGTCCGGGTCGTTTTGACCGTAAAGTGGCCGTTGGCGTTCCGGATGTTGGCGGTAGAGAAGAAATCCTTGAAGTACATGCCAAAAATAAACCCTTGTCCGATGATGTTAACTTGAAGGATATTGCGCAGACAACAGCAGGATTTACAGGAGCCGATCTTGAAAACCTCTTAAATGAGTCCGCTATTCTGGCTGCAAAGGATAACAGACAGTTTATAAAGCAGGAAGACATAAAGAAATCCTTTGTCAGAGTCGGAATCGGTACCGAGAAGAAAAGCCGTATTATTTCCGATAAGGACAAAAAGATTACGGCATATCATGAAGCGGGACATGCTATTCTTTTCCATGTTCTGCCTGATGTGGGCCCTGTGTATTCCGTATCGATTATTCCTACAGGTGCCGGCGCAGCCGGATATACCATGCCCCTTCCGGAGAGAGATGAGATGTTCTTAACTAAGGGAAAGATGCTTCAGGATATTATGGTATCTCTTGGCGGACGTATTGCCGAAGATATAATATTCGGAGATATTACAACAGGCGCTTCATCTGATATTAAGAAGGCCACAAAGGTAGCCAAGGCTATGGTTACCAAGTACGGAATGAGTAAAAACATTGGTGTTATCTGTTACGGAGACGATGACGACGAAGTATTTATCGGCCGTGATCTTGCTCATACAAAAGGGCATTCAGAGGCAGTAGCCGGAGAAATTGATAAAGAAGTAAAAGCTATTATCGATGACTGCTATGAAAAGGCTGAAAACATTATTAAGGAAAATATGGATGTTCTTCATGCCTGCGCTAACCTCCTTCTTGAAAAAGAAAAGATATCAAGAGAAGAGTTTGAAGCCCTCTTTAATCCCAATCCAATATTATAATTTGTGAAAATTGCACAAAAGTCATGGTGGGTTTTTGTAATATTTGTGAATCGTGAGCATTGAGACAATATACCCGGTTTGCTATTATACACTTGTAACCCCCCAATACATTATATAGTTTTTTGCTATACCCCATAAGAAGAAATACCTTCTCAAAAAGATAAGGCGGTGCTTTTTAGCACCGCTTTTCTTTTTGAATAAATACATACTATGTGATAGAATAAACGGTAAGAATTTTTTTACATGGAGCATATTTTTATGGCATTTAATATAGATAATAAAACCGAAAGTGATAGATGGTATATGTCCAGAATGAGACCGATTTTCTTTAAAAACGCTCTCTTTACGGATACTACCGAAAATTATATATTTCCTGCTGAACCGAACCCTTACGGGAATGTAACCATTAAATTTCGTACCGGTAAAAATAATGTTGATAATGTATATCTTATAAGCGGAAAAGAAAGAGTACCCATGGAAGTGGGGGATTCGGACAAAACATTTGATTTTTATGAATGTACCGTAACATTAAGTAATGATGTTTTTGAGTATTATTTTGAAGTAGATGCCGGTATTCTTGTTTGCCTTTACGATGCAACCGGAATAACCAAAGAAATAACAAGACCTTTTAGAATTATTCCCGGTTTCCATACGCCGTCCTGGGCAAAGGGAGCGGTAATGTATCAAATCTATACAGACCGATTCTGTAACGGAGATCCCACCAACGATGTAGAAAATGGTGAGTATTTCTATGTAGGCGGACATGTTAATAAAGTCGAAGATTGGGCTAAGATTCCAAATGTAGACGGAACTCAGGAATTTTACGGCGGTGACCTTCAAGGGGTTATTAACAAGCTTGACTACTTAAAGGATCTTGGAATTGATTGTATTTATTTTAATCCTTTGTTTGTTTCGCCCTCCAATCATAAATATGACAGTCAGGACTATGAACATATAGACCCCCATTTAGGAGTTATTAAAGTAGATGAAGGCGAGTGCCTACAGCCCGGTGACTTTGACAACCGTCATGCCACAAAATATCAGTCAAGAGTTTGCTCAATGGAAAATCTTGAAGCCTCCGATGAGCTTTTCTGTGAGCTGGTGGAAAAAGCTCATAAGCTTGGAATCAGAGTAATTCTTGATGGTGTATTCAACCATTGCGGTTCCTTTAGTAAGTGGCTTGACAGAGAAAGAATATATGAAGACTTTGAAGGCTATGCGAAGGGTGCATATGTAGATGCTAACAGCCCATATAGAAAGTTCTTTGATTTCAGATCTGAGGACTGGCCTTATAACGGAAATTATGACGGATGGTGGGGCTATGATACCCTTCCGAAGCTTAATTACGAGGCTTCTTATGAGTTATATGACAAAGTGATGGATATTGCTGCGAAATGGGTATCTAAGCCCTATAATGCTGACGGTTGGAGACTAGATGTGGCTGCGGACCTTGGCCATTCTTCAGAATTTAATCATGAATTCTTTAAGCGTTTCAGACGCACAGTAAAGGATGTTAACCCGGAAGCACTGATATTGGCCGAGCACTATGGCGATCCTGCCAGCTGGTTAAACGGTTTGGAGTGGGATTCGGTAATGAACTATGACGGCTTTATGGAGCCGGTTACCTGGTTTTTAACAGGTATGCAAAAGCATAGTGATGACTTTAGATATGATATGCTTGGTAATGCTGATGCATTTTGGGGAGCCATGGATTATGCAGGATATAAGTTTACAAACTGTTCATTGCAGGTAGCAATGAACCAGTTATCAAATCACGACCATTCAAGATTCTTAACAAGAACCAATCAGATTGTGGGAAGAACCGGAAGTGTTGGCGCACACAGAGCAGCTGAAGGTATACGTATGTCTGTAATGAGACAGGCGGTTCTTATGCAGTTAACCTGGACAGGGGCACCTACCATTTACTATGGCGATGAAGCGGGAGTTGTGGGCTTTACAGACCCTGATAACCGCAGAACATATCCTTGGGGACATGAAGACCGGGAGTTGATTTCTTTCCATAAAGAAATGATTCGCATTCACAAAGAAAGAGAAGAATTTGTGCATGGCTCTCTTCGTAAAATGGCAGGGGAGTATATGGTAATCGGATACGGTCGTTTCACAAGAAATAATGCTTCGGTTGTGCTTGTAAACCGAGACAGTGTGGAAAGAACCGTTACAGTGTATTTGAGGGATCTAATTCAAACCGGAGATCTGGAACTTGAAAGAATAATGGAAACATCCGAAAACGGATTTGATACAGAGGTGGTTGATGTTCCCATGGAAAGTGTAAAACTTACCTATACATTGAAGCCTGTGTCTGCAGTAGTTATCAGCAGTAAAAGAAAACAGCCTAAGAGCACTGAAGAAACAGATAACGCTGAAGTAAGCAATTCCGCTCCCGGATGCGAGGAATAAAATTTTATGTTATATCAGATTCATAACGGCGCCGTAATGTACGGCGCTGAAACAATATTACAGGGTATAAATTTTGAAATAAAAAACAATAAAGAGAAGATTGCCATTGTAGGTCGTAACGGGTGTGGCAAAACTACTCTTCTTAAACTTATATTAGGCGAAATCGATCTTGTAAAAAGAGATTCCGACGAAGATATTTTTATTTCTAAAACCGGAAATCCGGTTATAGGCTATTTAAAGCAGATAACCTTTGAGGATGACAGCTTAACCCTGGAAACAGAAGTAAAAAAAGTATTTGCTCCCATTAGAGCCATGAAGGACAGATTGGACAGCATGGTTCTTGAGATGGAAACCAATCCTACCG
>JAKSRT010000062.1 GCA_024403485.1 Lachnospiraceae bacterium
GGAAGATATTAAAACCGGTAATATGACGGATACATTAAGTATCGAACTTTTGATTATTTCGTTATCAAACAATATTAAAGTACAATAAATAGGACTAAAGGATGCATATATTTATCTCATCAAGAGCGAGCAACAAATCAATCGGAGGATGGGATATGAAGCGTATTTCTTTATCATATGTATTTTTAGCATTAGCAATAGTTATTTTCTTTTTCAGTATTTTTTCTGTAAAGGCGATGGGAGGCAATAAGATTTATTTTGAAGAAGATGCTACCGTAGCTGAAGAGGAATATATTAACAACATAAAATCCGTTCTCGCAGATTATTATATGGGAAAATCCGGAGTAATGCTTTTAAAGGTCAGCGAGGATGGCGTAAATATTGAATATACAGTACAAATTCATACCGGAAGCGACAATTCTCAGGAAATGATTGATGAACTTAAGGCCGTAAAGCTTGAGGTTGCTGCTTCAAAGGTGAAATTCATTTTTAAATAATATGGGGCACCGTTAAGTGCCTCAAGAAAGAGGCAAAGAATGAGACCGATACCGCAGGAATTTGAAATTTACAGACATTTCAAGGGTAATAATTATCAGATAGTAGCTATTGCCACTCACTCCGAAACAAGAGAAGAAATGGTGGTTTATCGAGCACTTTATGGTGATGGTAAGATTTATGTAAGACCGTTAGAAATGTTTATGAGTGAAGTTGATCATGATAAATACCCTGAGGTAACACAGGTTTACCGCTTTGAAAAGGAAGAACTGGCCGCCGATCCCGGTGTTTTGGAATTTCTTGCGGCAGAAACCTTTGAAGAAAGAATCGGTGTACTAAAACGTCTTGAGGCGAGAATTACAAATCCGATGATTGACACAATGGCTATGTCGCTTGATATCGAAATCAAAGACGGAGATGTAATCAGACGATATAATGATTTCCTCGGTGCTCTTGAATTAAACAGAAAGTATGAAACGGACAGATTCCGCAAATAAATGCCTTAATGTGAAGGAATATATGCGGATTCGATAATAAATGTTAAATACAGTCGCATAGAGGCTTCACAGAAAGGAGATAAATATGCCTTACAATTTAGAAAATAGATTGGTGGTAGGAGTATCATCCAGAGCATTATTCGATCTTACTCTTGAGAATGAGATATTTGAGAAAGAGGGATTGGATGCATATTGCAAGTATCAGGTTGAGCATGAAAACGATATTTTAAAACCCGGTCCCGGTTTTAAGCTTATAAAGGCTTTACTTAATATAAATGAGTTAAAAGGGCAAAGCGGACGAGTTGAAGTTATTATAATGTCCAGAAACAGCGCGGACACTTCATTAAGAGTATTTCATTCCATTGAGCACTATGGATTAAACATTACCAGAGCGGTACTTGCCAGTGGCGGAAGCCTCGCACCTTACTTAAACGCATTCAAGACAGATCTTTTTCTTTCTGCTTATGAGGATGATGTTCAGTCTGCAATCAATTCCGGAATAGCAGCAGGTATTATCTGCACTGATGTTAACAATGATTACGATGCCGATGAAGTCCTTAAACAGATTCACATAGCATTCGACGGGGATGCTGTTTTGTTTACCGATGAATCAGAGATGATTTATCAGGCAGAAGGGCTTGAAGCCTTCGAAGAAAACGAAAAGAAAAATGCGGACAAACCTTTGCCGCAGGGACCTTTTGCAAAGTTCTTAAAGACTATTTCGGACCTTCAAAAAGAATTTTCACCGGAAGAAACTCCTATCCGTACCGCGTTGGTTACCGCAAGAAGTGCTCCTGCTCACGAACGTGTTATCAGAACACTAAGAGCCTGGAATGTACGTATAGATGAGGCATTTTTCCTAGGGGGAGTTTCCAAACGGGATATTCTTGAAGCTTTCGGGGCGCATATTTTCTTTGATGATCAGGCGATTCATACAACACCGGCTTCTGAAGTTGTTCCCAGTGCAAGAGTGCCGTATAAGCAAAAATAATAAAAATAGAAAAATACAAATTTTAAACAGTTTTGCTACTTGTGATGAAAACATATTGACTGTGCGCATGAACTTTATTAAAGCATCTGATGAAGCGGATGCTATTTTGATTGAAAAAATACATTTTTTATATTATTTTCTTCAACTTTATAGAGGGATAATTTTTTATGCTTAATTTATCTCATTTATGTTGAAAGCAATGAGATGGGATTAGTGAATTACGAGGAGTATATAATATGGCATTCGTATTTGATGAAAGTAAAGAATACCTTGTAAATGATGGGGTTAATGTTATGGCATTTTCGGACTTTTATCCGGAAGGCCATCAGTCAGGCGTAAGCCTGATAATGCACGGAAAGCGCATTGCTACAAATGGCGATATCAGATTTGAACAGACACCGGGGCAATGGCAGCCTGTACCGAAAAAAATAGGAAGAACTATTGATGAAGCAGAAAACAAGATAACAACAAGTCTTGCTTTTCCCGATGAATCAAGACATAAAAAGGGTTTCAACCCCATGCTTTATCCCGACTTTGAATTCAATTATGAAGTTACGGTAAAAGCAGCAGGTGATTCTGTAAAGATAAATGTAGATATGGATCGCCCTGTAAAAGAAGAGTTTGCAGGAAAACTTTGCTTTAATTTGGAATTATTTCCGGGTCTTTTATTTGACAAGGCTTATTTAATGGATGATGAAGCAGGAATTTTCCCGCGCCAGGCTAACGGTCCTACCATGAGTCAAAAGTCCAATTTTGAACTTACAGGAGATTTTCCCGAACATCCCGAACTTAAAATGTTCCCTGTAAACAGAAGTAAAGGATACAATCCCATTATCGCTGATGATATTATTGCAGAGCCTTATGCGGTTGGAAAAAGCTTTACAGTTTGTCCGGATGATGATTATCTAAGATTTACCGTAGAAAGCGATAAGAACGAGATTAAGCTTTTTGATGGACGAGTAAACCACAATAACGGTTGGTTTGTAATCAGCAGTGAAATACCTTCCGGTGAAACAAAGGGTGTTATTCAGTGGACAATTACGCCCAATTCTGTTGAAGGCTTCTTATCAGAGCCTGTGGTTCAAATTTCCCAGGTTGGATACCACCCATTACAGAATAAAACAGCAGTTGTCGAATTAGATAAAAAAGACAGCAAATTTCTTAATGCTTTATTATACAAGCTTACAAAGAACGGAACTGAACCGGTAAAGGAACTTCCGCTAAAAGAATTTGGTATGTTTCTTCGCTACAGATATTTGCATTTTGACTTTTCTGATATTAAGGAAGCCGGGCTTTATAAAGTAGTATACGGAACAACAGAATCATCTGTTTTTAAAATATCCGAAGATGTATATGAAAGAGGCGTATGGCAGCCTGTTATTGAATATTTCCTTCCTATTCAGATGTGTCATATGCGCGTAAATGAAAAGTACAGAGTATGGCATGATTGCTGCCATATGGATGACGGGGTTATGGCTCCGGTCAATCTTCAAAACTTTGACGGCTATCCGCAATATGGAAGTACCCTCTGTAATCATAAGCCTGGAGACAGAGTTCATGGAGTAAACCGCGGCGGCTGGCATGATGCAGGTGACTTTGATCTTCGTATCGAATCTCAGTCAACAGACAGCTACAACCTTGCTTTGGCAGCTACCGAGTTTGGCGCATACATGGATTACAATACTGTGGATCAGGAAAAGCATATAGTTGAGATTCATCAGCCCGATGGAAAGAATGATGTTCTTGAACAGCTTGAGCATGGTATTCTTGCTGTAGTAACTCCGTACAGAGCTCTCGGCCGTCTGGCACGTGGTATTATCTGCAGAGATCTTCGCCAGTATGTTCTTCTTGGTGATGCAGCAGCAATGACGGACAATGTGGAAAGCGACGATGACAGACTTGTATTTACAGAGGACAATCCGGCAAGAGAACTTACGGTTGCATCTCAGCTTGCCGCAGCATCTACGGCTCTTAAGGGCTATAATGATGAATTAAGTGCAGAGTGCCTTGCTATTTCAACGAGCCTTTACGAAATAACTTCTTTGGAAGAGGACTTTATTGTTCCTCCGGAATTTGATACTCCGGTTGATCAGAACAGATCAAGAGAAGCGGCTATGAATGCAAAGCTTCGTGCAGCAGTAGAACTTTATCTTGTAACAAAAGAACAGAAGTATCTTGATTATATTGTTAATAAAACAGACTATTTGTCAAAGCATGTAAAGGAAATCGGCTGGATTCTGGGAAGATTAAGTGAGCGCAGGAAAATTACGGAAATCAGTGTTCTTTTTGAAACACTTAAGCCTGCTTATGAAGAGTTTTATATGACTTCGGTTGTGGAACCGGGCAAAGAATCTCCTTACGGTATTCCTTATAAGCCCTATATTTGGGGAGCCGGCTGGGGAATTCAGAGATTTGGTGCACAGTATTATTTCTTGAATAAAGCATATCCTGATATTTTTGATCCCAAATACTTACATGACTCTCTTCATTTCGTACTTGGATGTCATCCGGGATCAAATACCGCAAGCTTTGCTTCCGGAATAGGAACTAAATCGGTAACAACAGCATACTGTGCATATAGACAGGACTGGTCATATATCCCCGGTGGAGTAGTATCCGGAACAGCACTTATAAGACCTGATTTTCCGGAATTATTGGAGTTCCCTTATCTCTGGCAGCAGACAGAATATGTAATCGGCGGCGGTTCTTCAGACTATTTGATTCTTGTTCTTGCAGCAAGAAAGTTACTGGGCTTGTAGTTTTGCAAAAAATGAGTGTACAGTATAATAAATATATAAACTTAAGAGGATATAACCATGGCAGATAAACCGAAAATCTATATGTCAGATATTCATCTGGAAAATTATATCAATCAGTATGAAACTAAGAAAGCGACATATGCTGATGTGGTTTTTACCGGTGGCAGAACAATAGAGTCATTAAACGGAACCTGGCAATATGCGATAGACCAGTACGATACATGCCTTAGACAGAAGTGGTTTAATGAACGTTACTTCGATGAAAAGGGGTTTTCTGTTCCTGTTGATTATTCTTTTGACCAGTGGCCCACAATCAATTTGCCCTGCTGTTGGAATGTGATTGACAGGATGTATCAAATATATGACGGAGCCATGGTTTTCACCAGAAAATTTTCATGGACAACGAGACAGGATGGCGAAAGAACAATACTTCGTATCGGTGCGGCAAACTATCTTTGCCGCGTGTTCGTAAACGGTCAGTATGCAGGTCTTCATAGGGGTGGATCAACACCGGCCTTCTTTGACATTACCGACTATATGAAGCCAATGAACCGAATTATTATTTCTGTTGATTCTACAAGAAGACCCGAACAGGTTCCAACGGAAAATACGGACTGGTTTAATTATGGAGGTTTGTATAGAGATATTGAACTCATAAGACTTCCTGAGAATTATATAAAGGATTTCAGAGTAAATCTTGTTCCCGACGGTTGCTTTGATAAGATCTTGGTAAGAGTTACAACCAACAAAGAATATAGCGGACAGGCTATGTTTAAAATACCGGAGCTTAATCTTGAAGAAGCGGTAAATATTGAAGCCGGTTCCGGTATGGCAATTGTATCGGCAAGGCCTGAACTTTGGAGTCCGGGTAATCCAAGACTTTATGATGTGCAGTTGTCACTGTTTGATGATAATCGTTCCGGTTGCTCTGCAGGATTAAAAGCATCGATAGGTGAAACTATTGATAATAATTCATTTGAGCGTACTGATACGACAGAAATCGGATACTTAGGTAGTGAAAATAACGGAATCGATTTTGTTTCGGATAAGATTGGCTTTAGAGAAATACGTGTTGATGGTCGTGAAATATTATTAAACGGAAAGCCTATATATTTAAAGGGCATCAGTTGTCACGAGGAGAGTGTTCCTAACGGTAAAGCTCTATCTACTGAGGAGCGTATCGAGAATATTAAAATTGCAAAAGAAATGGGATGCAATTTTATGAGAATTGCTCATTATCCTCATCACGAGGAAATGGCAAAACTGGCTGACGAACTGGGTATAATGCTTTGGTCGGAAATTCCGGTTTACTGGGCTATAAGATTTGAGCGGGAAGCGACCTACGAAGATGCTCATAATCAGTTAATGGAATTAATAACAAGAGATTATAATCGTGCAAGCGTTATTATTTGGTCTGTAGGAAACGAAAATGCCGATACTGATGAGCGATTAAGCTTTATGAAGCGTCTTGCAGATTGTGCGCATGAGCAGCAGGACGGAAGGCTCGTTTCGGCTGCCTGCCTCGTAGATAGCGGAAAGAATGTTATTGCGGACCGACTGGCAGAAAGTCTTGATGTAATCGGTATTAATGAATATTGTGGCTGGTATACACCGGATTTTTCAAAGCTTCCCGAACTTCTTGAAAACAGTAGTCCCGATAAGCCGGTTATTATTACGGAATTTGGCGCGGATGCTTTGCCGGGCCACCATGGAACGGTTAGCGATAAAGGAACGGAAGAATGCCAGGCCGATGTATATAAAAAGCAGGTAAGTGTCCTTGGCCGCATTCCATATATTAAAGGAATGACGCCCTGGATTTTATATGACTTCAGATGTCCGAGAAGAACGCATTACCTTCAGGATTACTATAACAGAAAAGGTCTTCTTTCAGCCGATAAGAAATATAAAAAAATGGCCTATTCCGTACTAAGAGATTTTTATCACAACCTGGGTTAGCTATAAGGCAGTGCTACTTGACTTTTTTAACAAAGACAAGTAGCATTTTTTTGAGTAATATTTATCAGAGCAATTAATATATTTGTTGCCGCGCCGGAACGTTCAACGTGGCAGTGAATTATAGAAAGCGAGAACGTTATATGACACTTAAAGAATTGAAAATCGGCCAGTCGGCCACAATTGAAACAGTCGGCGGCGAGGGAAACCTTCGCCAGCATTTCCTGGATATGGGTGTGTTGCCCGGTGCTGAAGTTACTCTTATGAAATATGCACCGATGGGAGACCCCATGGAGCTTATGGTTCATGGCTATGAACTGACACTCCGTCTCGATGATGCGGCAAAAATCGAAATTGTCGAATCTTCTGTAAAATCATTCGAAAAGAAAGAAAAAGTCTCAACAAAGAAAGATTATCAAAAAAAGCAGGAACACCCCGGTCTTGGAGAAGGCGGTAAGTATCATGTCAAGGAACACGAGAATCCGCTTCCCGACGGAACCGTCCTTTCCTTTGCACTGGCAGGAAACCAGAATTGCGGTAAGACGACGCTTTTTAATCAGCTAACCGGTTCTAATCAGCATGTGGGAAACTTTCCCGGAGTTACCGTTGACAGAAAAAGCGGAAGCATAAAAGGGAATCCTGAGACTGAAGTTACGGACCTTCCCGGAATTTATTCTTTGTCCCCTTATACCAGTGAAGAAATTGTCTCGAGGCAGTTTATACTTGATGAAAAACCTGTGGGTATTATTAATATAGTTGATGCCACAAATATAGAAAGAAACCTTTATCTTACAATGCAGCTGATGGAGCTGGACATTCCGATGGTTCTTGCTCTTAATATGATGGATGAGGTTCGTGGAAACGGCGGAGCCATTTTGATAAATGAGATGGAAGAGGCGCTGGGAATACCCGTTGTACCTATTGTTGCGGCTAAGAATGAAGGTGTCGGAGAGCTTGTTGATCATGCGATTCATGTAGCCAAGTATCAGGAAAAACCTGCCACCAAAGACTTTTGTGATAAAGAAGATCATGGCGGAGCGGTTCACAGATGCCTGCATGGAATAATGCACCTTATAGAAGACCATGCCAGGGATAACAAAGTTCCGATTCGTTTTGCGGCGGCAAAGCTGGTCGAGGGTGATACTATGGTAGAGGAAGCACTGCAGCTTTCTGCCAATGAAAAAGAAATGATTGAGCATATTATATGTCAGATGGAAGAGGAACGCGGACTCGATCGGTCCGCAGCCATAGCAGATATGCGCTTTTCTTTTATCACAAAGCTCTGTGATAAAGCGGTTATAAAACCCGCAGAATCCAAAGAACATGAAAGAAGTCGTCATATAGACAGGATTCTTACCGGAAAATATACGGCAATTCCGATGTTTATCCTTATTATGCTAAGCGTGTTCTACCTGACATTTAATGTAATAGGCAAATTTTTGCAGGATCTTTTGCAGATGGGAATAGACGCTCTTGCGGGTGCTGTGGACAGTGGACTGACTTCTCTTGGTGTAAATGAAGGACTTCATTCGCTGATTATTGACGGTATTTTTGAAGGTGTAGGAAGTGTTGTAAGCTTTGTGCCGATTATCGTTACTCTGTTCTTTTTCCTGTCCATGCTTGAAGACAGCGGATATATGGCGAGAGTGGCATTTGTTATGGATAAAATGCTGAGAAAAATCGGCTTATCAGGTCGAAGCACGGTTCCTATGCTTATCGGCTTTGGTTGTACGGTTCCCGGAGTTATGGCCAGCAGAACCCTGCCTTCCGAGCGAGATAGAAAAATGACTATTCTTTTGACACCGTTTATGAGTTGTTCGGCTAAACTTCCGATTTACGGATTTTTTACCGCTGTATTTTTGGGAATAGTTGTTGCGCTTGGATTTAAACATACTATGTTTAAAGGTGAACCGGTTCCTTTTGTAATGGAGCTACCGAATTACAGAATTCCCGGTGCCAAAAACGTAATTCATTTGCTTTGGGATAAGGCAAAGGACTTTTTGCAAAGAGCGTTTTCAATCATATTTATTGCAACCATTATTGTCTGGCTGCTTGAAAACTACAGCTTTTCATTTAACCTTGTAGTGAATGCGGACGACAGCATTCTGGCCGGAATAGCAGGGTTGATAGCACCGCTGTTTGCCTCAATGGGATGCAATGATTTCAGAATCTGCACTGCACTTATTACAGGCTTTATGGCAAAAGAAAGTGTGGTTTCGACCTTGACGGTTCTTTTTGGCGGAATGGAAAATGTAGCTTCTGCAATCAGCTCAGCTGCGGCAGCAGCATTGCTTGTATTCTGCCTCTTATATACTCCCTGCGTAGCAGCGATAGCTTCGGTAAAAAGAGAGCTTGGAATCAAATGGGCTGCATTTATGGTGGCTTTTCAGTGTGTGCTGGCATGGGCAGTCGGCTCTTTGGTATACTTAATAGGATCAGTATTTTAGTATGTTATTGATGGAAAACACAGTTTGATAATAATCATAAGCGAGGAAAAGAAATGATTACCTTTAACAAAGAGAATAAAACATTTAAGCTTGATACTCCTTCCACCTCATATGTTTTTGGCATAGAAGATGACTTTGGTTATCTTGTTCACTATTATTACGGAAAGAAAATAAAGGGCGATAATGTTCGCTATCTTGCTATTACAGACAAGAACTTTTTACCGTGTGAAAACAAGCGTGAAAAGATGACCTTTATGGACTGCACTGCTTTTGAATATTCAACAAAGGGAGTAGGCGATTTTAGAACCCCGGCCATTTCCGTTAAGAATGAAATTGGTGCAGCGGCTTGTGAATTTGCATATGTTTCTCATGAGATCAAAAAAGGAAAGAAAACTTTATGTAAACTTCCGTCAACTTTCGCAGATGAAAATGACTGCGATGTTTTAGAAATAACTTTAGTGGATAAATGTTTGGATTTAAGACTTGTGCTTGTGTACGGCGTGTTTAACGATTTTGATGTTATCACAAGAAGTGTCCGCGTTGAAAATATGGGAGCAAAGCCGGTTATTCTTGACCGCGTTCTTTCTGCGAGCCTTGATTTGGATCAAAAAGAATATGAGCTTATTACGCTGTTTGGCACCTGGGCAAGAGAGCGCACAATTGAAAGAAAGCCCTTAAGACATGGATATCAGGGTGTGGCTTCAATGAGAGGAATTACCAGCGCGCAGGAGCATCCCTTCCTTGCGCTTGTAACACCGGGAACAACTCAGACCCAGGGTGAAGTGTATGCGATGAATTTTGTATATTCCGGTAACTTTGAAGCAGGTGTTTATTTAAATCAGTTCAGCATGCCCCGTATGACTATGGGTATTAATTCGGAAACCTTTGAATGGAAGCTCAATCCTACCGAAGTATTTGAAAGTCCCGAAACAGTAATGATTTATTCTTCAGAAGGCCTTGGAAAGATGACAAGAACCTTCCATGATCTCTACAGAAATCACTTGATAAGAAGTCCTTATAAAAATAAAAAGCGTCCTATTTTGAT
The DNA here is from genome assembly GCA_024403485.1 of Lachnospiraceae bacterium. GTDB lineage: Bacteria > Bacillota > Clostridia > Lachnospirales > Lachnospiraceae > UBA1258. The sequence continues at coordinate 10,188 of JAKSRT010000062.1, forward strand.
CAACAACTGGGAAGCAACTTATTTTGATTTTAATACAGAAAAACTTTTGTCCATAGCGAGAGAAGCAGCTAAAACCGGTATAGAAATGCTTGTAATGGACGATGGCTGGTTTGGCAAAAGAAACGATGACAACTCATCTTTAGGTGACTGGATTGTTAACGAGGAAAAACTTCCCGGTGGCTTGAAGTATCTTGTGGATGAAGTCAATAAGCTTGGCCTTAAATTCGGTATTTGGATGGAACCTGAAATGGTTTGCCCCGACTCGGATTTATATCGTGCCCATCCCGACTGGGCAATAGCAATTCCCGGACGTGAGGCAGGTTTATGCCGCAACCAGTATGTTCTTGATATTACAAGGGCAGAGGTTCTTGAGTATGTATGGAATGCTATTAAAAATGTAATGGACAGTGCCAATATCGAATATGTGAAGTGGGATATGAACAGACCGCTTGCAGATATTGCAAGTCTTAGTCTTCCTGCAGACAGAATGGGAGAATTCTTCCACAGATATGTTCTTTCCGTATATGAACTTCAAAGAAGACTTACGGACAGCTATCCGGAACTTCTTTTAGAAAACTGTTCCTCAGGTGGTGGTCGTTTTGATCCCGGCATGTTGTTCTTCAGTCCGCAAATCTGGTGTTCTGATGATACTGATGCAATGGAAAGACTTCATATTCAGGAAGGAACAGCCATCGTATATCCCTTATCTTCAATGGGAGCGCACGTTTCAGACTGTCCTAATCATGTGCTTGGCCGTTCAACGGATTTCGAAACAAGAGGTCATGTGGCCCTTGCAGGAACCTTTGGCTATGAACTTGATATAACAAAGATTTCTGAAGAAGAAAGAAATATGATTCCCAAACAGGTTGAGATGTATCATAAGTTCAATGATCTTGTCAGAGAAGGCGATTATTATCGCCTGATGAGTGCCCGTGAGAACGGATATATGGATTCATGGATGGTTAAATCAAAGGATGACAATGAAGTGCTTGTTACATACGTAAGTGTTGTAAACAGGGCTAACGAAAAGCCGGTCAGAATCTTCCTTCAGGGCCTTGATCCCGATAAAATATACACTAATCAGGAAACCGGTGAATCCTACGGCGGAGATATTCTTATGAATGCCGGTATTGTTGCGGAAAAACTCTGGGGAGATCACAAGTCAAGACTTGTTCATTTCAAGGTTCAGTAATGATAGAATACTTTATACTACTTATTTTAGTTACTAAAACGGCCGCGTTCAGCGGCCGTTTTTGCATATGCATGATTTGTGATAAATTAGGCAACAGAGGTCGTATTTTGGGATATATTACCTAAAAATGTGAGCCGTAGCAGGCGCACTGAGAAAATTTAGGCAACAAAGGCTAGATTTTGGAGTCTGTTACCTAAAAATGCGAGCCGTAGCAGGTGCACTGAGAAAATTTAGGCAACAGAGGTCGGATTTTGGGATATATTACCTAAAAATGCGAATAGGAGCAGGTGCACTGAGAAAAATTAGGTAACAGAGGTCGGATTTTGGAATATATTACCTAAAAATGCGAGCCGGAGAGGAAACACCTAAAAAGCGAGTCGGAGCGGGTGCGCCGGATGTTCATCGACAATATAGGCGGTAATTGCACCTGTACAAATGATTAGCTGTACATACAAACGGTGTTATAAACAAGCGAGTAAACCGAAACAAAGTATCTACATCAGCAACCTAAGCTTTGCAGGTTCCACACTTACCCTGATATGGGACGATTTTGTGAAGACTTCTCCGTCAGTGTGTACCCACATAGGAGTATCGGACTTGACCTCAAAGTTTTTTACATGGTAAAGATGAACCTTTTTACTCTTGATGTGCTTTCCTTTTGTAGCCTTGGGAATAATGGACAAGGCATGAAGCGCAGATATATTGTTGACGGCGCAGATGTCGAGAAATCCGTCGTCGGGAACGGCAGAGGGTGCGAATTTGAATCCACCGCCCTCGTAGCATGTATTCATTCCGACAACGAAACGAAGCTTTTTTAATTTAAGCTCTTCATCGTCGTCCAAGGTCAGAGATATGTCAGGTTGTCTGTCGGAAAAGATAAGCTTTAATGCTACAAGCACATAAACAAGCTTGCCAAGTCCGATTTTATTGAGAAATTCCTTGGCGCGGGAGTGAAGTATTTCTGCGCAGATTGCTGCATCGAAACCTATTCCGCAACTTACATCAAAATAGTGTGTGGAGGGAATTTCTTTTATTGCGGGAATTGCCCTGTCGGCGGTAGTGTTAAAGTATTCAAGTTTTCCAAGGTCTACTATTTTGGCTTCGCTGACGGAAAGAATATTTTTTAATGATTCGATGGGATCATCACTGTAGGCAAAGGCTCTGGCAAAATCATTCCCGGAACCGGTGGGAATGTAACCAAGATTTGTTTTTTTGAAACTGGCAATTCCCTGAAGGGCTTCATCAAGAGAACCGTCACCTCCAAGAATTATAACATTTACCGGCTCTGAAGAATTTGTATGAGCGGATGTGAGTTTATATACAAGCTTTGTAATATGTCCGATTTCTTTTGAAAACATTACATCATAGTCGATTTTATTTTTTTTCAGATATGTTTCAACCTGCTTCCAAATTTCGATTCCGTGGCCTGATTTTGAGGCGGGATTGCATATAAAGTAATATCTGGACATAATTCAGCGCTTCCTTTGTTTACATTTTTTCCTAAATTAAGAAAATTTTAGCACATGATTTTGCAAAGAAAAAGAAAAAATATGCGGACATGATATGAGAAAATAGTCAAGTTTATGCAAATATCTGTTGCATATTATGAAGAGGTATGGGTATAATCAATTCAATATAATTTAGTGCATTAAAGTAGTAGAGAAAAGGAGAATGGATTATGTACTCATTTGATGAAATCAGTAAAGTTGATCCTGAAATTGCACA
>JAKSRT010000063.1 GCA_024403485.1 Lachnospiraceae bacterium
TGTCCTCAACTATATTGTCCTTGGTAAGCTTATCGAGATCCACAACAAAGTAGCCCTTACCGGTATATTTCACCTTCTGACTCTTCTTAAGAAACTCCCAGTCGATGCTCTTTATAAGCCTGTCGGTAAGTTCTGTTTCAACATCGCCTTCCTGCTCCATAACAATAAGCTTTCTCTGCTCTCCGGGAATGCCCAAAATCACATCGCTGAAATGAACTTCAACACCGCTTCCGCTCAAAAAGATTGTATTAAGATCAATCTGCTTAATTCCGTCATCATAGTCTGATTTAAACAAGCCTTTACCGTTTGTCATTCCGATTATGGCCAGAACGATAATCCCAACGGTAAGAACACCTAAAAATATGTTATATGCTACTCTCTTAAACTTTTTCAAATCTCGTCTCCTTTCTCCTCGAATTTATCTAAAATTCGACGGGAGGAATCATCTTCTTCGTCGCTGTCGATTGTGATTCCGTTTGCTTCGGCAAGTTCTTTATGATCCCGCTTTGGTGCCAGTATATTTATCTTTGGCGCAGGAAGGTTCAACGCAAACAGTTCTCCAAACAGCCACTTAAAAAAGAACAAAGTAAGAATCGGCAGAACAAAATTAGTAACAATAAGAATGGCAATTGAATTCCCGCCCTTTTTAATAAGATTATTGAAATAATCAAGAAGATCGGAAATACTCTGAACAGCATTTTTAAAGGCATTTGAAATCTTTTCAAAAAGAGTGGTATCGCCTTCTTCGGAATCCGTCAGTATGTCGTTGATTTTGCCTGCTCCGTCAGAGGTTTCCTCTATTGTTTCATCTACATAAACAAGATAATCCGCACATACGACTTCTGTAAATTTTGTACTGCAGGGTACCACCAGTGTCACCGCCAGTGCCAGTACAAACAGCTTGTTTCCAAAAGCTTTAACCGCATCTTTCTTTATGGCCAGTCCAAGAATAATAAAACCGCAGGCTATCGGAATCAGATATGCCAATGCAACTTTTATTCCTTCCGTAAGAATCAGTCTTTCAACAAAAAGAACAATTAATATAAAAATGAAATATTTATTCATATTGGAAAGAGTATTGGCAAGAGGTGTAGCGAAATCGTCGGGAAATGCAGACATGGCAAGAGACGCCGCTGTTGTTGCTCCCGCAAACGCCAGTACCGTGGCCTGGCTGTTGTCTATACTCTCAAGAGAAGCCTGTACCGTCTTTGAATCGGATACTTTCGGAGCCAGTATACTAAAGGATAATACAGCGATAAACAGAGGTATAAGATACTTTATAACTTTTTTTGCTTTACCGGTTGATAACATTATATTGTCCTCCCTGTAAGTTATTCCGCATATATTAAATATATCGGAAAAAACAGAGCAAAATAAAGGAAGATAAACCTTATTTTATATTAAGATATTTTGAAGACTTATTTCTCAAGGCTTTCTCAGCTTTATATAAATCTACAATTATTGAAATGTTATTTACCTTCGGTTTTGTTGACAAAACCGCCCTTTTCCTATATTCTTTACTATCGACGCCGAAGGCTCAATAATATTGAAACGGAGTATTTGTTATGTGGTTTTTCTTTGCTCTTGCTACAACTCTTTTATGGGGTGTCGCAGAACTGTTTTACAAAAAAGGTGCAAAGCCTTACGAAAAGTATTCACACCTTAAGATTTCCATGATTGTTGGCTTTGTAATGGGTATACATGCCATATTCGTGTTTATTACATCATTTATTATCGGCGGAGAGGTTTTTGATCCAAGAAACTTTTACATCTATCTGCCTGTAACCTTCTGTTACATTTTATCAATGTCTCTTTCCTACTTTGGTATGAGATTTATTGAAGAATCAATTTCCGATCCTATCGAAAATACATCAGGCGCCCTCTGCTCCGTATTTTGCGTAGTATTTTTAGGCGATGAAATGAGTGTCTGGGCTGTAACAGCCGTTGCTGTTCTTTTGGTTGGTGTTCTCGGACTTGGCTTCCTTGATAACAGCGGTGAAACCGACCGTAAAAAGGTTCTTGGAAAGAAAATGGCTTTAGTTGCTTTCGCAATGCCTTTCCTTTATGCATTGTTCGATGCTATCGGTTCCACCCTGGACGAGCTTTATCTAGACATCGAAATTTCGCCTCTTGTTAATGTTACCGAAGATTCTATCGAGCTTGTTGCCAACACCTGCTACGAATTCTCGTTCCTCATAGTCGGCATCATTATTTTCATCTTTATCAAAGCAAAGGGTGAAAAGGTTGAACTTCCCAAGCAGGGTGATAAAATTCTCGCAGCTATTTGCGAAACAGCCGGTCAGTTCACTTATGTATATGCAATGAGCGGCGGTCACGGTGTTATCTCCGCCCCCATTCTTTCTTCGGTTTGTGTTGTATCTTTCATACTTTCACACATCTTCTTAAAAGAAAGACTTACAAAGAAGCAGTATGTATGTGTTGCACTTGTAATCATCGGTATTTTGGCTTTGGCAATCATAGAGGGCGAATAGTCGCCAGACTATTCCTTTTAATCCTAATAACTAGCAAATATAAGGTCTTACCGCACTTGTGCGGCAAGACCTTTTTGATTGCGTGAGATATATGCCGCCCCGGCTTCCGGCTGGCACTTACTTGCATCTAAATCCGCAGGTTTGCTCGGTTTTAGATGCCGCTCCGGCTTCCGGCTGGCACTTACTTTCATCTAAATCCGCCAGTTTGCTCGGTTTTAGATGCTGCCACGGCTTCCAGCTGGCACTTACTTTCATCTAAATTCGCCAGGGTTCCTGGTTTTAGATGCCTTTTTGTTTCTCTTTCACTCGGCGGATGCTTCCTTTTGCATCTAAATCCACAGGTTTGCTCTGTTTTAGATGCCGCCTCGGCTTCCGGTTGGCACTTACTTGCATCTAAATTCGCCAGAGTTCCTGGTTTTAGATGCCTTTTTGTTCCTCTTTCACTCTGCGGATGCTTCCTTTTACATCTAAATCCGCAGGTTTGCTCGGTTTTAGATGCCGCTCCGGCTCCCGACTGGCACTTACTTACATCTAAATTCGCCAGGGCTCCTGGTTTTAGATGCCGCCCCGGCTTCCGGCTGGCACCTACTTGCATCTAAATCCACAGGCTTGCTCTGTTTTAGATGCCGCCCCGGCTTCCGGCTGGCACTTACTTACATCTAAATTCGCCAGGGTTCCTGGTTTTAGATGCGTCCCCAACTTCCGGCACCGGCTCACTACACCTTCCCGCACAAAAAAGAAGTGCCGTCGGTTTACACCGCCACCACTTCATTTTTTGTTACTTTGCATGGAATAAAAACTATTTCAACACCGTTCTTTTCAGCTTCATAAAAGGCTTCTTCAAAAGCGGGATCGGTATCTCCGTTTGGAAATACCTCTGTTATGCCGTCCATCTGAATGACAAAAACCAGCATGGCATGGTAGCCCTCCCTGGCGGCTCCCATTAATTCATAAATATGCTTAACACCCCGTTCTGTAGGTGCATCAGGGAAATATCCCTTCATATCACGCTCTAATGTACAGCCCTTTACCTCCATCAAATACTTTTCACCGTCTTTTTCCATATAGAAATCAATGCGTGACTTCCCATAGGTGTATTCAGGCTTAATATAATCATATTCGAAGCGCTCAAGCCACTCATGAGCTATTTTGTTCGGTGCCTGAGAGTCTATGTTAATCCAGCCGACAGGCTCCTTCAGGGCAGTTACCAAATCATATTTTGTTTTACGCTCGGGGTTATCGGACTTCTCCAAAATAACTCGGCTTCCCGGAAGCAGAATTTCCCGGCATCGACCGGTGTTTTTAACATGAACCGTTTCTTTTACACCATCCACAAGAACATGCGCAATGAATCGGTTCGGACGGTCGAGGAAAGTTGCTTCCACTATATTTTTATATTTCATGCGTGGTCTCTAATCCAGCCGGTCATACCCTCAGGCCATCTTTCATCATAGGGAGTTCCGTCATCATAAATGAGGTTACACTGCACCTGGTTGTTTACACAGTGCTGACCCATCTGCGCACCGTAATCAAGATGTGCGATGCCTCCGTCTGCATTGTGAACCCATTCAGGGAAGTAGCAGGTGAAATTAGAAAGGCTCTTCAGGTGCTCTTCGCGATCACCGATACTGTAATCAAACGGCACAAGTTCATCGTGTCTTCCGTGAATAATAAACACTTCCGTACCGTGTTCTTTTACCTTTTCAAGAGTTTCGTCATCGGGAATATTGGAACCGGCAATGGGGACAATAACATCCATTTCGGTATAGTATTCGGGAAGCATGGTCCATACCATGTACGCTCCCGCACTGGTTCCCATAAAAAAGCTTTTTCCTGCATTGTCCGCATGTTCTTTGTAGAAGGCTTTCTTTAAGTCAATAAGGGGCTTGCAGTAATCGGGATTCCACGAGGAGGTGGTTCTTCCGTTTTCATCCTGTTCTTCGTTGGCTACAACTGTCACAAGATATGCTCCACCCATACTTTTTTGATACTCCGGGCTTGAATAGAGTTCTGCCATACTGTAGTTGATAACCAGCTCGCCCACAAAAGAATTGCCGCGACCATGGTAAAAGAAAATAACGGGATACTTTCCGTCAGCAGCCGCGCCATGCTTAATGGGATCATATACATAGTATGTTAAATCCCCTACTGTTTCATTAGGAAATACTTTCTTTTCAAACAAATCGAAATACTTTCCTGCCTCATAGGAAGGATAGTAGCTTACAAATTCGCCTTCGGGTATCTCATCAATCCAAATGGGAGTTGAGTGCTGTTCTTCGTATGCCATAATAAACTCCTTTATCCAATCGTGTATCTTTCATATGTCAGCCCGGTAAAAAGAACCAGGCTTAAAATTCAATATCTTTGTTAACAAGAGTAGCATTAATGCAGCCATCGTGGTGTAAGTAACAAAGAAACAGGCTTAAAATCCAAGGTCTTCGTTAACAAGAATTACTTTAATGCGGCCCTTGTGGCGGGAATATCTGGTAATAAGAATCTGGCAGCAGATACAGTCTTCAAGCTGACAGTCAACACACTTACCAAATTCACAGCAGGGAGTATTGAGTCCGAAACGCTGAGTATTTATGGGGGCTGCAACATATTTTGCACGGCGATATGCGTCTTCTTCGGAATGAACGACCTTATTCATGCCTACAATCATAAGCACATGCTCGGGTCCAAAAGCCAGGGCAGAAACGCGGTTTGCATTACCATCAATATTTACGATTACACCGTTCTCGCTCATACCGTTGGCGCTCATAATAAAGTAGTCGCAATCTGTATAAACTCTTTTTTCTATTTCTTTTTTCTCCTCGGGTGTCTTTGCTCCGTCGCGATCTAGGAAAGTATAATTTCCGTTCTTAAGAGCCTCGATAAGTCCGATCTCATGAGCGCTCATTACGCCTCCGCAGCTCACAACGGAGCCTTCGGGCATTATTTCAAGAGCCTTCTTAAGCGCATCTTCCTTGGTTTCAACAAAGCAGGCTTCGATATTTCGGTTATTTAAAGCCTTTACAACCTGAGGACCGAGTTTACGGTTTCTGATTTTTTCAAATTCCAGCATAATTATCTCTCTAATCTTTCTTATCTATTTTGCATAAAAAATCCGGCAGAATTGCCTCTCTATATTTTGAGCCAAAAACTCCTAACTTTCCCAGGGTCTTATTCTGTAGGTTGCTCCAAGCTCGTCACAAATTGCCTGAGCTTTGGCTTCATCTTCTTTAGAAATAGTTGTATCAACCGTAGTCAATACTACGTTTGGAATATTTTCAACACATTCTTTGGCAAAAGAAAGCATCGCATCAAAGGACTGCTCGCCAAACTTGCTGCGGACAAGGTCCAAATAAGCTTCCTTGTTTGGATTATTAAGGCTTATCGACACGGTATCCACAAGTCCCTTCATCTCAGGAACTACGTCACGGCCATTGATTAAATTAGCCATTCCATTGGTGTTTACTCTGATCGGAATGCCAAAGGTCTTCTTTGCATATTCAGCTACTTTGATAAGTAAATCAAAAGCTTCTGTGGGCTCGCCGAATCCGCAGAAAACAAGCTCTCCGTACTGAGTCATATCAAACTTTTTGAATTCTTCAACCACATCTTCAAATGTAGGTTCTTTTTCAAGCCATAAACGATCTGATTCACCGATTCTGTCCATAGTCTGTCTTAAACAGAAGGTGCAGGCATAGGGGCAGCGGTTGGTTAAATTTACATACAAATTGTTGTGAACTTTATATAATATTTCCATTTCTAATCTCTATATACTTTCTTATTTTTTTTGCGGAAAAGCCTTTATTTCAACCTGTCAAGCAGTTCCTCATACGGCACACCGTCTGTCAGCGGTATATCCATCTCAATTCCCTTAAGGATACATTTCTTAACAAAATGGGACGCCTTTTTAATCGATTCGTGAAAATCCACATCGTTTACCGCATCGGCCACCACAATTGAAGTGAAAATGTCACCGGTTCCGGAGCGCTGTGTTCCCACCTTAGCAGTTTTAATCATGTAGCTTTCTTTGCCCTCTTCAAAGCAATAGTTTGAAATAAAGTGACCACGGGGAATACCTGTAATAACAATTTTCTTCGGTCCCATTTTGGAAAGCTTTACGGCAATCTCTTCTATTTCGGCATTCTTGTACTTTTCGTTGTATTCGCAGCCTACCAATATGCAGGCCTCCGTAAGATTCGGAGTAATTATATCCGCATATTTGATAAGATTCTTCATACGACCGCAAATTTCCGGATCGTATGTGGGATAAAGATGACCGTAATCACCCATTACAGGATCGACTACAACAATCGTCTCCTTTTTACCGAAATCCTTTAAAAAATTTTCAACAATCATTATCTGTTCCGCAGAACCCAAAAATCCTGTACAGATACCGTTAAATTCAAGATCTAGTTTCTTCCATTCAGCGGCATATGCACTCATATGCTCTGTGAAATCGGTAAAATAGAAACTCTTAAAGCCTGTATGATTTGAAAAAATAGATGTAGGCAGCGGACAACACTGAATCTTCATTTTTGAAATGATTGGAAGCTCTACTGCAAGGGAACAACGGCCAAAACCCGAATAGTCGTTGATTACAGCGATTTTCTTTTGTCTGTTATGATTAATCTCTGACATTTTTACCTCAAAAACTTATATTTACGGAAATTATTGCACTAAAACAATCAAATGGCAAGTGCGCCTCCTTTGCGGAGCTCTTTTATGTAACAGTAACGTTTATTACGTAAAAAGACTCCCCAAAAAATCGGAGAGTCTTAGATTACATATCATTATGTCATCGGTACTTCTTCAATTAACTCCTTGGGCAGCATATCGGCAATCATCTGCTCTAAATCTGCCGGAATAATGGGTTTCGATAGGTAGTCATTGAAACCGGCTTCCAGATAAAACTCACGAGAACCCGAAATCGCGTTTGCCGTAAGCGCAACCACCGGAGTAGCGCTGTTTAAGGCGTCTTCGCCTCTTTGTTTCATACGATTTAATGTTTCAATACCATCCATCTCCGGCATCATATGATCAAGGAAAATAATGTCATAATTATTGGCATTAACAAGATCCAGTCCCGCAAACCCGCTTTCAGCCTGGTCAACCTGAATCTTTAAACGCTGAAGCAGCTTTGTAAATACTTTACGGTTAATTGCATTGTCGTCGACAACAAGAACTCTGGCATTAGGAGCCTGAAAGCTGTTGGCTTCAACTTTTTTCTCTTCTTTCTCATGGACTCTGCTAATCTTTCCGATGGGAGTTTTAGCAACAATTTCCTGCACCAGGTAAAAAGAAAATGTTGAACCTTCACCATATACACTGGAAACATCAAGTTCGGAATTCATAAGGCTTAACAGTCGCTGGGTAATCGCCATACCAAGGCCTGTTCCTTCAATATTTCTGTTCTTTGCCACGTCAAGACGTTCAAACTTTGAGAACAGCTTATCCATATCCTCCGCTTTAATACCTATTCCGGTATCCTTTACTTCAAATCTGAAAATAACCTGTTCGCCCGATACCTGGCCGGAAACCGAAAGGGTAATCGTTCCCTTTCTGGTATATTTAACCGCGTTGGTAAGCAGGTTTACAAGCACCTGTCTTATACGTACATCATCTCCGTACAGGTAGTTTGGAAGTGATTCATCCACTTCCATTTTGAATTCAAGATTCTTATCACCGGCCCTGAAGGAAATCATGTTATAAATATCATTAATAAGGTTTGACAGCTGATAATCTACATTAACGATTTCCATCTTACTGGATTCCACTTTTGATATATCAAGAATGTCATTAACCAGCGCCAGAAGCGTCTGCCCTGCGTTTTCTATTTCTTTGGCATTGGATATGGTTTCCGCTTCCTTGCTTTCGCGAAGAATCATCGTGTTCATACCGATAATGGCATTAATAGGCGTTCTTATTTCATGAGACATATTGGCAAGGAAAGCACTCTTTGCGGTATTTGCACCTTTTTCTTCGGCAAATCGGCTTTCCATAAGAGTAAGCATATCGTCACGGCTTTGATCCTGTTCTTTTACTATCGCCAACATTCTGGACATATTGGATGTATAAATTGTTGCAACCCAACATGCGATAAGCATTACGGATATCAGCGTTGAACAGTCCAGAATATCATACATCTTTAAAAACACTGCCATTAAGACAATAATAACTATATCAATGACAGTCAGCATCTTAAATACATACTGCCTAAGGCTTGGAATATTACACAAAAGAAAGGTGAGCTGAAAGGCAGCAAATACGTAAGGTCTTTCCATCAGATATGCATCAAAGAAACTCAGCCCCGTCATAAGCAGCATGGCTACAAAGACAAAAATACGTATATGTATTTCCTTCTCAATTTTCAGAGAACACAATACTAAGGTTCCGGTAAGTGAACATATAATAAAAATATATGTCACTACAGGATTTTTTATCTTTTGATCGATTACACCCGAAATAATTCCATATAACGAATATGCTATATATAAAAAAACCGTAAGCAGTTTAACGGTTTTATCTCCGTTCCTCATAGTTTATCCTCGCAAACAACTATTTAATCATCATAACCCTTTGGGTAATACAAAGTTTAACCCACGAGGCACTACTTCAAAATGCCACTCGGAGCCACCGCGTACTATCTCACCATCAACGTTTAATGCCAGCGCTTCATCATCGGCACTTTTCAAAGTAAATGATGCAAATTTCCCGTTTATTGTATTATTTTTTACCCCGGCAACATCATTTTTTAACATATACCTTATTATTTTTATCATACCGAGGGTTCTGACTCCGGATGCAACAAAATAGTCCGCATAGCTGTCCATAACATCCGGATTGTCGTTATAATACATAGCTCCGCCTATTGCCACACCATTTCCCAAAATCAGTTCCGAAATTCCATCGGACTTATAATGTCCGTCAACAGAATAAATGAGCTTTACCGGTTTTGTACCAAAAACAGCCTTTATGTAAGAAAGAATGTCCGGTATTGCTTTACCGAAAATATTGTACTCCTTAGTATCATAAAGAGATTTGGTAAGAACCGTATCTATTCCGTAGGAAACAGTGTTAAGCGCACAGGCATATTCTGATTTTATATAGTCGATTTTTTCAACATGACCTTCGATTAATCTGTCTATATCCTTAAACTCCGATATATCTTTACCGAATACTTTAAGAAAATCATTGGTCTTTCCAAAAGGACAAAACGCAAACTCCGCCTGTTCGTAGTTTCTTGCACCTTCAATCATATTTCTAAGTGTTCCGGAACCGCCGCAGCAATAAAACCTGAATCTTTCGCCTTCATAGAAATGAATCATACGTTCCACAATTTCTTTTTCCATACCTGCACGGCTGGTATTAAATACAAAGGATTTAATGTCGTCACGTTCTTTTAACCGGCTTCTTAATTTGGCTCCGAAATTTGGTTCAACCTTTATTGTGTTAATTACAAAAACATGAATCATTGATTAGAATTCCTTAATTTTTCTTTTTGCTAATCTTCAAGTATCTGTGAGGCATAAATAACCGCCGAAAGAGAATCGGTTGTTTTTCCGACTCTGACAAACAAAAATTTCCAACGGGTGCCATTATAATTCTCTATCTCGGTAAGAATGTATTTTCTGCCCTTAAGGCGTTCCTCAAGAGTGTCCAGATTGACAAACTCTATTGCTTTATCTTTATAAGCGCGTCCCGAAATAGCTACCATGGTAGACCAAAGTCTCTCCTGAATCGTCCGGTCCTCGGCTCCTCCCTCTACCAGTTCGCGAATATGATTGCCGCAAATAATTTCTTTATATGTTTTATCCACCAAATCGATGTAATGCATAGTGGAATACATATTAGCGACCGCGTCGATATTTCTATGGTGTTCTTCCAGTTCCCTATATGATTTTTCCAAAAGAACATTCGACTCTTTAACCTGTTCAAGCGCATTTTGCGTAGTTTCAATCTGACTTAGTTTAATCTGTCCTGTCTGAACAATTACATACAAAATGAGCAATGTAAGCGTGAATGATGCAAAAAGAAAATTAGCGCTGGGAAAGTTTATAATTACAATCGAAACAGCCATCATAAGTACCATGCTTCCGAGAAAAGCCCTTAAAAAGCTTTTATCAACGTGCCGCCAGATAATTACAAATGTTAATGCTGCGACAAGTGAAGACAGTACAAGTGCAATCGTATAAATCAATTTCGCTGACCCTTCAACTGACATATTTACCGGGTCTAACTTAAGCTGACCAGCAATCGTTATGATAAATATGAGAGTAGCAAAAGAATAAAGAACAATGCGGCACACCCTTAAGGTTCTTACATGAAGAGCCCGCTTCACATCCGAAATACTTGCATAGTAGTCGTACAGTGTGGCCAAAAAGATAAAGATTCCTGAAAAAGAAAGAGCTACAAAAAACTTATACAGACCTCTGTACATAAGATTTACATGATAATAGGATGCAACATATAAGAAAACAGCAGACACTATATCTACAAGGCATATAATGATGCACCAGTCAAAAAGTTTCTCACTTCGACTGCGTTCTTTGTGCCTGTACTGTGCGTATCCGATTATCAGCAATATGAAGATACAAAAGATATTTACCGAAGTAACTGCAAGATTCATGTCATCCCCCTTTCAAACATACCATTTTTATTATACATCATTTTGAAAACAGTGACTAAAAAAATATGCAGACGCAACCTGGCAGAAATGCCTGAGATTATTGAAAAAGATTTCGGACACATTTTGATGTGTGTCCGGGATTCCGGGTACATATCATTTTCGAAATGGAGTTATTTGTTTTACTAATCCGGCTTTATATGTTTTAATTATGGAGATGCATACTTAATTCAGCTTTCTATGCTTTATCTGTAGGAAACGCATGATTAGTTCAGCCCGCTATATTTTTCTATGGCCGGTGCATACATAATTCAACCAGAAAGGATTTAAAAATGAAAATAGCAGTTACTTATGATAACGGAAAAATATATTCTCATTTTGGAAAATGTGAGAATTTTATTATCTACACCGTGGATAACGGTGACATCACCGACAGCGAAGTAATCAGTGTCGACGTAAGCGGTCACGACGCACTTGCAAAAATGCTCGCGACTAAGGATGTCAGTGTTCTTATATGCGGTGGAATCGGAAGCGGTGCACAGTTTGCTCTTCGCGATTTGGGAATTGATATTTATGCCGGTGCTGAAGGAAGCACGGACAGTGCGGTAGAAGCTTTTTTAAGAGGTGAGCTTGTAGATGCAGGAATAACCTGTGGACACCATGATGATTTCGATGACTCTGACGAAGGTTTCGATACTGATTCTGATGGCGGATGCGGTTCCGATGGCGGTTTTGCCGATGGTTGTGGATGCAACTCAGATAGCGGATGCGGTTCGGGTTGTGGCTCTGCCGGCGGCTGTGGTTCCGGATGCGGTGGCTGCGGTGGCGGTTACAAGCCTCCCTTCGACGGCAAAAATGTAGGAAAAACCGTTCGTGCACATTACTGCGGAACCTTTGACAACGGTGAGCAGTTTGATTCTTCCTACGACCGCGGCGAACCCCTTGAATTTGTTTGCGGCGCCGGCATGATGATTCCGGGCTTTGACAAAGCCGTAGCAAATATGGAAGTAGGCGAAATCATCGATGTTCACTTAATGCCCGAAGAAGCTTACGGGCCTAAAGATCCCATGGCTATCGTCGAAGTTGTTCTCGCAGATCTTCCCGGTGCCGAAGAACTTGAAGTAGGTGCAAGAGTTGCTCTTGGTTCTCCCATGGGACCTGTTCCTGTCACCGTTACCGCAAAAACAGAAACAACCATTACTTTCGATGCAAACCATGAAATGGCCGGCAAAGAACTCAATTTCAGAATTGAATTAGTGGAAGTTAAATAGTTTTCCATTGAATTGACTCATTACCTACTAAGCCTCGCTTTCCGAGGTTTTAGTAGGTATTTTTGTGTCTGAAGGATGAGCCGTGCTCCTTTTTAATATGCCTTTCACCTGCTGTGCTTCGGTTGCAACAGTTTTAGCAGGTGTTTGTTTTTTGTCACTTTCCATTTTAAGTATCTCTGTCAGAAACTCCCTGAATTTCAAGTCTGTATATGTCTTTACGGGATAAAGTCCCACAAGATTCCCCTTATCATTAATCAGACATATTATTTCTTCAAAGCCTGTGCGAAACCAAAGAACCGTTTTGTCACGACAAGGTTCAATTTTTAGGCTGTATCTTAATGATTCCATCTTTTTTAAACAGTTCACATCAAGAGCTTCCATCTTTTTGATAACGGTCTCCTCAGCTGCCAGCTGATCTTTGTTTCCAAGAAGGCTGTAATCGATTTTCAAGCGGTTCATCACCTTATCGTTTTTTGCATCAGCCTTGTAATAGCTTCCTACAATCATATTGGAAATATAAATCATTGCATTTGTTTTGTTACATGAAACACTGAAACTTGATAATTTAGACATAATTAGTACCTCGTTTAGTTTGATAGGTTAATAGTTACATTTCTGCCCGACAGCGACCTTAGGCCTTCGGTCATTCT
>JAKSRT010000064.1 GCA_024403485.1 Lachnospiraceae bacterium
CCGGTACTATGTATCGTATGCACTATGATTTGATATACATCGATGATGACGAGGTTCCGGAACTTGTTTATATGGAAGATAATTATCATGCTGCAACGGTTCATCTTTGCTTAGCATATGAAGACGGCGTTTATGAAGTGGGTGAATTTGGTCAGTACGGAATGTTTTCTTTTGTTCCTAAAAAAGGTAAAATTTGCTCCTTTTTCATGGGAATGGGAACTTATTTGTCAGACTATTATACTCTTGAAAACAGAACTCTTCAGGAAGAAAAATACTTTGAAATGTCTGAAGATATTAATGATAACTCGAAAAGTATTTATTACATAGACGGTGACGAGGTTGATGCCGACACATACAACAAAGAAACAGAGGCCATATCAAATCAGGGCTTTGTAACATGCGATTATTATGCAGCATTCAGCTACGAAGATTCCTATGATGTTCTTAAAATATTAACAGAATACGCCACCACAGGAATCAAGCCTCATGCCATTGAGATAACAGATGAAATCAAAAATCTGGAGAGCTCATACCACGCAATAAAATATGGTCCTGAAGGAAACGAAATTAAAGATATCAATATCCTTGAGGGTAGCCAAGCCGGAATGTACGGTGGTTTGTCATTTGATTCCAATGCCCTTGTTTCAATCTGGTATGGTAACGAAGATAAGTCGTTTGCCGATTATGCCATGCCTATATCAAAATATATGGATGCCCTTTCCATAGTAGAAACGGGCGGTATATTTGGAATCAGATGCCTTAGTGAGGATACGTTCAGAGAGTACCTTATTTATTCAATGCCGGATGGAACAATAAAGCTTGAAATATATGACAGCCGAATGACTTTCGACGCCGGAAAAGTTACTTTTATTTTAGAAAGGGACACTGAGGAATGATAGAAGTAACATCCAAATACTTTGATCCCTTTGAAATAATGGAAAGCGGACAGTGTTTTCGCTGGCATAAGAACGAAAACGGCCGTTTGTCGGTAATTGCTCTTGAACGCTATATTGAGATTGAAAAATCAGGCGATACGATTCGGTTCTTTTGTGATAAATGCGATTGGGACAATATATGGCACGACTACTTTGATATGAGCAGAGATTACGGCTATATTGACAAGCTGATTTCAGGAACAAAAGACGTTCATTTAAAAGAAGCCTTTAAACTTGGACAGGGTATTCGTATTTTAAAGCAGGATTTGTGGGAAATGATAGTAAGCTTTATGATTTCTCAGAACAATAACATCCCAAGAATAAAAGGCAGCATCGAGGCAATATGCGAGAGAGCCGGAATTGAGGCAATTTGCGAAAGTCACTCAATTGAGAATGTGGCCGTAACGAAGAAATATAGTTTTCCGGGTCCCTTGGATGTTGATATTTCAATGTTTGATGACAAGAGCCTTGGGCTTGGATACAGGGCACCGTTTTTAAAAGATATTTTTTCCTTTGCCAGAGAAAATCCAGAGTGGCTTGACAGTCTTAAGTCCATGAACTACGAACAGGCAAAGGCTGCGCTTATGGAAAGAAAGGGAATAGGACCTAAGGTTGCCAACTGTATATGTCTGTTTGGACTTGGTCATGTAGAAGCATTTCCCATCGATACGCATGTAAAGCAGTTGCTTGATAAATATTATTCCGCCGGATTTGATTTTGAAGCCTTTGACGGGGTTGCAGGTATCATACAGCAGTACCTTTTTTATTATGAATTGATGAACAAATAGAAGAACTGATAAAAGAACCGTGTTCTTAAGCATTAAAAAAGCTCAAGAACACGGCTTTTTTAATGCTTTAATTGTGCATTTTATTCATTGTAAGGAGCATTGACTGAGAGTAATATAATCGGGAAAATATAAAAATTATATAAATTATTCATATTTGAGGGAGAAAACATGAGTTATTTAAAACCAAAGCTTTTTTCTGTAATTAAAAATTATTCCAAGGAACAGCTTATAAAGGATGTTGTTTCCGGTATTATCGTAGCGATTATTGCATTGCCTCTTTCAATCGCACTTGCTATCGCTTCGGGTGTTGGCCCCGAAAAGGGTATTTATACCGCAATCGTTGCAGGATTTATTATTTCTTTCCTGGGCGGCAGCAGAGTTCAGATTTCAGGTCCCACCGCCGCATTTGCAACCACAATTGCAGGTATTGTATTAACCAAGGGCATGGATGCTCTTGTAATGGCGTCTATTATGGCCGGAATTATTCTTGTTATTATGGGCGTGTTCAAAATGGGTACACTTATCAAGTTTATTCCATTTACCATCACAACAGGATTTACCGCAGGTATTGCCGTAACACTGTTTATCGGTCAGATAAAGGATTTCCTTGGACTTACTCTTAACAACGAAGAACCTCTTATCGAAGCATTGGATAAGCTTAAGTATGACATAAAATGCATTAATACCTTTAACTGGCAGGCTTTTGTCGTAGGTATGGTGAGTTTACTGATTCTTGTTCTTTGGCCTATGATTAAAAGACCTAAGTTTCTTGCAAAAATACCTCCGTCACTTATTGCCGTTATTGTAGGTATTTTGATGGTTAAGCTGATTAATATGAACGTAGCTACAATCGGAAGTGCATTCGGCGGCATCTCCAATGAACTTCCGAAGTTTACCGCTCCTAAGCTTTCTTTTTCACTTGCCAGGGAAATGCTTCCCAGCGCATTTACAATTGCAGTTCTCGCAGCTATTGAATCACTGCTTTCCTGTGTTGTATCCGATACAATGATTAACTCAAGACACAATTCAAACGCTGAGCTTGTTGCGCAGGGTGTCGGCAACGTTGCCAGCGCATTGTTCGGCGGTATTCCCGCAACAGGTGCAATCGCCAGAACCGCAGCAAACGTTAAGAACGGTGGACGCACTCCTATATCAGGTATGGTTCACAGTGTAACTCTTTTACTTATTCTTGTTGTATTAATGCCTTATGCGGCACTTATTCCAATGCCCACGATTGCAGCTATTCTTTTTGTGGTAGCTTACAACATGAGTGGTTGGAGAACCTTTGTTAACCTCTGCAAATCAGCACCTAAATCAGATATTGCGGTATTGTTTGCCACATTTGTGCTTACGGTCGTATTTGACCTTGTTATTGCAATAGAAATCGGTATGCTTCTTGCATGTGTTCTCTTTATCAAGAGAATGTCCGAGCAGACTCTTGTACAGGGTTGGAAACTTGTTGACGATGAAAACGATCCCGATTCAATCTCGCTTCGTAAGGTTCCCGCCAACACAATGGTATATGAAATTTCAGGTCCCATGTTCTTTGGTGCAGCAGACAAGATTCTTGGTATTACGGTAAAAGAAGATATGGAAAATCTTGTACTTCGTATGAGAAGCGTTAACTCTATAGACTATACTGCAGTTAACTCCTTGACCACACTTCAGAAGAACTGCGAAAAGAACGGCGTAAGGCTCATTCTTTCCCACGTCAATGAGCAGCCTATGAGCGTTCTTAAGAAATCAGGATTGTTTGACAAGATTGGTGAAGAAAACTTCTGCGAACACATTGATGCGGCACTTTTAAGAGCTGAACAGTAATACGCCAAAAGGTTGACGATAAAGCAAAAAATGCTCTATAATATGATAAATATGCAATGAAATCATTGGATAAGATTGCATATGGACTTCTTAAAGTTAAATCCTGTGAGTAATGGGATTTTTAGGCAAAAGAAAGGAATTTCATATGATAAAGAGCATGACCGGTTTTGGACGGGCGGAGTATGCTGATGATAAGCGTAAGTTTACCGTTGAAATTAAGTCCGTAAACCACAGATATCTTGATATGAATATCAAGATGCCCAAGAAACTCAATTTCTTTGAAGCAGCGATCCGAAATGAGTTAAAGAACTATATTCAGCGTGGTAAGGTTGATGTATTTATTACCCTTGAAGAATATGCTGAAAGTAATGTAGGAATTAAGTACAACAAGGATGTAGCGGCTGAGTATGTTAAATACTTAAAGCAGATGTCCGAAGACTTTGATTGTGACTATGATATCAGGGTTTCAACCCTTTCAAGATTTCCCGAAGTTTTCTCAATGGAAGACGTTGAAATCGATGAGGATGAAATCTGGGCTGGCCTAAAAGAAGCTTTGACCGGCGCAGCTGAGAAGTTTGTTGATTCAAGAATTAAAGAGGGTGAGAACCTTAAAAAGGATCTCATCGAAAAGCTTGATGACATGCTCACTCATGTACAGTATGTTAAGGATCGTGCTCCCGAGGTTATCGAAGAGTACAAAAACGGTCTTATGGAAAAGGTTAAAGACCTTCTTGCAGATACAAAGGTTGATGAAAACCGTCTCCTTATGGAGGTAACTCTTTTTGCGGATAAGGTATGTATCGATGAAGAAATAGTCAGACTTACAAGTCACATCGAAACAACCAAGAAGACCTTAAATGACGGCGGAAGCATTGGACGTAAGCTTGACTTCATAGCTCAGGAAATGAACCGTGAAGCAAATACCATGTTATCAAAGGCTAACGACCTTGCGACCAGCGATCATGCAATAGAATTAAAGACAGAAATAGAAAAAGTTCGTGAACAGATTCAGAACATAGAGTAAAGGATAAAACCTATGGATGGAATTTTAATCGTAATGTCAGGCTTCTCGGGAGCAGGCAAGGGTACTTTATTAAAAAGACTTTTAAACGATTACGAGGATTTTGCTTTTTCGGTATCAATGACAACAAGATCACCGAGAGAAGGCGAAGTTGACGGCAAGGATTATTTCTTTGTTACCAAAGAAAAGTTCGAAGAAGTAATCGAGGCCGACGGTCTTTATGAGCACGCCACATACTGTGGAAACTACTACGGAACACCAAGAGCCTATGTAGATGAGCAGCTCAAAAACGGAAAGAGTGTTATTCTTGATATTGAAGTTCAGGGAGCTAAACAGATTAAAGAAAAGTTCCCGGATACACTTATGATTTTTGTTACACCTCCAAGCATAAAGACTCTAAGAGCCCGTCTTGAAGGTCGCGGAACAGAGACAAAAGAAGTGATAGACAAGAGAATCAATCGTGCCAAGGAAGAATCATTGTGGATTGATAATTACGAGTATGTGGTAATAAACGACGACCTTGATACTGCCGTAAAAGAAATGTACGGAATCATAATGGCACAGAAATTCCAGACAAAACGCCTTGGCGGTTTTATTTCAGATATTAAAAATGAACTTGAAAATATATAGGAAAGAGGAGAATTAATATGTTACATCCGTCTTACAGTGATTTAATCAAAGTAGTAAACAGCGACGTTGCCGATGGGGAAACACCTGTAGTTAAAAGTCGTTATTCAATCGTTATGGCCACAAGCCGCCGTGCAAGACAGATTGTTGCAGGGGATGCGCCCTATGTTGAATCTGAAGGCAAGAAAGCATTAAGCATTGCCGTAGATGAACTTAATCAGGGAGAAATTCATATCATCAGTAACGAAGAAGACTAATTGAATGCTAAAGAAAGGAAGGGAACCGGTTGTGTGATATATACAATTAGTGTTCCCTTTTATTTTTTATGAAGATAAATTTCATATCTCTTGGTTGTGACAAGAACCTTGTTGATACCGAAATGATGCTAGGTATCTTAAGCGAGCACGGGCATGAACTTGTTAATGATGTTTTAGACGCCGATGTGGTTGTAGTTAATACCTGTTCTTTTATAAGCGATGCAAAAATAGAGAGTATCAATACGCTTATTGAGATGGGTCGCCTTAAAGAAGAGGGCACGATTAAAGGTATTATAGCCGCAGGATGTCTAGCACAGCGCTATACCGAGGACATTAGGAAAGATATTCCCGAGGTGGATGAAATAATAGGCACTATGGCAATAGACGAGATTGCCGAAGCGGTGGATAGAATCGATAAGGGTAATCGGGAAACATTTATCAAAGATATTGATGGTCCCTTGGTATACGGAAAGAAACGTATTGTCACCACCGGAGGACATTTTGCATATTTAAAAATAGCAGAAGGTTGTGACAAGCATTGTACATATTGCGCTATTCCTTCTTTTAGAGGTAAATACCGAAGTGTTCCGATGGATGTACTTGTTTCGGAAGCAAAACACCTTTGTGAAAACGGAGTAAAGGAGCTGATTCTTGTAGCTCAGGAGACAAGTCTTTACGGAACCGATTTATATGGTGAAAAGAAGCTTCCGGAGCTGTTAAGGAAACTCAGTGAAATAGAGGATCTGTATTTTATAAGGATACTCTATTGTTATCCCGAAGAAATAACAGATGAGATCATTGCCGAAATGGCTTCAAACAAGAAGGTTTGTCATTATATTGACATGCCGATTCAGCATGCCGGTGACAGAATTCTTAAACGTATGGGCCGTCAAACCACCAATGCGGATTTAAGAAGCATTATCGAAAAATTGAGAAAAGCAATTCCCGATATAGCAATCAGAACCACACTTATTACCGGATTTCCCGGTGAGAAGAGAAGTGATGTCAAAGAGATGGAAAAGTTTGTTAAGGAAATGCGATTTGACAGACTCGGTGTATTTACATACTCAAGAGAAGACGGTACCGCAGCTTCAAGAATGGACGGTCAGGTACCTCAGTTTATAAAGAAAATCAGAAGAAACCGCATTATGAAGCTTCAGCAGGGTATTGCTTTCGAAAAGGCAGAACAGGAAAAGGGAAGAACTCTTCTTGTAATGGTAGAGGGCAGAATGCCGGATGAAAGCCTTGAGGGAAATCAGGTATATGTATGCAGAACCTATAAGGATGCACCTGATGTGGACGGTTTCTTTTTCCTGGAAACAAAGAACGATTTAATGACCGGTGATGTGGTTAAGGCCAGAGTTACCGGAGCTGACAAATATGATTTAGTGGGGGTAATAGACAATGAATTTACCGAATAAGTTAACTGTATTGAGAATGATTCTGGTTCCGGTTTTTGTGTTTATCTGCATGTCAACCTGGCTTCCTTTTAACTTTTATTTTGCACTGTTCATTTTTGTGGTTGCCAGCTTAACGGATATGCTGGACGGAAAAATTGCCAGAGCAAGAAATCTTGTTACCAACTTTGGTAAATTTATGGATCCCCTTGCTGATAAGCTTCTGGTTGTTTCCGCACTTATCTGTCTTCTCATTGTTGAAAACGGAGAGAGATACTGCTGTAATCAGGTTGTTGCAATGATTGCCGTGCTCATTATCGTGGGACGTGAATTTGTAATTAGCGGCTTCAGACTGGTTGCCAGCGATGCAGGTGTTGTAATTGCCGCATCCATTTGGGGAAAAGTTAAAACCGCTACAACAATGGTTGCCATTTGCTTTATGCTTGTTGTTAAAGAGTTTTCGGCATTTATTCCTGCTATGAGGGAAATCACCATGGCTCTTTTCTGGATAAGCGTAACATTAACCGTTGTATCACTTGTTGATTATGTTGTTAAAAATATCGATGTTATGAAGGAAAAGAAAAAGCCTAAGTTCGACGAAGAAACAGGTCTTCCCATTGAGGAATAGGATATTTCAGGCAATACGATTGTAATATTGAACAAATCGTATTTAGATGATTCGATACATATTATGGATGCGGAGGCATCAAAATGAGTGAAAGCAAAGTAGTAGAGATTATCTGCGTAGGAACAGAGATATTACTTGGGAATATAGTTAATACAAATGCGGCTTACCTAGCTGAGAAATGTGCACAGCTTGGTCTGGTAAATTACTACCAGATTTCTGTTGGCGATAACAGGGAAAGACTTACCGAGTGTATAAAAACAGCACTTTCAAGATCTGATATTGTTATTCTTTCCGGTGGACTTGGTCCCACAGAAGATGATCTGACAAAAGAAACAGCTGCGGAAGTGGCAGGGAAGTCCATGTACCTTCACGAAGAAAGCAAAAGAAAGATTGAAGAGTATTTTGCCAAGAAGGGACTTGAATTTACCGAGAATAACATTAAACAGGCTTTGATTCCGGAGGGAGCTATTATTCTTGATAACCCTAACGGAACGGCACCGGGTGTTATAATTCCGTACGAAAACAAGCACATTGTTCTTTTGCCCGGACCGCCCATTGAATTAAAACCCATGTTTGAGAACAAGGTAATCCCTTTTGTAAGGACTCTTGTTCCCGGCGTTATTCTTTCTCAGACCGTTAAAATCTGCTCGGTGGGTGAAAGCGTTCTTGAAACAAGAATCAAGGATTTAATAGATAATCAGACAAATCCTACCATTGCAACTTATGCAAAAACCGGTGAGGTTCATGTTCGTGTAACGGCAAAGGCTGAAAATGAGGCAGAGGCACATAAACTCATTAAGCCCATGGTAAATGAACTTAAGAAACGTTTTGGAAACAATATATATACTACAGATGAAAATGTGTCCCTTGAGCAGTCGCTTGTTGACTTGCTGAAGGCCAGTGAGCTTAGAATTACAACGGTCGAATCCTGCACCGGCGGAATGGTAGCTTCGAGAATTATCAATGTTCCAGGATGCTCTGAAGTTATTAAAGCAGGATATGTTACATATTCGGATAAGGCAAAAAGAAAGCTTGTGGGAGTAAAGAAAAGTACCATTGATAAATATGGTGCGGTAAGTGCGGAAACGGCGGTCGAAATGGCAAAGGTTCCCGAAATGGGGCCCAGAGCCGATATTGTTGTTGCGGTTACCGGTTTTGCGGGACCGGATGATACTCCTGAAGAGCCCAGAGGCCTTGTTTACATTGCCTGCAATGTATGCGGTAATGTAAAAGTTAAGGAATGCCACTTCCGTGGAAGCAGACAGAAGATTCGTGAAAGTGCAACGACCGAGGCTCTGGTTCTTGCCAGAATGTGTCTTCTTGATTATTTCAACGAAAAGACGTTTAAAGAGTAAGCAGTATTAATCAGCGACCGGCTCCTTTGCCGGTTCGCGCTTGTTATACAGGTTATGTGGAGGTATTATGTCTCAGATTAATTTTTGCCCGGATTGTGGGTCTAAAATTGAAAACGGTATATGCTCAGGTTGCGGAAAAAATATAATTCAACCTGCTGCACAGGTTCAGGCAGCGCAGGCACAGCCCTCGGTTTTTGCCCAGTCCATGCCCGGAACTCCTATTAATTATATTCAGCCCAACCAGCAGGTTGATGTTTATGGTCAGCCGCTTAATATGCAGCAGCCTTACGGACAACCCGGTCAGGGGCAGCAGGCTTATGCGCAGCCTAATCAGGGTAATTATGCTCAACCTTACGGTCAGTACCAGTTTAATCCGAATCAGTATGGAACCAACAACTATCAAAACCCCGGATATGGAGTGAATTATCAAAATACAGTTGCTACGAACGGCTCAAATACGAAGGTTATTATCGCTGCAGTTGCGGCAGCAGTGGTTTTGATTGTTTGCTTTGGCTTTTTGTTTAAGGTTTTTCTTAGCTCCCAAAATAAGATTAATCAGAGTGTAAACAATAATACGAACTCTGTAACATCAACGCTTCCCGGTGCGAGCATTGATGTTGATGATATAACGGTTCCTTCAACAGATGCAACTCTACGTTATGGAAATGTAAATAATAACCTGTCTGCTATCTTAGCCAATTCAGAAGATGCGGTTTCTTATGACCAATGGGAACTGCAGGTGGCAGATTCTTATGAAGGCGATGAGAAGTATTACGAATTTGATAACTATATAGATACGAGTGTTAGCTACAAAATAGAAAGAAATAAGTGGGGATATATAAACAACGATGGAGGCTATGATTCAGGTTCTATGGTTTATCCTCATGACATTTACCTTCTTGGAGACTATGTACGTGTAATTGATTCGGGATTGTCCAACGAAGCCGATATCAATAAAAAGATATATCAAAAAACGCTGGAAATAGCTGATTTGGCAGAAAGCATCCTGTATTATATCGATGATTCTTATGTAGCTTATGCAGACTGTGAAACTTATGTTTCTTATATGGATGACGAAGTTCTGAGCATTCTTATATATGGTACAGGATATATGGTTTCAGATCTTGGTGGTGATAATGAATACACATCATCTCAGCTTACGGTAATCAGAAGCATAAACTTCGACATGACTACGGGACTTGAAATAAAAGCTTCGGATACATTTGATTTTTCAGGTGATTTTTATAAGACCTTTATGGATAAGTGCTTTACACAGAATGGTTCCGCAGTAGACTATTATACCGAAGATGTACTTGCAAAGTATCTTTGTGATGATAATCAGGTAGTTTGGGCATATACACCCATCGGTCTTGAAGTGGGAATAAACAGAACCGGTTACTCGGGCTGGAGTACATGCTCATTTACCGATTACAGCGAATTTATAAAGGAATATTAAGGCAGTTTCTTTTGCCAAACGAGCAGAAATTAGGGCAGTTTCTTTTTACACATCTAAGGAGTTACTTATGGATACTTTGGAACTGAATTATTTGAAAAGCCTTGCAAAACAGTTTCCGAATGTGGCTTCGGCATCCACGGAAATAATAAATCTTCAGGCTATTATGAGTCTTCCTAAGGGGACCGAACATTTCCTTACGGACATTCACGGTGAATGGGAACAGTTCAACCATGTAATGAGAAACGGTTCGGGGTCTGTCAGAAGAAAAATAGATGAAAAATTCGGGCATACTCTTTCGGAAAAAGACAAGAGGGCTCTTGCCACACTAATATATTATCCCAAGGAAAAGCTTGCGATAATTGAAGAAGAGGAAGAATTTTTAGAGGACTGGTACAGAATTTCTCTGCACCGTCTGGTAAGTATGCTTGCACATGTTTCTTCAAAATACACTCGTTCAAAAGTAAGAAAAGCTTTGCCTAAGGATTTTGCTTACGTAATCGAAGAACTTATTACTGAAAAAGAAGAGTTGGAAGATAAAGAAGCCTATTACAACGAAATTATAAATACCATTATTAAAATTGGTTCTGCTCCTGAATTTATTGAGGAGCTTTGTAACCTTATACAGGAAATGGTAGTGGATCATCTTCATATTGTAGGCGACATATACGATCGTGGAAAGCGCCCGCATATGATTATGGATACACTTATAAAATACCATTCTCTGGATATTCAGTGGGGAAATCATGACGTGGTATGGATGGGAGCAGCGGCAGGCGAGCTTGCCTGTGTGGCTTCAGTTATCAGAAACAGTGCAAGATACGGCAACCTTGATACTATCGAAGAAGGCTACGGAATAAATCTTGTTCCGCTGGCTACTTTTGCGCTGACAACATATAAGCAGACGGATTGCAGCCGTTTTGCGATTAAATATGATGATGACTATAACACCAGAGACCTTGATCTTGATATGAAGATGCACAAGGCCATTACGATTATGCAGTTTAAGCTGGAGGGTCAGCTTATTAAGCGTCACCCGGAATGGCATATGGAAGACAGACTTCTTCTTGATAAGATTGACTTTGAAAAGAAAACTGTCTGCTGTTACGGAAAGACCTATGATATGTTAGATGTTGATTTTCCGACGGTAGATCCCAAAGATCCATACAAGCTTACCGAAGAAGAAGCGATGGTTATGGAGCGACTTAAACTAGCATTCAAACACAGCGAAAAGTTAAAAAAACATGTTAAGTTTCTTTATTCCAAAGGCTCGCTGTACCGTGTTCATAACTCAAACCTTTTATATCACGGTTGTGTACCAATGGACAGTGAGGGCAACTTCGTTTCTCTTAATTTAAAGGACAACGAATATAAAGGAAAAGCTTTGTATGATGCACTGGAAACTATGGCAAGAAAAGGCTTCCACAGTGATGACGATGAAGAACGCTTATATGGAAGAGATGTTCTTTATTATATTTGGGCAGGTCCGGTATCGCCCGTGTTCGGCAAGGATAAAATGGCAACCTTTGAACGTTATTTTATTGCAGATAAGGAAACTCACAAAGAAAAAAAGAATCCTTATTACGACTTGTACGACAATGAAGATATCGTAAACAGTATTTTCAAGGATTTTGATTTGGATCCCGAGAAGTCACATATTATTAACGGACATGTTCCGGTAATTGCTAAGAAGGGTGAAACTCCGGTCAAATGTAACGGAAAACTTCTTGTTATTGACGGTGGTTTTGCCAAGGCATATCAGGAACAGACCGGCATTGCCGGCTATACTCTTGTAGGAAACTCTCACGGACTGTTTCTTGTAAGCCATCAGCCTTTTGTCAGCAAAGACGAGGCTGTAAGGACAGAGACGGATATCGTGTGCGAACGTATTCCGGTTGAACTGGTTAATTCAAGAATTCGTGTAGCGGACACCGATATCGGAACCGAACTCAAAGAGCGTATAAGCCAGCTTGAAAGACTCTTAAAGGCCTATCATGAAGGACTTATCAGAGAAAAATAACAATACAGTAGGGTTATCAGAGAAAATGATAATGCAGCAGAAATGCTGATGCAGTAATTGCTTTCATCACCTAACTATGGATGTTCCGGTGGAGTAGCCGGGGGAAATCTGGTGATGAAAGCATTTTTTGAAATTATCGCCTAAAAGGAGCCGCTTTCGTGAAGGCCACAGGTGAGTAGCCTGCTGGATTTAGGTAATGGAAGTAAGTTTCCGGGAGATATTACCTAAATGCGGCTGTTAGCGAGAAGAAGACCGATGAATTTAGGTAATGGAAGCAGGTTTCCGGGAGATATTGCCTAAATGCGGCTGTTAGCGAGAAGAAGTCCGGCGGATTTAGGTAATGGAAGTAAGTTTCCGGGAGATATTGCCTAAATGTGGCTGCTGGCGAGAAGAAGTCCGATGGATTTAGGTAATGGAAGTAAGTTTCCGGGAGATATTGCCTAAATGTGGCTGTTAGCGAGAAGAAGTCCGATGAATTTAGGTAATGGAAGTAAGTTTCCGGGAGATATTACCTAAATGTGGCTGTTGGCGAGAAGAAGTTCGACGAATTTAGGTAATGGAAGTAAGTTTCCGGGAGATATTGCCTAAATGCGGCTGTTAGCGAGAAGAAGCCCGGCGGATTTAGGCAATGGAAGTAAGTTTCCGGAAGATATTACCTAAATGTGGCTGTTGGCG
>JAKSRT010000065.1 GCA_024403485.1 Lachnospiraceae bacterium
GCCAAAAGTTTTCCCTTTTCATTGAAGGACTGAACTTTTTTCATAAGCGGTGCACACTTTTCCAGATTTTTATACCCCGGTCCGCCGGGAAGAATCAGTACATCAAAGTTGCTTAAGCTTATCTCATCAATACAATAGTCGGTTTTAACCATTACTCCGTGCGAACCGCAAACATGGTGCGAATGGCCTACCGAAACCGTTAATACATTGTGCCCCGCTCTTTTAAGCAGGTCTACAGGTGTTATCGCTTCGACTTCCTCGAAACGTTCTCCAAAAAATACTCCGATTTGCATTTTATTTACCCCCGTAAATAGTTTTCTGCTTTTTTATAGTTCTTCGTTACTGTATGGTTCAACACAAATACCGTTGGTTCCGTAAAGAGTGACATCCCCCCAGTTCGTCCAAAGATATCTGATATATTTGGGATTGGGAACTTCCTCACATGTAAGTTTAATATACTGCCCGTCAATAATTTCTGCCCCGGCAGCCACAAACTCTTCAGGGTTTGAAGCCAGTTCAAATCCCTTTATTTCATCGCCGCTAACCACCAATCCCGTTTCCGCATAATCAAAGAAAACCTCTGCTCCGTTTTTGGTAAATACCACGTTGGATATTCTTGGCGGATTAGCTTCTTTTGCCTGAAGTTTTCCATATACGAGCCACAGTGCCTGAAGAGCAAGTCTGCGACCTACTTCACGCTTATCCTTGGGATGAATATCATTCCACTGTCCCTGGTCAAGAATTATTCCAAGACCCATGACCGGAAGATCATCAGCCACCCTTCGCTGACTTCTTCTTATTATAGCCCAGTGCTTATAGTCGGGATCCTGTCTGTAACGATGCATGGGAAGCTGTGTGGCTATAAACGGAAGCATCATATCTCCGTTATCCTCTCTCCATCTAAGCACCAGTCTCTTAAATAATCTATAGTATAGTTTAGGCAGGTGATCGTCGCTTTCACCCTGATAATATATAACACCGGCCATCGTATATTTGATTACCTTGGAAAGCATTGTATGATAAATTCCCGCAGGTCTTACCGGATTGCAGGCATTTACCTTTCCGGGATAATTGGCGGGACCAAGTATTTTTTCTACCTCATCCCATTCTATCTGCGGATTCTCTTCGTACAATTTTGCACAATCAGCGTCCCATTTGTGACGAAAATCCAAATATTCCTCGTATTCTCCGACCTGCTCCTCAAAGGTCCTTCCTGCCGTATTTTTATCATATTCATCATAATATACAGAAAGATCCCTGTCGCCTCGTAAATCCTCTTCGCGCATCCAGGCGCTGGCACTTGTTCCACCCCAGTTACAGCCAATTACTCCGACTGTGACCCCAAGGGTCTCAGACAAATGCTTTGCGAAGCAATATCCTACGGCAGACCATGCACCTTTCCACTCATCCGAGAAATCAGCCCAATGGGCATCCTTTAGCATATGCTCAAACTTCGGTGCTTCATACTCGTATTTGGGTGTATAAAAGAATCGGACGTTTGGATTGTCACTTTCCATCATCTCTCGCCCGCCGGTTGAATTTCTAAGTTCAAACTCCATATTGGACTGTCCGCCGGCAAGCCAGACTTCTCCGATTGCAACATCATAAAGTGTCACTGCTTCTTCGCCGCATTTAATCATAAGCTCAAGATCGTTTTTAGCTTTCATTGGCGGAAGAAAAATCTGCCATTCACCGTTCTTTATTATTGTTTCCGAAGTAACACCGTCAAGAAAGGCAGATACCCTTTTGCCGTTTTCACCCGTTCCCCAGACAGATATGGGCTTATTCTGCTGAAGTACACAATTATCCGTAAAAATTGGAGCCACACTAAACTCGCTCATCAGTAGTCCTCGCTGTTTTATATTCTTGTTGCTTTACTGTTTCTATAGAAATATGTATTATTTTTCTTTAAAATTATTTATGCATTTATTATACTCAAAACAGAGATGCTTTGCCACTAAATAATGCCGGGCAACATCCCCAAAATGCATTTTGACTTATTAAGTCATCGTGTGAAATTATCATATTTCAAGGAGTTTTTTATGGAAATCGAAAGAAAATTTTTAATTGATGATACAAAATTTGACTATAGTAAATATCCTTCAAAACAATATACGCAAGGATATCTTTGTACCTCCCCTGTTGTCAGAGTGCGCGAGGAGGGTGATGAATACCGCCTGACATACAAAGGCGGCGGAAAGATGGTAAGGGAAGAATATAATCTTCCCCTTACCAAAGAAGCATTTGACCACTTAATAGCAAAAGCAGACGGAAATATCATAAAGAAGGAACGTTTTTTTATTCCCTACGGGAAATACACTATAGAGCTTGACATATTTGCGGAGCCTTTTGCACCTCTGAAAATGGCAGAAGTTGAATTCCCTTCCGTCGAAGAAGCAGAAGCTTTTGAAGCCCCCGACTGGTTCACAAAAGACGTCACATACGATTCTGCATATCACAACTCACATATGAGTAAACAAAAATTTGACTAGATTGTTGCAAAAGGCCAACTATTTAATCAAAGGAATATACCACTACCGTAAATGAGTAATCGAGTAGGCTTACTCCTCCCCGATTGATTAACATTCACCTAATGTACGAATCTATGCAGACATATTCATACTCTCGGCTCATTGCCATAATAAACAAACGGCGTCCTTATGGGCGCCGTTTTCATGATATTTACAACGGATAAAAAAAGGAGTTACTCTTTCCATTTTACTATTTCTTCAATTTTATCATTTGACAAAATATTTATTTTATCCGCGAGTTCTGAGCTCACTCCACTAAGAGTGCTGGTAAACAGTCGCATTTTCTCCAAAACTTCAGAGAAATCGGATGCTTTAAATTTACCGTTAAAGCTATTCTCTTCATTGTCGGTATTTAACTCAATTTCATAATAATCTTTAACTATCTTGACTTTTGCATTTATTACAATGCCATAGTTTACCAGCTTCACTTCCAATGATTTAGAAGTCAGCACAATTTTATCGATATGACGATTTAACAGGTCTGAATACACGTCTTTTTTGCTTTTTCTGTATTCCTCTACAACTTCACTTATGCAATCATCGTCAGTATAATAGTCTCCATCCTCAATTATTTTGGTAACCACGAGTTTCTCATCAAAATAATAATTCAGGTGTCTTTTATCGTCTATATGCTCGGCAACTGCGCGCATCGTATGTGACGCCACCGAGAAAACATATTCCTGCCTAACCGGTATTATATCCATCGCATTCTCCATTGATACTAATCAAAATAAAATTTGAAAATGATTTTCTTTAATTACTTACATTCTCTTTCAAAAATGTGTGTAAGTCTTGCAATCTTTTCTGCCAGTTCGGGAGTAAGTGCTTCAGCACTCATTCTCCAGTTCCAGTTATCTCCCAGAGTTGAAGGAGTATTAATGCGGGCTTCGTTTCCGAGGTTCAGATAATCCTGCATCATGATGACACATGTATCAACAACTGAGCTCATAGCAACACGAATAAGTGTATCGGCAGCGGTTTCTTCGCCTGCGTTGCCGGTATATTCGTCAAAGAATTTTCTTGAATAAGGTTCGTCGGTAACAATTCTCTTATACCATCCGCGAGTAGTTTCATTGTCGTGAGTTCCGGTATAAATAATCGAATTATTCCACAGTGTATGAGGCAGATATTCACTGCCGGGGTCACCGCCAAACGCAAACTGCAATACCTTCATTCCGGGATATCCGGTCTTCTTAACAAGATCTCTTACCGAATCTGTGAGGAATCCCAAATCTTCGGCAATAATCTTTCTTTCACCAAGAGCGTTATTTATTGCTTCAAAGAGCTCGTATCCCGGACCGGTTTTCCAGGTGCCGTTTTCTGCGGTTGGATCTCCGTACGGAATTGTATAATATTCATCAAATCCTCTAAAATGATCGATACGGATTACATCGTAAAGGTCGAAGCAATATGCGATTCTGTGTATCCACCATTCGAATCCTGTCTTCTTGTGATAATCCCACTCATATAAAGGATTTCCCCAAAGCTGTCCGGTTACGGCAAAAGGATCAGGAGGGCATCCGGCTACCTTATTGGGTATATTTTCACTGTTTAAATCAAACAGTTCGGGATTGGCCCATGCATCAGAAGAATCAAATGCAACATAAATCGGAATATCACCAATTATTTCAATGCCCTTTTCGTTGGCATAAAATTTAAGAGCCTTCCACTGTTTTGAAAAATAGAATTGCTGGAAACGGTAAAAATCCATTTCCACGGCACATTCTTCCTTATACTTTTCAATTTCTTCAGGAACGCGTACTCTGATTCCCTTATCCCATTCTGACCATGCCTTTCCGTCAAACTTTGCTTTAACAGCCATAAACAGCGCATAATCGTCAAGCCAGTACGCATTGTCTGAAATAAACTCATTAAACAAAGCGTTTTCACGAATATTGCTCTTCATATAAGCAATTCTTAATAACTTCATTCGGTTATTATAGAGTTTTTCATACTCAATATAGCCATGTGTTGTAGAAGCATCATATTCATCACATTCTTCTTTTGTGATATAACCTTCTTCAACAAGTTCATCCACATCAATAAAATATGGATTTCCCGCAAATGTTGAAAAAGACTGATAAGGAGAATCTCCGTAGCCTGTCGGTCCCAAAGGCAAAATCTGCCAGTATTTCTGACCTGCTTCCTTCAGAAAATCAACGAATTTGTAGGCTTCTTTGGTAAATCCTCCGATTCCGTACTTGCCCGGAAGTGAGAATATAGGTAATAAAATTCCGCTTGAGCGCATGTTATAAACTCCTGTAAATCAAATATGTTCTTTACTTTGTAATATGCCAGATATCTCTGTTGTAATCGGCAATTGTTCTGTCGGAAGAAAAATAACCCGATTTTGCTATATTCACAAGCATCATTCTCTTCCACTTCGAACGATTCTCATAGTCCTTGAAGGCTTCATCCTTTTTAGCAATATACTCTTCAAGGTCAAGCAGAGTCATAAACCAGTCCTTGTTCAACAATTCATTGTAAAGTCTCTGAAGATTTTCTCTGATGCCTACATTTATACACTTTTCGCCCACAATGAAATCAACTGCTTCTCGTACAGCCTTTGAGTTATCATAATAGTCTTTCGAAACATAATCACCCTTCTGATAATGTTTTATAACAGTATCTGCATCTTTGCCGAAAATATAGATGTTTTCATCGCCTACAAGTTCATGAATTTCCACATTTGCGCCATCGGAAGTTCCAAGAGTAACGGCACCGTTAAGCATAAACTTCATGTTACCTGTTCCCGAAGCCTCCTTGGAAGCAAGCGAAATCTGTTCAGAAATATCGCAGGCCGGAATAAGTTTTTCCGCATAACTTACATTATAGTTTTCGACCATAATAACCTTTAAGTACGGCGAAACATCCGGATCGGAATTTATTATTTCCTGCAGGCAAAGAATCAGGTGAATAATGTCCTGTGCAATTACATAAGCAGGAGCTGCCTTAGCGCCAAAAATAAACGTTATAGGAGTAGTAGGTTTTTTTCCGCGTTTAATTTCAAGATACTTATGAATAATATAGAGCGCATTCATTTGCTGTCTCTTATATTCGTGCATTCTCTTTACCTGAATATCAAAGATGGAATGGGGATCAAGAATAATACCTTCTTTTTCATTGATATACTTGCAGAGTTCCTTCTTGCAATCCATTTTTATTTCTGCCAGTCTGTCCAGCACCATCTCATTGTCGTAGAAATCCATAAGACGCTCAAGCTGAGTGGCATCCTTTTTGAATCCGTTCCCGATAAGAGATGCAATATATTCAGAAAGTTCATGATTACAGCTAAGCAGCCATCTTCTGAAGGTTATACCGTTGGTTTTGTTATTAAACTTATCCGGATACAAATCATAAAAAGGCTTAAGCTCCGTATTTTTAAGTATTTCGGTATGAATAGCCGCAACACCGTTAACCGAAAAACCGTAATGAATACAGATATGAGCCATATGAACTCGATTTTCTTTGTCTATAATCTGAATCTTTGGACTTCTGTGTTTTGCTCTGACCTTTCTGTCAAGTTCTTTAATAATGGGAACAAGCTGAGGTGCAACCTCTTCAATATATTCAAGAGGCCATTTTTCAAGAGCTTCCGAAAGAATTGTATGATTTGTATATGCACAGGTCTTTGATACCACTTCGATTGCTTCATCCATTGTGAATGCCTTCTCTTTAACAAGAATTCGAATCAATTCAGGAATAATCATTGTAGGATGAGTATCATTAATCTGAATTACAGCATAGTCATACATTCTTCTAAGGTCATACTGCTGTTCCTTTAATTCTCTCAGTATGAGTTGTGCAGCATTGCTTACCATAAAATACTGCTGATAAACTCTTAAAAGATTACCGGCTCTGTCAGAGTCATCAGGATAAAGAAACAGCGTAAGATTCTTATCTATCTTTTCCTTGTCAAAGTCTATTCCTTGTTCAACAAGACCTTCGTCTACAGATTCAATATCAAACAAATGAAGCTTATTTACGCCGTTTCTGTAACCGATTACATCAATATCATAAAGATGAGATCTCACGGTCATTTTGCCAAATTCAACCGGAAAAGAAATGCCGGTATCACGAAGCCAGGATTTATTTTCAATCCATTCATTCTTTTCTGCTTTTTGAAGTTTATTTCTGAATACCTGCTTAAAAAGACCAAAATGGTAGTTTAAGCCGATACCGTCTCCGTGAATTCCAAGCGTGGAAATCGAATCAATAAAGCAGGCTGCCAAACGGCCAAGACCGCCATTTCCGAGACTGGGTTCGGGTTCATACTCCTCTATCTGCGCAAGGGTTTTACCGTTCTTCTCAAGTATTTCCCTAATTTTGTTATAGAGTCCTAAATTTATAAGATTATTCGATAAAAGTTTTCCGATAAGAAATTCAGCAGAAATATAATATACCTTTTTATCTCCGCTGATTCTTTCCGACAAATCGGTCATTTCTCTTGTAAGGCCTAATAAAATATAATAAATTTCCTGGTCACTGCAATCTGCAAATGCTTTCTCATAGAACTTCTGAGCTCTTGTTTCCAGTTCCGTCTCCATATTCATGAGCATTACTTCATTTTGCATATCCGCTCTTAATGACATTTGTTTTTCCTCCTAACAAATAATATCGAGATATTGTAATCTGACTATTTCATGCGTTGTAATTACTTCGCTTCCTTCTGCACCATGAAGAAGCTTATCCATCTCTTCAACTGCTCTGTCTGCTATATTTCTAAAATCCTGTTTTACGGTAAACATCTGTTTTCCAACATACCCCATAAGCGCTATTCCGTCAAAGCCGCTTACCGGTCTGAAGATATCCATTTCCGTAAGTGCCTTCATGGCACCAATGGCCATTAAATCCGAAGCACAGGCAATCATATCATGATTCTTCCCGTATTTCATAGTTATTTCTCTGGCCTTCTTTTCCGAAAAATCGCCCTGCTTTATCGTAAGCTTTAGTCCCATCCTCCGGCAAAGAGTTTCAATTCCCTCCAACCTCCGTGAAGTCACAAAGCCATTCTCCTTGCCGCTTATGTAAAGAATTGATTTTACTTCATCTTTGTTTAAAACTTCCGAGACGACATCATACTGGGCTTTTGCCTGATTAATCCACACGCAGGAAGTATTTTTATTTACAAGCGGTGCATCAATAAGAACACATTTAAACTCTTCTCTTCTGACTAATTCTATTAAATTGGTATCGCTTTTTGACAATCCAAAAACAATGAGACCTGTTATATTCTGTGATCTTAAGTACACAATTATCTCATCAATGCTTATATCTTCTAACATGGAAAAGAAAATAGTAATGACATCCAAACCAAGTTCCTTGGATTTAACAATTGCGCCAAGCAAATACTGCATATATATTTCGTCAATTGCAGTAGTCTGAACCGACTGATTCATTAGTATCGCCACTCTCCCGGACTGCTTACTTGAGAGCGCTGAAGCAACGGCATTGGGAACAAAATTCAGTTCCTTTATTGCATCGTTAACCTTCCTTTTGGTATTTTCACTGATGTTAGGATAGTTATTAAGCACCTTGGATACGGTTGAAGTTGCCACGCCGGCTCTTTTTGCCACATCCTTAATAGAAACCATCTGTTACTCCTTTCGGAAATCGTTTTCCGTAATCATAATATCAGAGCAAAAATGGCGTGTCAACAATATTTAAGAAATCGTTTTCCTTATGAGCCTTTTTAATGTTTCAGAGCATGAAAAAAGGGCCGGCATTAACTGCCACCCCTACTTCATCCACTCAATTTTCGGTTTTGCCGACCTACTTACTTTGCGCCGTTTTCCTCGCTTGAAACCGCGTTATTTCTGCGATGCTGAACAAACAAAATGCCGGACCCTGCAAGTATTACTACTATCGCAAGAATAGTCGCAGGCAAATCGTAGCTGCATCCCCAGAAAAAATAGCACACAACCAAAACAGCTACAGCAACAAGTGCAACACATATGTCCAAAATCATACTGCGGTTTTTCTTGTTGTCCTGGGTCTCTAAGTTCTTTGATTCAGCCATTCCTTTTCCTTTCCGACGTCATAAAGACGTCTCATATCCCCTTTTCCAAATTACTACTTATTGTAGTCTATATTATCGATATTCATTTTGCAAGACTTTTTGATTAGTTTTTTTACCTTTTTTAATTATTTGTTAATAATAACATTCGCCTAATGCTTGAATCTATGCAAGCAGATTCAAGCGCTCGGCTCATTGTCATAATAAAAAGGTGATGGCCAAAAAGCCATCACCTTTGATAAACTTTTTACTTATTAATTTTCTGCTGTCTTAGCTTCTTCATCTTCCTTTTTCATGGTCAATGCACGAATTGAAGCATATAAACCATAAATAAGTGTAGTTAAAAGAGCAATCCAGTGAATGAAGCAATGATCTGCAGCTGCAAGAGGAGTTTCCTCATCTTCGATTTCCACAAACTTCTCATCACTTTCTTCTGTAACAATTGTGGGAGCAAGTGCTGTAGCTTCGGCCTCTATCTCTACGATTTCGGGCGCAACAGGTTCATCGGGAGTCTCGGGAGCAGCAGGTGTTTCCGGTCCTGCAGGAGGAACGGGAGGATTAGGTCCAACAGGAGGATTTACAGGAGTAGGTCCTTCAGGCGGAGTCAAAGGTTCATCGGGAACGGTGTTGTTCTCATCTGAATATACCGCTGTTACTGTGGTATCTCCAAGAATCTTGGAGAAATCCTTATCCCATCCAATAAATGTGTATGAAATCCAACCGTTAGCAGTTGATACATTAGGTCTGCTGGGATCGGCAGGAGCCACTGCTGAGCCTTCATATTTAACAATCTGCGTCTTAAGGACTGTTCCGTCATAATCAACAAACTTGACTGTGTACATTCTGTCAGTCTCATCATATGCAGGATACAATACTGTATCCTTTTCAAGAGAAGCAATTTCTGTAACAAGTGTAAAGAGATCTGCTGCACGCTTTACTGCTAAAGGACTGATTGATGCCGGAGCATCTTCCTTTTCATACCAGCCTGCAAATGTGTAAACAGTTGCTTTTGTTCTTGCCTTGCCGGGACCCTGAAGATCAATAGCAACCTTCTTAAGAGCCTTGACTGTCTGCTTATCAAATTCTGTACCGTCTTCATTGTTATAAGTAATTGTAAATGACTTAAGGTTGTAATATACATCAAAGGTCATTCCTTCAACGTTTTTCATTGTTCCTCTAACCACTACCTTATCAGGAGCAAGATAGAACTTAAGAATTTCATTATCTTCTTCTGTAAGAGAATCTACCTTAAATGTCTGGTTGAACTTGATTTCATCATTATAAGTATCAAGAAGTTTATATGTTATATCATCTTCAGCAGGGTCTTCTACATAATAGTTAATTGTAAGAGCATAAGGATTAGCTTCATAGAATGCTTTTACAACGATATCTTCCTTACCCATTACAATGTGGAGTTTTCCGTTTACAACCTGCAATTCATCGTTGGAAAGCTGATCTGATGAGAGTTTAACTGTATAACCGGTAATGTTGCCGATAGCTACATCACGGGTTTCGCCTTCGAAGTAAGTCTCTTCAATTGTCATGAAAGGTTCTTCAAATTCTCTCTGGCCGATTACTGTAAGCTTCTTAGCTGTTTCAATCAGAGTGTACTTAGCATAGTAAGTTACATCACCCTTAACCGTTACCGTAGCGGGAGCTTTTTCGTTATAATCAGCATCAACATACCAACCGTCAAACTGGTACTTATAAATCTTATCCTTGATCTTAATTACGTCGTATGTTTTTCCGTCAGTCACAAATGAACCTGCGGATAAATCCACTGTAGCATTTACATCTACATCTGTGTTGTAAGCATGTCCTACTCCAACTGAAGCTGATGACAAACCATCAAGTCCTACAACACTATAACTTACAGTATAAATATTAGCTTTATAAGTTACTGTTTTAACAACATTTGAAGTTCCCATTGTTCCGGTAACAAAAAGCGGATCTGCTGTATAACCTTCGATATCGGGTGTAACAAAGTTATATTCATCACCCTTAAAATACTTAGCAGTAACATCTTCTCCTGCTGTTGTCTCGTCTTCGTATACATAATGAATTGTTACAGTCTTAGCACTTTCAATAAAATCATATTTTGCATAGAAAGTAGCATCACCTTGAACCTTATAGGCTGCTGTTGCCTTTGTGGTGAAGTTTTCATCTGTATACCAACCATCGAACTTATATTTATTATCTCCGATTATAGAAATAGCCTTATATGTTTCGCCGTCAGTAACAAAATCTTCTGTTGTGCTGACAGTTCCGTTTAAAGAAAATACTGAATCGAACTTGTGGTTTTTCTTAATAATGGTTGTATCACCGTTGCCATCTTTAACTGAGTAGCTTATTACAGTATCAATAGGGGTGTATGTAACGGTTATTGTTACATTTTCATCAGCCATTGTGCCTTTAGGTGCCGCTAAATCGGGAAGATATCCCTCAATTGAAGGTGAAGTAAAGCTATACTCTTCACCGGTAAAATACTTGCCGCTGACAGACTCTGCAGCTTTTGAACCATCTTCATATTTGTAATTAACGGTCACATTTTTCTTAGTTTCAACAACTTTGTATTGTCCGTAATAAGTAACTGCCTCAGAAACCGTAAAGTTGCTGGAAGACTTTTCGGTACATCCGGCATCACTATACCATCCGTCAAACTCGTACTTTTTATCTCCGTAAGCAACTGTGCCTTCGTAAGTTATGCCATCGTTTACAAATGAAGGGGCATTTGAAGCTGTAAGAGAAACAATCTCGCCCTTTCTATGAATCTTTGTATTTTCAGAAACACTACCGTCAGGCTTTGTTACCTTATAAGTAACGCCTGCTTTAACTACTGTTATTACACCATCTATATGGATAGCATAGTCATTTGTAATTGTGTTGTAATCAAAGTCTACCGAAGGTGCTGCACTGGTAAGTGTATTCCAAGTAAGTGTATAGTCTGAAGAAGGAATATCTCCGTATACCTTTTTGACTCCTCTTTCAACATCTGTCTGAGCAGGACCTGTAATAATATACCGTGAATAGTCACCGTATCTTCTTGACTGATCAAGTGCAAATCCATCCGGAACAACAACCTGTCCCCTGCCGGCATACATATAATCTCTCTTGTTGGTACTTGACTTATCTTTACCATCTAATAAGAAGTAGTAATAAGCATCCGCAACAAATATTGCGTAATATGTAGCATTTCCTGTAGCAACCGGTAAATCTGCAGTCGATACATATGTATGTGCTTCAGGTGTGGTAGCCCAACCTGCGAAAGTAGTATATTTCTTAGTAGGATCTGTAACAGAAGGTTTAGTACCTTCCTTTACACGTTCATCTGTTTCGTAAACTTTTCCATCTGCATAAAAAGTAACAGTATAGAAAACATAATCCTTAAATACTGCATAGTATGTAACATCAGAAGTTACAGTTTCTGTTGAAAGGTCAACTACTGCTCCGCCTTCTGTTGTAGACCAACCAATGAAATCCGCGTCGGCCTTAAAAGGAGTATTTCCCTCAAAGCTGGGAGCTGTTTCTTCAAGAACTTTTTCATCAGTCTCTGCTATCTCACCGTTAATACTCCAATTAACTGTATAAAAAACATAATCTTTAAATACTGCGTAATATGTAACATCTGAAGTTACAACTTCTGTTGAAAGATCAACTACAGTACCGCCTTCTGTTGTAGACCAGCCTAAAAAATCTGCGTCTTCCTTAGTAGGGGTGGAACCGTCGAAGCTTGGAACTGAATTCTCTGCAACTTCTGTATCGGTCTCAGCTATCTCACCGTTAACACTCCAGTTAACAGTGTATGTTTCAGCAGCTTTTTTGAATACTGCATAAAAAACAATACCGTCACGGGTTATTTCTTCGTTAGGAGCGTTAAGATCAACTACCGGCCCGTTTTCTTTATGTGACCATCCCACAAACACATAACCGCGCTTCATGGGATTTTTATCCGGATGCCACAACCAATCGTAATAGTTGGGAGCAACGGCATTTTTTTCATGACTCACCTCTGTATATCTGTCGAAATAGCCTTCTGCAACCCATGTTACCCAGTGTGTCTTTCTACTGGCGTTTGTCGAATCAACAATATCATCATCGTAAACAACGGGGCTTTCGTCGATTACTGTTTCGATTACTTCATCGATATCTTCAGCGTAAGCAACTGTATAATCTCTGCCAACTGTGCTGATTACGATAATCGCTGCAAGTAATGTTGCCAATCCTCTCAATAATTTTGATTTCATACTTGTTCCTCCAAATAAAATTCTCTTGCGAGGCTCAGATATAACGGGCGTTCCTCTAATCAAAACATATCCAATCACCAGTAAAGACTTTCTTAAATCTAAAAAAGGTTCACATTTTCTAATAATTTGCTAAT
>JAKSRT010000066.1 GCA_024403485.1 Lachnospiraceae bacterium
AAGAGCTTGATATAGATAATAATATAGTGGCTGCAGCGCTTATGCACCACGAACGATGTGACGGAACAGGTTATCCTTCTCGATTAAACGATGGACAGATTAATAAGTATGCCAAATTTATCAGTATAATAGATGCTTACGAAGCAATGACGTCAGCAAGAACCTACAGAGAATCACTTATTCCATTCCAGGTTATTGAAAACTTTGAAAAAACTTCACACTTCTACTCATCAATTATTTTAAATCAGGTATTACAGCATATAGCAAATTCACAGTTGGGTTCCACTGTAAGGTTATCAGATGAAACACTTGCCGAGGTTATTCTCATTAACCAGAAACAATTATCAAGACCTCTTGTAAAATGCGGTGATCAGGTTCTTGATTTATCTCAATATCCGGATATTAAAATTGTTGCTGTATTATAATTATAAATAAAAAGGTCAGGATTATTCCTGACCTTTTAATATGTTTTCTCTTCTTATTTTCTTATATTCTTCAAAAGCTTTTTCAAGTATTTGTCTCTCGTTATTAAAATAAAGCAAATGATAGGCCTCATGATACTTATAGTAGCCGGAATCTTCAAAGTATTCCGACCTTTGCGGTTTTGAAAAATAACTTCTCGATTTCATAAGAAACCATTTGACATGTTTATTGATTCGGCCCTCCGAAGAATTAAATTCGAAGCTTGTCTCATCTATATATTTTATTATTTCTGCATCCGCTCCGGTCTCTTCTTTTACTTCTCGTACAGCCGTCATTTCGAAGGTTTCACCCTCTTCCATGGACCCTTTTGGAAGAACCCACCCGGAATATTTATCTCCGTAATTTTTATAAAGCAGGAGTATTTTACCTTTATGTATTACTACTCCGCCACAGCTTATTGCATTTTTCATTTTTACCTCTGTTGCCTTATGGTCCCGTTCCTCTTCCATAAGCGCTTATTTTGTTTAAATACAAAGGCCGTTCCTACTCGCCTTCATATTCAGATGTGTCAAATCGTCTGAAATATTCATCAAATATTTTCTTTGCCATAGGCACCGCATGAAGGCCCGACGTACCTGCATCCTCAAGAATAATCGTAACCGCTATCTGAGGATCGTCCACAGGTGCAAATCCGGTAAACCATGAGTGAGTCGCACCGGTATAATCACTGTATTCTGCAGAACCTGTTTTTCCGGCAACAGTATACATACTGTTTTTAAGTTTA
This sequence comes from Lachnospiraceae bacterium, assembly GCA_024403485.1. Classification (GTDB taxonomy): domain Bacteria; phylum Bacillota; class Clostridia; order Lachnospirales; family Lachnospiraceae; genus UBA1258. Next base: position 1,208 of record JAKSRT010000066.1, read on the forward strand.
CGTCCGGTACCTGATCTTACAACCTCTGCCATCATATCCGTTACGATATTGGCCTCATCGGCGCTCATTAATCTCTTATATTCTACACTGTCTTCAAAATCTTTAACAGTATTAAAATTAGAGTTAACCACTTTATCAATAAGATACGGTTTCATAAGCATACCGTCATTGGCAATCGCGCATGTAATAAGATTAAGATGTATAGGCGTAATAAGTGTACTTCCCTGACCAAAAGCAGTTCTTACCATGGTAATGTCATCCATCAAAAGATTATTAACCTTGCATCCGCTCTTGGCATAATTCATTGTAAGCGGCAAATCACTATTAAACAAAAGCGAATCCAGTGTATCCTGGAACTCCTGTCTGTCAAGCGTTAATCCGATATTACCAAAGCTTGAGTTACATGATACTGCAAGACTCTTTGTAAGGTTAACCGAACCATGAACCTCGTGGTTATAACATGTTATTCTTCCCTCAGGTGTGTTTAACTCACCCGAGCAGGAAAAATGATAATTATTAAAGGTATCTGGGTTCTCACGGACATATTCAAGCAATGTGACTATCTTAAAGCATGAGCCCGGAGGATAAAGACCCTGAGTTGCACGGTTTAGCAAAACCGAGCTGTCCTTATCATTAATCAAATCATTCCATATATCCTCAATCTCGTTGGGATTATAGTCAGGCTTTGATACCATAGCCAAAATCTCACCTGTCCTGGGATCAGAAACTACAACAGCCCCGTTATAAGAGCCTATGGCTGTATAAGCAGTTTTCTGAAGACCGGTATCCAGGGTTGTAATAACAGAGTCCCCTAAATACTTATCGAGGGATATATCTGCCGCAATCTTTTCAGGCATGGGCTGGTTGGAGTTAATCAGATAATAGTTAGTCTGACCTTCTATACCGGCTCTTCCGTTTGTTGAATAACCCACAACATGAGCAAAAATATTGGCAAAGGGATAATATCTGATTTCTTCACCATTTACATTCTGTGTTTGGGCCAGGACTTCCATATTTCTGCTGTAAATGGTACCTCTTACATTCTTTTTAATGAGTACTTCCTGTCTTGGATTGTAGCTGTTGTTAATATACTCTTCTTCATAAGTGGCAACATAATAGCAAACAAATACACTAAGAGCCATAAAGGCGGCAATAAAAACATACGAAACCGCCAATATCACATTTGTCTGCTTTGTAAAAAAATTGTCCTTCTTCTCACGTTTTTTGCGTTTTTCTTTCCCCGGTTTGTCAGCTATTTTAATGTCATCGTCAAATTCAGACAATTCAATTTCCGACTCCAGGGCAGCCTTCTCGTACTTGCTTCTGACAACATACAGCCCCTCGATAATAAAAAAGGTGAATATTGTTGCCATAACCGAAGATCCGCCATAGCTGACCAGCGGAAGGGTTACACCTGTCAGCGGGATAAACTTTACGCCACCGCCCACTGTCAGGAAAACCTGGAATATGTATGTTATTCCAAGGCCGATTGATATATATTTGTAAAAGCTGTCTTTAAAACGCATTGCTATGTTGATAAACATCATAAAGCAGCTTAAGCAAATAAGAATAAGGCAAATTGAAAATACTACACCCATTTCTTCGGCAATAGCTGAAAATATAAAGTCTGTTTCAACATACGGAATTGTCTCCGGAGTTCCTTCAAAAAGGCCCAGTCCAAACCAGTTACCGGATGATATTGCAAAAAGCGACTGGGTCACCTGATAACCCTCATTATCAATTACCGAGAAAGGATCGATAAAGGCCTGAACACGAATTTGCACATGTCTGAACATTCGGTAAGCCAGCATGGCCGCCACAACGCCTGCCCCGCTGCCCAATAACAGATAAAAATAATTTCTTGATGCTATAAAAATAAGAATCACATAAACAACAAAGAAAATTAGCGCAGCCCCTAAATCTCTGCTCATTACAAGCAAAAGAACATGAAGTGCGGCAATTACGGAAATATACATCATATTCCATATGGAAGTACTGTGAGCCAGTGCTCCGGCAACAAAGAATACAAATAATATTTTTACAAACTCAGAAGCCTGAAATGATAAACCGAGAACCGATACCGCAAGCTTTGAGCCATTTGAGATAGAACCAGACATATAAACCAAGCCCAACAAAACAATACCTGTTGTTGCATAAAAAAGCGGTTTGTTGGGAAACTGTTTTATTTTAAGCATTACATAGGGAATAAATACCGCAACCGCAAAAGAAACAGCTGCAATCACAAGCTGTTTGATAGCTTTACTGAAATCAAGTCTGGCAAGCATTACAAGGCCAATGCTTAAAAGCATACAAACATTATTAATGATTAACCTGTTTATTCTCGGGTATATCATCGGAACTATGGCCATTACCGCCAAAATGACAATCTGGAAAACAGCATAGAAAAACAGAAACTTAACATTCCCCGATTTTAAGCATATCGATAAAAAGCACGAAAAATGCATTAATATCGTAAGAATCATCTGTCTTATGTATACACCTTTTCTTGCTTTTTCATTTTTATAGCGAAATACAAGAAAGCATTCAAAGGTATACAGCATCATGAATATCGTTATAAAGTATTTAGATAGCGCAGTTATATATTGAGCCATTTATTCAACTCCGTGGTTATAATATGCCTTCGTAAAATCATTAAGAGGGCATTTAGGTGTTTTGCCGCTTATAATATCCGCATAATAATCAACTATCTCCCCACAGGTCTGACTATCTTCATCAGAAAATGAAAGCAGCAAATTTTCTGTATATGAAACATCCTTCATAATATATTCATGAAGCGATGTCGGTATTGCATTATAGATAATATTGTAGCAATAATTGCACTGAATTGAAACGGGCAACAGGTTATTTTTTCTGTCACGAATGTAAACAAAGCTGTCTGATTTATCCAAAGCCCTTTGTTTCAATTTGCATTTACCACCGGTCTTTCGGATACAATTGGCACTAATCATCAGTGGGGTTCTTCCGTATACTGTAAGAAGACCGTCTTTGGCGCCAATTTCTTTTAATTCATATTTGGATAATTCCAACGGATAAGAAAAATTATTGCAGTCACGCATTATTATCTTTAATGCTTCACTGTTCCAGCAATACATGCCGGGACCTGCAATTATTTCTTTGTTGTATCCGACTTTTTTTATTATATAAAGGCCCTCTGTATTATGTACAATAACGCCTTTTATATTACTGTCCCCTTGCGTTTTCTCAAGCAGTGAAAGAACTGTACTCTCATCTTTATTTCGCAAAATCAAAGGCAGCGAAACATACATTTCATTGCCCAAACCGGCAAATTCGTCACCCATACCGCTCAAATAATAAAATGCCGGAACAATTCCGATAATATTTTTTCTTTTAAGTATTTTAAACTGTTTTTCTGAAGAAACACTGACCCAAAGTTTAAAATTCATTTAATAGTTCCTCTATTGCCCGTCTTCTTACACCGTTTAATGTTGAAACAGGCAAAAACAAATCATCTTCCATATCAATTGTCAATTCGTCGAATGTAAACGGAGTATCTCCCAATTTGCAAAGCTGCTTTCGAACGGTTTCAGCGGTTGCAGGTTTATTTATACTTTGCGACACATTAGTATCACTCACCGTCACACACCTGTTTGAATCAAATACCGAAAAAGCTATCCCGTCTGCCTTTGATGCTGAAAAATAGCCGGAAATACTCTTTTTTCTGGGTGCAGACAAAAACTTTTCTCTTGTATATTTCATCATCGAATCGTCACTTCCGGAATAAGAAGGACTGGCAATTGAAATCATTTCAGCCGAATTAATCTGATTATAATAACCCGTTCCGATTTCCGAACGCATATACATATTTTTAAGTGCAGTAAAATCTTTGGGTTTCACAGAATACTTTGACTTACCGTATAAATAATATTCATCAATGTATTTTCTGTACACAGAGGTAACAAAAGCCGTATATTCTGGCTTTTTCATGCGTCCTTCTATTTTGAGCGAATCAATTCCCGCATCAATCAGTTCAGGTAAGATAGAAACTGTACATTGATCCTTCATTGACAGCAAATATTTTGCTTCACTTTCCGAAGAATCAATTACCGAAGCATATTCGAGTCTGCAAGGGCCGGCACAGCGTCCCCTGTTGCCGCTTCTGCCGCCAAGCGACGAAGAAAAAAGACATTGTCCCGAAAATGAATAACACATAGCTCCATGAATGAAGGTTTCCAGTTCAATATCCACCGAATCCTTAATTGCTTTAATCTCATTTAATGTAAGCTCCCTTGCCAGCACTACCCTGGTCGCACCCAGTTCTTTATAGTATTTAACCGAGTTAATTCCGGTGGAAAATCCTTGGGTACTTACATGAATTTCTGTTTCAGGATATGCATTTTTAAGAAGAGAAATAAGTCCTATATCCTGAACAATAAACGCATCCAGTCCGGCGTCGGCAAAGGGTTTTACATATGCCACCACATCTGAAAGTTCCCTCTGCTTTATAAGCGTATTGACTGTCAGATATACTTTAATATCAAACAAATGGGCATACTTTATGGCCTTTACTATTTCTTCATCACTGAAATTTTCGGCATATGCCCTTGCTCCGTATCGGTTTCCGCCAATATACACTGCATCACAGCCGGCATTAATACAACCCAAAAAGCCCTCGAAGTTTCCTGCGGGGGCCAATAGCTCTGGTTTTCTCTTTTTGCCGTTTATTTCTTGTTTCATATTCATACAAAAAGGACTGGCAAAGCAGTCCTTCCTTTAATTTTAATTCATTTTAAGTTCTGTTTCCAACCGAATAAGCTTCTTATTGCTCTCGTCCAGTGAACTCTTTAAATTTTTAACATTCTTATCGCTGTTTTCCAGTTTTATCTGCGAAGCAATAAGTTCATGCTTTAAATCATACAATTCTTTTTCTTTAGCCTGAATTTCTTCTTCCAAAAGAGCGATCTGCTTTTTTGCTTTAAAATAATCATCAGCAATATTTAACTGAAGAAGTGTATTCTGAACCTCTGTCGTAGCTCTTCTGAAGCTGTCAACACGATTATATTCAGCAATTTTACCATTTATGTATGCAGCAACCTTCTGAAGATATTCTTCACTCTCGTACCCGCTTAATCTCAGAACCTTACCGCCAATAATAACCTCAGTATCATTTTTGGATGCCATCAGCAAACCTCCCCTTTTGATAACCCCTATATCAAATAGTCAATACATAAAATAATTATATAAAAATACATATCTGTTTTCAACATAATTTGATGGCGAATTTATGCAAAAAGAAAGATTTTTACATATATATCTGTTACTGCTCAGGTACATCAATACCGAGATGTCGATACGCAATATCAGTAACCTGACGACCTCTGGGTGTTCTTACAAGAAATCCGTTTTTAATCAGATAAGGTTCATATACTTCTTCTATTGTACCTGCGTCCTCACCTATCGTTGCAGCAAGTGTATCAAGTCCAACCGGACCACCTTTATAAAGTTCAATCATTGTTGTCAAAAGATTTCTATCAATATGATCAAGCCCCATTTTATCCACATCCAAAAGGTCCAGGGCAGTCTTTGCCACATCAGCAGTTATTTTTCCGTCATACCTGACTTCCGCAAAATCGCGTACCCTCTTAAGTATTCTGTTTGCAAGTCTTGGCGTTCCGCGGCTTCTTCTGGCCAGTTCGGTAGCACCTTCAGCATCAATCGGAACATTAAGAAGTTTTGCCGAATGTCTTATTATCGTTGCCAGCTCGTCTACGGAATAAAATTCAAGCTTGGATACAACACCGAATCGATCTCTGAGCGGAGCAGATAACAGACCTGCTCTGGTAGTTGCTCCGATAAGAGTAAACTTTGGAAGATCTAGCCTTATGGATTTAGAGGTGGGACCTTTGCCTATCATAATATCCAGCGAGAAATCTTCCATTGCCGGATAAAGAACTTCTTCAATCTGCTTATTCAGACGATGTATTTCATCAATAAATAGAATGTCTCCTTCTTTAAGACCACTTAAAATAGCCGCCATATCCCCTGGCTTTTCGATTGCCGGACCCGAAGTAATCTTAATATTCACTCCCATTTCATTGGCAATAATCTGAGAAAGCGTGGTTTTACCAAGTCCGGGAGGGCCATATAAAAGTACATGGTCAAGAGATTCGTTACGGCCTTTAGCGGCATCTATATACACTTTCATAATCTCTTTAACTTTTTCCTGGCCGATATATTCGCTTAAATATTTTGGGCGTAAAGAACCGACTAATACCGCGTCCTCTTCCATTACTTCGGTTTTAATAATATTTCCCATTATCCTTATTCCTTATCTGTAAGTTTAGAATAAAAACTGAAGAGCTTGCTTTAAAATTGCAGAAGTATCAAGTTCTTCGCTTCCTTCGACACTCATAACAGCCTTCTTAGAAGCATTCTTGTCATATCCAAGTGCAATTAATGCATCAACGGCATCTTCCGCCGCCGGAGCCAATTTAGCGCTGTCCGATGTCGATGCTGAGTCAGAAGGTGATACACCGAGAATTTCGCTTCTGTCTATCTTATCTTTCAAATCGATGATGATTCGTTCCGCAGTTTTCTTTCCTATTGTCGGTGCCTTCGCTATTTTTGCCGCATCTTCGCTTAAAATAGCATATTTTAAATCAGGTACTTCAAATACCGACAAAATAGCCAGTGCCCCTTTAGGGCCGACCCCGCTTACACTTATAAGCTTATAAAACATATCCTGTTCGTCTTTCCTTGCAAAGCCAAACAAAGAAACACCATCCTCACGGACGCTCATATATGTAAAAATCTTTACGGGATTTCCTATATCCGGAAGATTTTCCCTGGTCTTTTCCGAAACAGTAACTTCATAGCCTACACCGCTTACGTCAATTACTATCTGTCCTAATCGATTTTCAGCCAGTTCACCTCGAAGATAGCCAATCATACTTTTTTATCCTTTCATAAATCATTTTACATATAAATCCGGTAATCAATCCGGTAATAATTCCGTATATAGAAAAAATAAAAGACCATTTTGCCAGGCTCAAATTGCCTATATAAACCGACGCAGCAAGAAGCTGTCCAAAATTATGAAAAACTCCGCCGCCGAGGCTGATGCCGGGAATTGAATTTTTCCCCCATTTCTTTAGATAAAGCATAAAGAAAAAGCTCAGCAAAAAACCTGACAAAGACATAAAAAACGATAATAAATTACCAAACAACAAGGCTGTAAGGAAAACTTTAAGAATTCCTATAATAAAAGCCTCACCACAACCAATGGCAAACATAGCCAGTAAAATTACAATGTTTGAAAAGCCGATTTTGGCACCGGGTACCGGAATAAGTGACGGAACCAGAAATTCCACGTAAGAAAAAATCATCGCAAGTGCAGTAAGTCCACCGATAACCGATATCTTTTGTATTTTTGTACTCATCAATATGCCACCGTATCAACAGTACCTTCACTGTCCCCTTCAATAACAATGTAAAGTCTGTGCGGAAGACAGCATATGGATTCACCGCTTTTTGATATGCCGCTCATTTTAACGCAATCATTTCCCTTGCAATCGGAATCCTTAATATATACCTTACCGCTTTTGATTTCGACAGTGTTGTTTCCGTATTCATTGGAAACTGCATATTCAAAGTCCTGCGACAAATCCAATACGCTGACACATTTTGTATCGACGTAAACAAAAACCTTTGATGCGGTTTCTTTTCCGCTCATTTTCCCATATATGAATGTTATCAGGAAGCCCAGCATAAGCATAACAGCGCCTAATGTATAATCTGCTCTTTTCATCAAAAACATAATATCATATGCGAACATATGTTTCAATATTCACATCTGAATTTAGCAAAAGAGCCACCCTGTAACAAAACAGGATGGCTCGACAATACATATTACTTATTCTTTATGTAGTTCATAAGTCCGTCTGAATTAATAATTTTCTGCATAAATTCCGGAAAAGGCTGACCTTTGAAGGACTGTCCGGTTGTAACATCTGTAATAATACCGGAGTCGAAATCAATTGTAACCTCATCACCTGCATTAATTGCATAAGCCGCTTCGGGGCATTCCATAATAGGAAGACCTATGTTGATGGAGTTACGATAGAAAATACGTGCAAATGTATCTGCTATAACACAGCTTACTCCGCAAGCCTTAATTGAAATCGGAGCATGTTCTCTTGATGAACCGCAGCCAAAATTCTTTGTTGCTACGATTATATCTCCGGTCTTAACATTATTTACAAACTCTTTATCGATATCTTCCATACAATGTAAAGCAAGTTCTTTAGGATCTGATGAATTAAGATATCTTGCAGGGATAATAACATCGGTGTCCACGTTATCACCATATTTAAATACTTTTCCTGTTACGTTCATCTTTTCTCCTCCTTATGCATTTGGTGCGCTGATAATACCGTCAATAGCACTCTGTGCTGCAACTGCAGGGCTTGCCAGATAAATCTCACTGGTAATATGACCCATACGACCTACGAAGTTTCTGTTTGTGGTTGATACACATCTTTCACCTTCTGCAAGAACACCCATATAACCGCCAAGGCATGGACCGCAGGTAGGTGTTGAAACAATTCCGCCTGCTTCAATAAAGGTTCTGATAAGTCCTTCATCCATAGCCTGAAGATATATATTCTGTGTTGCGGGAATAACGATAAGTCTCATACCCTTGGCTACCTTCTTACCCTTTAATACTTCGGCGGCGATTCTAAGATCATCGATACGACCGTTTGTGCAGGAACCGATAACAACCTGATCAATCTTAACAGGTTCGGTAATCTCATCTATGGTTTTAGTATTTTCTGGAAGGTGAGGGAACGCAATCGTAGGACGAAGTGTAGATAAATCAATAGTAATTTCCTCGTCATATACTGCATCTGCATCAGCCTCGTAAATTTTAAATTCACGCTTGGAATGCTCTTTCATATAAGCAACTGCCTTATCGTCAACGGGGAAAATACCGTTCTTTGCCCCTGCTTCGATAGCCATGTTAGCAATTGTAAAACGATCATCCATTGAAAGATTAGCTATACCTTCGCCAACAAATTCCATAGACTTATATAAAGCACCGTCTACACCGATTTTACCGATTATATGAAGAATAACATCCTTACCGGAAACCCACTTTGAAGGTTTGCCTATAATATTAAACTTAATTGCTGAAGGAACCTTAAACCAGGCTTTACCGGTTGCCATACCTGCAGCCATATCGGTACTTCCGACACCTGTGGAGAAAGCACCTAAAGCTCCGTATGTACATGTGTGAGAATCGGCACCGATAATAACGTCACCTGCAACAGTAAGTCCCTGCTCGGGAAGTAAAGCATGTTCAATACCCATCTGGCCAACTTCAAAATAGTTAGTGATATCATTCTTTAATGCAAATTCACGTACACATTTACAATGCTCTGCGCTCTTAATATCTTTGTTCGGAACAAAGTGGTCAGGCACAAGAGCAATCTTGTCCTTATTGAATACGGAATTTAAATTCATTTTTTCCATTTCTTTAATGGCAACCGGACTGGTAATATCATTACCAAGAACAAGGTCCAAGTCAGCTTCTATAAGCTGTCCGGCAACAACAGATTCAAGGCCGGCATGTGCCGCAAGAATCTTCTGAGTCATTGTCATTCCCATATCTTTATCCTCCTACAAACAGGCAAAAGAAAATGCCTGATAATTATCGTAAATAAAATCTGTATCAGTCTTCAAGAAAAAGTGGTGTCGAAAAATATCTTTCCGCGGTATCAGGCAAAACTGTAACTACAGTCTTTCCCTTGCCCAATTTCTTGGCAAGTGAAATAGCTGCCGCAACATTGGTTCCCGAAGAAATGCCACACATAAGCCCTTCTTTTCTTGCAAGATCCTTGGCTGTCTGAATTGCTTCTTCATCAGTTACAATATAAATATTGCTGTATATATCCTGATTTAAATTATCGGGAACGATTCCGTCTCCGATACCCATCTGAAGATGTGTTCCTACCGTTCCGCCGGCAAGAATTGCAGCGTTTTCAGGTTCTACGGCCCAAATCTCAATACCCGGATTCTGTGCTTTTAAAGTTTCACCTATACCGGAAATTGTTCCGCCGGTGCCAATACCCGAACAAAAGCCGTCTATCGGTCCTGCAACCTGCTCCAAAATTTCCAAACCGGTATGGTGTTTATGTACAAGCGGATTGTTAGGATTTTCAAACTGCTGAGGTACAAATACTTTTGGATTGTTTGCAGCCATTTCCTGAGCCGTCGCAAGGCACTTATCTATACATTCACCGATATTGCCCTCATCTTTTATTAGGATAACTTCGGCACCGTAATGCTTAACAAGCATTCTTCTTTCTTCACTAACGGAGTCAGGCATAATGATAATTGTTTTATATCCCATGACTGCGCCGCAAAGAGCCAGACCGATACCCTGATTTCCGGAAGTGGGTTCCACAATAATTGTATCTTCCTTAACAATCCCGTCTTCAATAGCCTTTGTTATCATATTGTATGCTGTTCTTGTTTTAATCGAACCGCCTACGTTGAGTCCTTCATATTTAACCAGAACTCTGGCCGCCCCTTCGGGAACCATTCTATTACTTAATTCAATCATCGGAGTATGCCCGATGGCGTCCAAAACATTTGAATATACCATACTCAAAAATAAAGGGGGACATACAAGGTCCCCCTTTAGCCTTTCAATAAATCAATGTTAGTTGTTGATCAACTTATCTTCTTCGTTGTTCCAGCTGTAAAGCTTTCTAACTTCTTCACCAACCTTTTCAGCGGGATGTTCAGCTGCAAGCTTTCTCATTGCCTTGAAATGAACCTGCTTACCCGCATCGCTCATATCAAGAAGGAATTCCTTTGCAAAAGAACCATCCTGAATGTCGGAAAGAATCTTCTTCATGGTCTTCTTTGTTTCTTCTGTAATTACCTTGGGTCCGGTAATATAATCACCGTATTCTGCGGTATTTGAAATAGAATATCTCATTCCTGCGAAACCTGACTGGTAAATAAGATCTACGATAAGCTTCATTTCATGAATACATTCAAAGTAAGCATTTCTGGGATCGTATCCTGCTTCAACAAGTGTTTCAAAACCAGCCTGCATAAGTGCACATACACCACCGCAAAGAACTGCCTGTTCACCAAATAAGTCTGTTTCTGTTTCTGTTCTGAAGGTTGTTTCAAGAACACCGGCTCTTGCTCCGCCGATACCTAATGCATATGCAAGTGCCATATCCTGAGCCTTACCTGTAGCATCCTGGTGTACAGCAATAAGACAAGGAACACCTTTTCCTGCCTGATATTCGGAACGAACTGTATGACCGGGTCCCTTAGGAGCGATCATTGTAACGTCAACATTCTTGGGAGGGTTGATACAACCGAAGTGAATGTTGAAACCATGAGCGAACATAAGCATATTACCTTCTTCAAGGTTGGGCTCAATGTCGTTCTTATATAAATAAGCCTGCTTTTCATCGTTGATAAGACTCATGACGAT
>JAKSRT010000067.1 GCA_024403485.1 Lachnospiraceae bacterium
TCCGTCGTAATAGCATCATATACCGCATCGAATAAGGTTACGCAGCTGCTTACAACGCCCTACGGAGCAATGGGCGTAACGATGGCAACTTACGCCGCACAGAATCGCGGTATCAACGATATTTCCAGAATAAGAAAAGGAACAGCGGCAGCAATGATTATGTCGGCAATTTTTTCATTGACAATTTTTGCTATTTCCGTTCCGGCTCTTCCGGTGCTTTTAAAGCTCTTTGTTGATACCAGGAGCGGTAATGTTGATTTTGCCGCTGTATTATCTTATGCTAAAACATATGTATATGCAGCAGGTACTTGTTATATTGCACTTGGTACAATTTTTATACTGAGAAATACAATGCAGGGCTGCGGATTTTCGATTTCTGCAATGACGGGTGGAATAGTTGAACTCGTCTGTCGAGCTATTATTTCTTTTGCGGCAGCCGCAAAAATGAGTTATTTTGGTGTTTGCCTCGGAGATCCGCTTACATGGGCCATAACCGCTGTATTTTTTGTTGTAATGTATTATCACACAGTGGCTCATATGAACAAAAAAAAGAAAGAGTACATGAAAAGAGAGCACAATGTCGACTTACACCGAATGTGAAGAATATTTATGTAAACTTAACAGCAAGGGAATTAAACCGGGACTTCAATCAATTCGCGACCTGCTTGAAGCTCTTGGTAATCCCGAAAAGGAAACGAAGATAATTCATGTTGCCGGCACAAACGGCAAGGGATCGGTTTCAAAATATATATTTGAAATTCTTAGAGCTCAGGGCTATAAAGTCGGTTTGTACTCATCACCGGCAGTATTTGAAGAGCGAGAGATTATAGCCGTCAACGGAAGAAATATCTCTAAAGAAGATTATGTAAACCTAATTGACGAAATCAGGGAACTTGATTCTAAACTGACATTTACCAGATTTGAACTGGAAACGGCTATGGCATATTTGTATTTCGCAAGAAAGAAATGTGATTATGCAGTTGTAGAATGCGGCATGGGCGGTGAGCTTGATGCAACAAATGTAACAGAAACAACAGAGGTGGCCGTATTTGCGGCAATCGGTATGGATCATATGTCTTTCCTTGGAAACTCGCTTGAAGAGATTACAAGGACAAAAGCCGGAATAATAAAACCGGGTTGTGCGGTAGCGGTAAACGGTCGAAATTCCGAAACACTGGATATAATTAAAGCCTGCGCGAAAGAAAAAGAAAATTCGATATTTGTAGCTAATCCGGATGATATCTGTAATCTCAAATTTCTTAAATCAGGAACAGTATTCGATTATAAAAATTATAAGAAGATAAAGATAAAACTTTTGGGAGATTTTCAACCCGATAATGCGATAACTGCCATAGAAGCGGTTGAAGCACTTAGAAAACGTGGTGCAAAAATAAGTGAAAGAGCTGTTTATCAGGGATTGGAGAACGCAATTCTTCAGGGAAGGTTTGAGATTATATCCTCAAAGCCCATCGTTATTATAGACGGCGCACATAATGAGCCGGCATCACGGGTTTTAAGAAAAAGTATCGAGCGTTATTTTATTGATAAAAAATTAATATATATAATAGGTGTACTAAAAGATAAAGAATATGATAAAGTAATAGAAAATACTTGTGACCTGGCGTGGCAGATAATAACGGTTCCAAGCCCCAACAAGCAGCGGACTTTGTCATCGTATGAACTGGCAAAAAGTGTTTCGCGGGTTAATCCAAATGTAACCTCTGCAGACTCGGTAGAAGAAGCGGTAGAGTTGGCACTGATGATGGCTGATGAAAATACAGCTATTATTGCATTTGGTTCCTTATCGTACTTAGGTCTGCTGAAACAGACTGTATTAAATCGAAAAGAAATAAAGAAAGATCGACACGGAATATGATTGATAATGAAAAAATAAAAGAAGGCGTTCGACTCATACTTGAGGGGATGGGTGAAGACATAAACAGGGAAGGCCTTATTGATACACCGGATCGAATAGCAAGAATGTATCATGAGATAATGGGCGGATATGAAATGGATCCTGCTGAGGTTCTCAGCAAGAGATTTAAAGTCGACAGCAGTGAAATGGTATTGGAGAAGGACATTGTATTCTTTTCCACCTGCGAGCACCATATGCTTCCTTTTTACGGAAAAGTCCATATTGCGTATATTCCAGATGGTGAGGTGGTAGGACTGAGCAAACTGGCACGCTGTGTTGAAATATTTGCAAGACGTTTGCAGATTCAGGAGCAGATGACATCTCAGATTGCGGATGCAATTGCAGACTGCTTAAATGCAAAGGGTGTAATGGTAATGGTCGAGGCTGAACACATGTGTATGACTATGCGCGGAATAAAGAAGCCGGGAAGCAAAACCGTTACTATTGCGACCAGGGGAGAATTTATTGATAATGATTCGCTTCAAAGAAGATTCTTTGACATGTTGAAGTAATGTACAAATGCGAGGACAAGCTGATGATTATTGGTGGCCACGAATTTGATGTGAATAATCGGACTTATATTATGGGAATCCTGAATGTTACTCAGGATTCTTTTTCCGATGGGGGAAAATTCAATGACATAGACAGAGCTCTTTTTCAAACGGAAAAGATGGTAAAAGAAGGAGCTCATATAATTGATGTAGGTGGCGAATCTACAAGACCCGGATATATTCCGGTCAGCGCTGAACAGGAAATCGACAGAGTTATTCCTGTGATTAGTAAAATTAAATCAGAATTTAATATACCAATATCTATAGATACTCAAAAAGCAATCGTTGCCAAAGCTGGAGTTGAAGCGAAGGTTGACATAATTAATGATATCTGGGGACTCAAGGGTGACCCTGATATGGCTTCGGTCATTGCAAATTCAGGTGTTCACTGTGTTTTAATGCATAATAGAAAAGAAATGAATTATGTAAATTATCTGGACGATGTATATACTGATTTGTCTCAAACTCTCGAAATTGCAAACAGAGCAGGAATAGACGAAAACAGGATTATTCTGGACCCGGGTGTGGGATTTGCCAAGAATACCGAGCAGAATCTGGAGATAATGGCCCATGTTGATAAGCTGAGGCTCCTTGGCTGTCCGGTTCTTTTGGCGGCCAGCAGAAAGTCTGTAATCGGAAACACTTTGGGACTTCCGGTTGACGACAGGGTAGAAGGCACACTTGCGTTGACCGCACTAGCTGTTCAAAAGAAGTGCGCTTTTGTAAGAGTTCATGATGTAAAAGAGAATAAGAGAGTTATCGATATGCTGGAGGCAGTTTACAATTATGGATAAAATTAAGATATTTGGCCTTAAGCTGTACTCATATCACGGTTGCTTTGATTTCGAAAAAGAAAAAGGCCAGGAATTTTTAGTTGACATAACAATAGAAAAAGATCTTGATAAAGCCGAATCAAGCGATGATTTAAATAATACTGTAAATTATGGTGAAGTATCCAATCTTGCCGCAAAGATATTCAAAGAGGAACATTTTAATCTAATCGAAGCCGCTGCTGAAAATTTGGCAAATAAGCTGTTAATTTCTTTCGCCTCAATAAAGAATATAGAGGTTACCGTTCATAAACCAAATGCTCCGATTGAAATTCCGTTTGAAGATGTTACCGTGTCCGTAAGCAGAGGCTGGCACGAGGCTTATATTGCTGTAGGTTCTAACTTAAGTGATGCTGAAATCGGAACTCCCGAGGATTTAATAGAAAACGGGAAAAAGATGCTGGCAGAGATTCCCGGAATAGTTCTTGAAAAGGCAAGCTCACTTATCGTAACAAAGCCCTATGGTGTGACGGACCAGCCGGATTTTATCAACGGGATGTTTTTGATTAAAACTATATTTAATCCCTATGAGCTGCTTGATGAATTGCATGAAATAGAGGCCGCCAACAAGCGTGAGAGAACGCTCAGATGGGGCCCCAGAACATTGGATCTTGATATTATTTATTACGATGACTGCATAATAGACAGCGCGGAATTGACAATTCCACATATTGATATGTGCAATCGTGATTTTGTATTAAAGCCTTTAAATGAGATTAATCCTTATAAACGGCATCCGATTAATCTCATGCGTCCGGGTGAAATGTTAGACAGACTCAAACAGTAAAATCTTTATATGGATTAACTGGATGAGACGAAAGCGGTGACTTAAAAGTGCTTGGGCTTCAACAGTAGGCCTGCCTAAAACATTGCTTGATCTGTTTTAGCGGATTACTTGCTTTTTAAATTCTCCAACATGGCATCTCTTGCACCGGTAAATTCTTGAACATAAGGGTCTCCGGATGTGGGAACACGGTACAGTGGAAGGTCTGCTAAGGTATCCTGGAAATAAGTATAAGTGGAAGTGCAATTTATATTCTTAAAAATACCACCCATAACTGTTATCTGATTTGTACCGTCAGTGTTCATTCTTTTTAATGCAGGGGATGTAGGATCACTTACCTGGTAAAAAATGTAATTGCCGTAAACATTAAAGAAATCGGTTCTTTCATTGTTCAGTATTTCCACCGTGTTTGTGCTTATGTTATAGCGACACATCCGATAATCATTTTGTATATCCATATAGTAAACGAAATTGCCGTCATATATGGGATTCCAGATGTCACCTTCCCACACTACTGTTTCGGTTTCTGCAGCAGTATCGAATCGGTAGAGATAGTGATCGTTATACATACCATTGTAGTAGATGCTTCCATCATACATACATGAGGGATTAATCATATATGGAAGCAGCTCGGTGGATTCGTGTTTTGAAATATCCATCTTCGCAAAGGTTGTTCCGGCTGTATAAGTATAATGCTGGTAATATATATTGTTTCCGTATAAAACCATATCGCGGGAAATATCTTTTGTCAGAGCTGAAAGATGGTTACCGGTTTTATCGATTTTATACATTCCGGGCTTTGAAACAACACTTCCGATACCTGAAGTAGAGGAGTTTGGTTCACCGTAAAAGAACAGATATTTTCCACCGGCGTTGAGGAATTCAACGCTCATATCATTAAGCTTTTTTATATTTGAACCATCGGGTTTCATACTGTATAGGGTATTATTGTCATAGGGATTTGAAAAATAAACCATTCCGTCGCTTTCTACAAATCGCCCGTGATTGTTAAGATTACCGGGAGTGTTTCCGATTGTACCCTCGGGAACGGCAGTCATTTTGCCGTGTAATATTGCATAAACGATTATTAATGCTATTAATAAAAAAACCGTGGCAAAAAATATAATATGTTTGGATGATTTAGACATATTCAAGCCTTTCATTAATGTGTATAGTAAGAAAAACTCTTTTTATGTATTATACTTAAAATCATGTTTGCTATCAAATAAAATAGAAATCCGGAAAAGAAAATTTGCTTACAGGAGAAAACAATGCGTGAACAGGAATTGATTGTTTACAAAAATTTTGAAAATGGGGAACTACTTAACGATATGGTTTTCCTAATGGAAAATTATGAGAATGATAATTATGAAAAAGAAGAATTACAGTCGTTATTCTATAAATGTTTTCATGAACTGCTCGAATTCGCCGGTCACTATGGCTTCTACGGGAATCTTTGGCACTGCTATCTGTCGAATCTTCTGGTTAACAATGAAAACAGCTATTCAATGGCCTGTGAAATCGTAGGCGCGGTTGAAGGAACAATTAATGACTGTGTTCTGCATGATATTGTCATTTTAAAAGAACTTTATGATTATGATTTTTCGGATATGGTCAGTGTCCTTGAAATAAAAGATTTTTCTTTGGCATTAAATTATGTGAGTTCAAGCAGAGAAAGCAAAGTTTACAATACAAGAATTTGCAGTCGTATTGTTGAACTTGCAGAGAAGTTTAACGAAAATAATTCGCCGGAAGAAATGAAGGATACTCTTACCAAGTTTTATAAAGATTACGGTGTTGGAAAGTTTGGTTTACATAAAGCATTTAGAATTGAGCACAAAGAGTCCGGAGCGGATATAGTTCCGATAACCAATATTGCTCATGTGAATCTGGATGATTTAGTAGGATATGAAGCAGCCAAAAAGAAACTAACCGAAAATACCGAAGCCTTTATCAAGGGAAAAGTTGCAAATAACTGCCTTCTTTTTGGTGATGCCGGAACCGGAAAAAGTTCCAGTATAAAAGCTATAGCCAATAAGTATTATGAAGACGGGCTAAGAATTATTGAGGTTTATAAACATCAATTTATAGATCTTAATGATGTTATAGCGCAGATTAAAAACAGAAATTATAAGTTTATTCTTTACATGGATGACCTAAGCTTTGAAGATTTTGAGATTGAATACAAATATTTAAAGGCAGTTATTGAAGGCGGACTGGAAAAGAAGCCTAAAAATGTCCTGATTTATGCGACCTCAAACAGAAGACATCTTGTTAATGAGAAGTTTTCGGAGAGAGGTGCAAATGCCAGAGAGGACGAGGTTCACTTCGGCGATACCATGCAGGAGAAACTTTCGCTGTATGCAAGATTCGGCGTTACGATTTATTTTGGCTCACCAAATAAAAAAGAGTACAATAATATTGTATTGGAACTTGCAAAACGAAGCGGTCTTAATATGGATGAAAATGAATTGCTTCTTTTGGCTAATCAATGGGAACTTCAGCACGGTGGTTTGTCGGGAAGAACAGCTCAGCAGTTTATTCATTATTTAATCGGAACGAGAGAATAAGCAACCAATCCTTTATCTAATCGGAGAAAGATATGTATAAGTATATACTTGGTTCGGCGTCTCCAAGGAGGAAGGAACTTCTTGGAAACATGGGACTTGATTTTGAAATAGTAGTCAGCGATTGTGATGAAGCAGTAACAAAAACAGAACCGCATGATATTGTTAAAGAACTGTCTTTGCTTAAAGCTTCAGATGTTAAATCAAAGATTTTGCCTAACGAAGAGGGCGTTATTATCATTGCAGCGGATACTCTTGTATTCTTAGGCAATGAAAGGCTTGGCAAACCTAAGGATAAGGAAGATGCCAAAGCAATGCTTAGGCGCCTTTCAGGCAACTCGCATAGCGTAATAACAGGTGTTACTATTATGAAATCCCAGGGTAATGTATGGGAAAGCGTTACCTTTTCGGAAGAGACGAAAGTTCTTTTTGCAAAGCTTGATGAGAATGAAATTGATACCTATGTTAATACCGGGGAGCCAATGGATAAGGCTGGCTCTTATGCTATTCAGGGTATCGGTGCAAAGTTTGTAACAGGTATAGACGGTGATTATTCAAATGTGGTGGGACTTCCGGTTCCCGCATTATACAAAGAACTTAGAAAAAGAGGGTGGATATAATGTTTGATGAAAAAGTATTGAAATGTTTTCTTGATAATCAGCTTAATTTGTTTCCTGAAGAGGTTTGCTCTTCTCTTGAGGAAGCTGCCGAGTTTTTGGAAGAATCGGAAGCTTATGTGGTAAGCAGTAAGGAAGAAGTATTTGAATATTTTGAAGAAGCCGGAATAGACATTGAAGGTGATACCGTGGATGAACTCCTGGAAGAAGCAGAGGTGTTTGATGTGGGCGACGGAAGATATCTTATTGTAGAGGGATAGTTTTAGCAGGCGTAATGCCTGCTTTTTCTATAATTCCGATACGAGCATGGCTCCTATAATCATAATAGCTCCGATAATACCGGAAATTCCGATGGGCTCTTTTAATACCAATGCTGAAAGCAACACCGCCACTACAGGGTCGATATAGCTTAAAAGGGCAGATGTCTGGGCAGGAAGCTTAGGTATGGAACCAAAATACAGTATGTAACTTAAACCGGTATGCACAATACATATAAATGCCAGGAAAATAATGGATTTTGTATCGAAGGATACAGTGCTTAAATCTTCAGCTAAGAATACATAGGGAGCGATGGCAATACCTGCAAAAATGAGCTGTATTATGGTTTTTTCATAGGGTGGAACCGAAGATAAGTATTTGTTCAAAATAATAATTGTGGCATAGAGAAGAGCTGCAAAAAGGCCAAGTCCGATGCCGACAAGTTCATTATTTCCGCTAAAGCCGGAATTCAAAATGCCTGATACAAGAAACATACCGATTAGTGCAGTAATTACACAGAACAGCTTCTTTAATCCCAATTTTTCATTGAAGCAAAAGCGTGAAGCTATGATAATGAACACCGGTGCCATGTAGTAGCAAAGAGTAGCGGTTGCAACGGTGGTATATCGGTATGCTTCAAACAGTGCAATCCAGTTCACACCAATCATTGCACCTGTCAAAAGAAGAATCAGACCTGTTTTCCCTAAATCCTTTATTGCAAACTTCTTTTCTTTAATTAAATAAAATACTAGCAGAAATGCTCCGCCGACTACGCCTCTGGTCATGGCAAGACAGCCGGACGGCATATCTATATTTTTTCGTACCAGACCTATGGTACCGAATATTATCATTGACGAAATAATGCTTATACAAGCTTTTGCATTTTTCTTTTCCATATGTTTACCTCATCTCAAAGATTGTAGCATAATTTCGGATTTTGACCATATGAAATCTTAAATAAATATTAATCTATGAATGGACGGAAATGGTTGAAATAATGGCTGAAAAATCATATAATTTGGGCGTTGATTACTGTTCGGAGAAATAAATATGAAAACTGTGTCCCTTGATATGACAAAGGGTCCTATAAATAAACAGATATTGATCTTTACCCTGCCGCTTATTTTTTCAAATATTATCCAGGTATTGTTTAACATGGCGGATGTAGCGGTAGTCGGAAGGTTTGCCGGTGCTGAGGCGCTGGGTTCCGTAGGTTCTACGGTGACGCTGGTTGTTCTTTTTACCGGATTCCTGATTGGCCTCGGTGGTGGCGTAAATGCATTAACGGCATTGTTTATAGGTGCAAAATCTGACAAGGATGTGGAAGAGACGGTTCACACCTCCATACTGGTATGCCTTTTCTTTGGCCTGTTAATCATGACATCCTGCTTTTTGCTTGCAGGTGTTTTCTTGAGACTGTTAAATACGAAGGTTGAACTGTTTGACGGTGCACTTTTGTATTTGAGGATATATTTTTGCGGAATGCCGGCTCTGGCACTGTTTAACTATGGTAACGGTGTTTTCAGTGCGATGGGAGACACGAAAAAACCTCTTTATTATTTGAGCTTTTCAGGGGCATTAAATGTTGTTTTAAATTTATTATTTGTTATTGTATTCGATTTGGGTGTTGCAGGTGTGGCAATTGCAAGTATAATAGCTCAGTATGTGTCTGCAGCTCTTGTTTTGAACGCACTTATAAAAAGAACGGATATGTGCCGCCTTTCATTGGCTAAAATAAGATTTAATAAAGAAAAAGCAGTGAGACTTTGCGGTCTGGGTGTTCCGGCAGGGCTTCAAAATGCAATATTTCAGTTAGCAAACCTGTTTATTCAGGCTGGTGTAAATTCGTTTGATGCGGTAGTGGTGGAAGGCAATTCCGCTGCGGCAAATGCGGATGGGCTGGTATATACGACAATGGCTTCTTTTTATACAGCCTGTACAAGCTTTGTGAGTCAGAATCTCGGTGCAAAGAACAGGGAGCGTATAAAGAAGAGTTTGCTGGTTGCAATGTTTGATGCTTTTTTTATCGGAGCATTTTGGGGTATTCTGCTTCTGTTGTTTGGGAGGTATTTCCTAAATATATTTTCTGCAGATGCAAATGTAATAGATACAGGTCTTAAAAGACTTACCGTTATGGCATTTTCTTATTGTGTCTCAGCATTTATGGATTGCCCGATTGCTGCTTCGAGAGGTCTTGGAAAGACCGGAATGCCTACATTTATAGTTATAATGGGCTCATGTGTGTTTAGGATTATTTGGGTATATACTATTTTCCGATATTTCCACACCATGGAATCGCTTTATTTGTTATATGTTTTTTCCTGGACACTGACTGCAGTGTTTGAACTTATATATTTTGCGCATGCATATAAAAATACGCTTAGGTTAACTGATTAATTTCTTTACGAGGAAATAATAATGGCAAAAGAAAAATATTATAAATCATATGCCAACTATAATGTCGGAATAAGCATGCTGAAGATGATTATGTGCTTTTCCGTTATTGTTGCGCATCTTTGGAAAGTTAATACTACAAATTCCGGTGTTCTTGGTTGGATTTACTATTTAAGAGAATATGCGGTTCCGGTATTTATGATTCTGGCTTTTTATTTTTCGGAAAAGTTTTTGAGCGATTTATCGGGAGAAAAGTTGTTAAACAGAATCATCCGTCTCGTTGTGCCGCTTTGGAGTTGGGCGGTTATTTACTGGGTAGTTTATAAGCTTCTTCAGGAGACTTTGTATCCGGGATTTAATCTTCAGATTCAGGATTTGCTCTGGCAGATGACCACCGGTAACAGCGTGTACTTAAACGGGGCAATGTGGTTTCAGGTCGATTTGATTCTTTTGACGCTTTTGTTTGCTCTTATTATTTTCGTGGCACAAAAGTTTAAAAATCATGTGTTTGTCCTTCTGACAGTGGGATGCCTTTATATTCAATATACGGGAATAACACTTTTTATGTATAAGTGGAAAGCGGAACTTTCGGGAACCTGTGGAAGATTTTTCGAAATGCTGCCTATGGCGGTTGCAGGCTATATGCTTGCCAATTACGGTTTGTTGAACAAAGCTAAGAAAAACTGGATAACCACCATAATTGTCTGCTTAGCAGGTCTTAAACTTGTCAGATACTATGATGTGATTTCAAAATTAAATTTTGAAGGTCTGGATCCGGGAAAGCAGGCTTTTGATTATGCAGGCTTAAATAGGGTGACCGTAGCATTGCTGATGATATTTTTATGTTTTGTTCTTCCTCTTGATAAATTGCCAAGGGCACTAAAGGTTATTATTGAGTGGCTCACGAAATATACATTGGGAATATACTGCTCCCATATGCTGGTAGCGAGATTGCTTGATTATTTCCTCACGCATAAAAGCGGTGTTGGCCTTGAAACAGATACAATAGGTGAATGTATAGCAACATACATCATATGTTATTTTATTTGTTTCCTGATTGCGAGAGTACCCTGTAAATGGACCAAAATGCTTGTGGAATAAGCAGTAGCGTTATTTGAAATATTCATCGATAATTTCAATGAGGCCGTCGTGGTTGTTATCATTGCTTGTGATAATGTCTGCGATGGCTTTTACTTTTTCTTTTGCATTAGCCATGGCGATGCCGGTATGAGCTGCCTCAATCATAGGAATATCATTCTCGTCGTCACCTGCGGCAAAGGTGTGGGTGAGAGGCATGGAAAGGTAGTTTGTTAACCAATGAATGGCATTTCCTTTACTTACCGCTTTAGGAAGCACTTCAAGATACTGATTGGTAGAGAAAAAAGCATTAACCTCATTGCCAAGTTTACATAATATCTTGTATTTTAATGTTTCCAATGCCTCGCGGTCGGTAAGATGTATTATTTGAAGTTTATATGCTCCGTCTTTTAAATAATCAGAAAGACTGTCTGTAAGAATTAAAGGCATGTGGACACGGCTTCTATAGAATTTAACTTCTTCATCGTCTTCCAGACCTACAATTTCACTGTCAGTATATGAGTGGACATGGATTCCGGCATCAAGACACATTTCACTTACTTCTTTTATAATTCTTTGCGATAATTTGTTTTCGTATAATTTTTCTTTTGTGGTTAAATTGTAAATTAACCCGCCATTATTGGAGATGATATATGAATTATCAAAGTTGATTTTTAACAATTCGCAACGTTCTAAAATACTGGCAAGAGGGCGACCGGAAGCAATTACAAATTTGTGATTGCGCTCGGTAAGTCCCTTTATGGCATTGTACATTTCAGGGGTTATTTCCGAATCCTTGTTGAATAGTGTGCCGTCTAAATCAGTGAAAAGAAGATTTTTTCTTGCTGATTTAATTTCTTCCAAAATGCTGTCGTCAACATAGAGCTTTCCTTTACCTACAGCAAGATCGATGCCGTCTTTGTTAGTACCGTGAAAATCACTTCCGCCACTCAATAACAGATGATATTTTTTTGCTAAGTTCCGAATCTGACGTTCCTCGCAGGCGGCATAGGTGGAATATACTGCTTCAATTCCCATTAAGCCGGCTTCCTTTAACTCAGCTACCAAAGCTTCCAGTTTTTTATCTGAATAGCGGCATAAGATCGGATGGGCAAAAATTGGAATTCCATCGCAGGAGAGGATCAGTTCGATGGCCTTTTTGGGCGTAACTTTTTCTCTTGGGATATAGCAGGGACCTCGGTCGCCTATATATTTATCAAAGGCTTCGCTTTTAGATTTAACATATCCGTGCTCAAGAAGCCATTTGGCATAATGGGCCCTTGTTATTACGGCTTCCGGAAATTCTGCTTGAAGCGCATCGTAAGTGATATCAATTCCCAGCTCATTAAATTTATCGCACATTTTTCTGTTTCGAACATCTCTTGATTCCACAAATTCATCAAGATATTTTACAAACTCCGGCGATTTATGGTTTATAAAAAGCCCAACAATATGCAAGTCCTTGCCTTCGTAGTCCGTGGACAATTCGATGCCCGGGACTACAGTGGGGACGGTCCTAATTACACGGTCATGTGTACTT
>JAKSRT010000068.1 GCA_024403485.1 Lachnospiraceae bacterium
CCGCAAATAGTTTTCACGGCACACCAACAGAGCATATTTTACCATATTGGCACTATATTGTCCAGTTTGCACCGCCTTTTCAGCCGGACTGCACATGCTCTCAAACACGATTGCATATCCATTTAGTTTCGGCTGCGCAGTCTTAAGACCCAGGCTATACATCCTTATTCCCCGGACATACAAAATAATTCTCATCAAAAAATCCGAGTGATAATCACGGAAAAGATTACTAATCTTTTCTTTTACGCGGCCCTGTATACTATTCTGTCATTCCTGTTGAAATAGTAAACACTATCCGACAAAACTTCACCCTGTTCCAGCTGCGTCTCATTAACCGTCACAACCATGTCTTTAAGGCTTTCTTTATCTTTAACCTCACTTTCGGGAAGGATAATAAGTTCATGTATTGAGCTCGGAAGAATAAAGAAATTTGAGTCGATTCTTTGAGCAAATTCAGATAATAAATCATCAAACAGTAATCCTATTGCTCCGAACATTTTTACATTATTTGTATATACATACATGGGAATTTCCTGCACATTGTCGATTCCCTCAATACCGGTACCGCCGTTTTCCAAGCCTGCAAGTTCACCCAGTACATCGGCGATATTAACAAAACGAAAGTCATTGCGTGACCGGGTATTATCTATCGCTTCCTTATAAAGTGTTTCAAGACAGATATCCCATGCCCTCATATTTTCATTGCGAACAAGAATCGAACCATGACCAACAGTTTCAAGATCAACAGCTATATAAAAAACAACAGATAAATCCAAAATATTTATATGTGGGATATCCTTTAGCAGTTCTTCATTAAGTGAACTGTTTACAAGCTTACAGAAAATATCTTTTTTGATAATTTCATACTCCTGAATGTAACTGAAATCAGTATCTTCTTTTACCTCATATTTCATATAACCATCAGCCAGCATATCGATTATATACTCAATATCTTCTCCCGATTCATAAAGATCATAAAAAGCCTCAAGGTAAAATGTGGGTGAAACACAGACATCTTTTCTTCTTACCGTGAGCCCTGTCAGCTTCTGACCATTATTCTTTACAACTTTGGCCGTTGAACAGAAATACTCCTCTCCAAGCCTTAAAATAACTTCTTTGGAAACATATTTTACAAATTCTTCAAAATTCATTGTGACCCTCCAATACATACTTTTGTATGAATTAAGCAGGCATACGCAATCGTCCTGCCCTTCAGAATAAAAAAGGCGACGGCCCAAAAAGGCCATCGCCGAACAGTCACAATATTTATGAACTATATTATACTCTTGAAAGATATTCGCCTGTACGGGTATCAATCTTAATAATATCACCCTGGTTAACGAATAAGGGAACAGAAACCTGTGCACCGGTTTCAACAATAGCAGGCTTGGAAGCACCTGTTGCTGTATCACCCTTGAAGCCGGGTTCTGTATCAGTAATCTCAAGTTCTACAAATAAAGGAGGTTCTACTGAGAATACGCTTCCGTTGTAAGAAAGAACCTTACATACCTCATTTTCCTTTACGAACTTAAGAGCATCGCCGATTGTATCCATATTTAATGCAATCTGCTCATAGCTTTCCATATCCATGAAGGTGTATAAATCACCATCATTGTAAAGATACTGCATATCCTTTCTATCGATACGAGCCTGAGGGAACTTTTCGGTAGGTCTGAAAGTACGTTCAACAACACCACCGTTGATAACGTTCTTTAACTTTGTACGAACGAAAGCTGCTCCCTTACCGGGCTTAACGTGCTGGAATTCAATAATCTGAAAAACTGCGCCTTCAATTTCAATTGTAACGCCGTTTCTAAAATCGCCTGCTGATACCATTGATATATCCTCCTAATATTTCAAAACAAATAATTCCCAATTATTTTAGCCGAAAAACGCCAATAAATCAACACTTTTTTATACTTCTTTTTGTGCCGCGCTCTCTGCATTGTCCTCAATCATTTTTTTGTCGTTGATAAAGAATAAAAGAACAAAAAGCGGGAATGTGATAATCCATGGATATGCATATCTGTACTGAACCACAGGCCCCAGGAACATTGTCAAAATATACATAACAGAAAATGTTATCAATCCAAGCCCCTTATAGTTCTTTTTATATAAATACAATGCCGCCATCAAAAAGGTTCCAATCGTATATCCGGCTATTTTAAACAAATAATTGATTATGGGCATTCTTAAAATCACGTCCTCGGATATAACTGCCTCATAAAACTTCTCTGCCAAGGGAAATTTTGTTTCATGTTTTATTTCTTCCACCAATTCCGATTCCGATGAGTTATATGTATATATAATACCCATTCTGCCCTCATAGCCTTCTCCCAAAACATCGGCAAAAGAAGTATCATCAATGAACCAAAAGCCTCTTGTTGTATCGAGAAATGAATCCAAAAACTCATTTGGATATCTTGAAATCACATATAAAAAGTCCTTAAAAGTTGCCCCCCAATCATCTTTAAAATGGCCGTAAGTATCATTACCGATAATTGCACTTTTAAGCGAATCTGAAATACCGGTATTATAATGGCGAAGTGCAGATATCGGAACATAATATTCCATTATTCTCTCAACTTCAGGGTCGAGCGAGTCCATATTTCTTACAGTTATTCTTCCGTAAGCCTGAACAACCACGCTTAACATTTCTATTGCATTAGGTTCTCTCGTATCATGAACAATTGCTTTTAATGCAGTCTGCCCACCCTTGTTTCCCATAAAAATAAGAATTGCAGCAGCAAGAATCAGCAGTTTAGCTTTCTTCTTTACAAAGATAACCAGCAGAATACCTGCCACAACCACGGCATATACGGTATTGTTTCTCCATAAACAGGAAAAAATACCGGTTAATATGATTAGGATATCGAAAATAATTTTCTTTGTTTTTGTTTGCGAAAATAATACTCTTTCGAATATCGTGATTATAAAAAGCATAAAGAATGCTGAAAAAATAACATCCTTGGTAGTACTTAATACCATCACGGGAATTGTGGGGAATAATGCAAAAACAGCACAAGCCACATAAGGTGTAGCCTTCTTAGGCAGCAATTTTGAAATAAGCAAAACTGCATAACCGTATACCGCACTGTTAACAAGCATATGAAAAACACCCATAAAAGCCATACCAAGCTGGGTATTTCCCATAACCTTTCCTATATGATAAAACAGTGATATTTCCATAGTTGAAAGGTAAGGATGATGACTGTCAAATGCAGCAAATCCAAGTTCCGCCCTTAATACCTGTGCATGAAAATCATAGGAAAGAATCATAGGATAATATGCTAAGAATGCCGGTATCCACGCCACAAATATAACAAGCCAGGCAAAAAGAAAAATTTTCTTTTTGCTATAATATGCTTTTCCGGTAACATCTACTCCCTTCACATGATCCACACCATATAAAAGCATATAAAGTAAAGGATAAAACAATGGTAGCAGTGCAATAGCTCGAAGTAATATGGACGCCTTTCCCAAAAAACCCGGCGCCGAATATCCTATATATTGAAGCTGATATCCGAAAACATACAGAACCGCAATTATAACACCAAGCACGCAAGCCCATATTGTACGTCTTTTAAACATACCGTCTGCGTGGGACTTTATAAACTTTCTTACATATAAAAGGAGTGCCACGTTAGCACCATAAAATCCGGTAAGCACCAGTCCCCAGCAAGCGCCAAAAATGCATGCAGTAGAAAGAAGGTATCCTACCTGAAATGTAGATATAAAAGCTAAAATGAATAAATATATGGTATCTGCCTTTTGTGATTTCAAAAACGAAGGGCAATTTAATTTTTTAATATTTATGTTTGCCATATTCTTTTTCCTTTATTTTTTCGTTTTTCAATTTACTCTCATAGTTCTTTAGAACAATCCACTCAAGTCTTCTTTTAAGTATTATTTGAATTTCCTCGTGCTTATCTATGGGGTCGGTAAGAATGGAATAAATTCCCGCCTTATTGGCACCCCAAATATCCGTAAACAGCTGGTCTCCGATAAATACGGTTGTTTCCCGGGTTTCACCCAGCATTTCACAGGCTCTTATATAATTTTTCGGAGAAGGTTTTCCCGCTTTGTATATATACATTGCACCAAGCGGCTCACTGAAGGATTTAACCCTCGGCTCTTTATTGTTTGATAGAAAAAGAAGCTTAAAACCTTTTTCCTGAAGCGATTTCAAAAATGAAAGACTCTTTTCATTCTGCGGAGCCCCATGACAGACCAAAGTATTGTCCACATCATAAACAAGGCATCTGCATCCGCTTTCATATAATTTATCATAATCTATCAGATATGCGCTTTTCTCTCTTCTGCACGGAAAAAATGATTTAAACAAGTGAAATCTCCCTTATATATACTCGTGTAATTATACCATATAGCCCGGATTCTTTGAAACAAAAAAAGACCAACTTCTTTCGAAGTCGGTCTTTAAACGTCTTACTTAATATTTCAAAAATACCATTCCGTCTTCTCCTGCGGACTGTGCAGCCTGTGCAGTGTTCTGTGAAGAACCAACAAAATACTGATAGTCTTCAAGGATGCTGTCTTTCTTCATATCAGAAATGAGTTTTTCCATATCGAGCATTCCAAGATCCGCATTGCTGCCGATATAAGAATAATCATCATTGCTGTTGAAGCTTAATGATATATCATCAAGGTTAGCCATCTTGCTTCTGTTATCAACAACAGGAGTTTCAGCTACGGGTGCGCTAACTGACTGTTCTGCAGCTTCAATAGCCTTTGTTTCTTCAGCTGCCTTAACTTCATTAACATCTACCTGAGGAATGGAAACAGGACGATAGTTATTATAAAATCCGCCGTAATCAAGTAATCCGTTAATTGCCATTTAGCTCACCTCCTTGTAAGTTTTATAGTTTACATAATGAATTATAGTACATTCATTAATTAATTACAATATATTTATCGGACTTAACCGAAAAAACATTATAGCTATAAATAAAAAATTTTTATTTTATATTCTTTTCGCTTTTGCTCTCTGAAACCATATATTTTGTTCGCCCGGCATCCATAAGTTCTTTGGTATATTCCTGTTTAGGGCTAAAATATATTTCTTCCTTGTCTCCCATCTCAACAATCTTTCCGCTCTTCATAATCATTACACGGTCGCAAAGATTAAAAATAACACGTAAATCATGAGATATGAAAAGGATTGAAAGGTTAAGTTCCTTGTGCAGGCGCTTAAGCAGGTCAAGAATCTGGCTTTGCACGGTAACATCCAATGCGGAAACCGGTTCATCGGCAATTAGGAATCTAGGTTCCTGCATTAAAGCAGCCGCTATACAGATACGCTGTCTCTGTCCGCCTGACAGCTCATGCGGATATCGGGTAAGCAGTTCTTCACTTAAATCTACCATCTTAAGCATTTCACGCACGCGTCTGTCTTTTTCTTCTCCCGAAAAATTGCCTTTAACGGTAATCGGCTCCTTTAAAATAAACTCTATCGTTTTCGAGGGATTTAACGACCCTGCCGGATCTTGAAATACCATTTGAGGCCGCTTGTAAAAATGCTTAATCTCGCCCGAAACGCCCTTTTTCTGTATCCCCAGAATAGAGCGGGACAGTGTGGACTTTCCGCAGCCCGACTCACCGGCCAAACCAAGTATTTCTCCTTCCTTTACGTCAAAAGAAACATCATTTACCGCATAAAAAGGCTGCTTATTCTTTTTGAATTCAACCGTCAGATGCTTTACTTCCAAAACATTCCCGGTTCTTTCGCTATCTGAAGTTATTGTTTTTATAATTGACTTATTCATCTGTTGTCACAATCGTTCATTTACTTAATTCTGTCAAAAGGGTTACCGGGAATTGCTGCGATAAGCTTCTTTGTATACTCTTCTTTGGGATTATCGAATATATTTTGACAATTTCCGCTTTCTACCACCAGTCCGTTTTTCATTACAAGCACATTCTCGCAAAGCGCATTAACAAGACTGAGGTCATGAGAAATAAACAAAATCGCAACACCGCTTTCTCTGTTTATTTTCTTGAGCAGTTCAACAATCTGAGCCTGTATGGTAACATCCAGTGCGGTTGTGGGTTCGTCCGCAATCAAGAGTTTAGGCATACTTATCATTGCTGCCGCAATCATTACACGCTGTCTCATACCGCCTGACAGTTCATGAGGATAACTGTTATATACCGCTTCGGGATCGTCAAGTTCCACATCTCTTAATGCTTTTATTGCGCGTTCTCTGCGCTCTGCCTTATCGAGAGTGGTATGTATCCGAAGACTCTCTTCAACAAGCCAGCCAACCTTTCTTATGGGATTAAGTGAATTAAGAGGTTCCTGAAAAATCATGGATATTTCACTGCCCTGTATTTTTCTCAGTACTCTTCTCTCGCACTCAAGCAGGTTAATACGTTCAAATATAATATGACCGGATTTTTCCATATCATGCCTGCTGAGCAATCCTGCTATTGCCAGCGCCGTCATTGTTTTTCCCGAGCCGGATTCACCGACTATTCCAAGGATGTCGCCCTTTTTCATTTCAAGATCCACATCCTTAACAACGGTGGCCGTGCTGTTTTTATCATGTATTTTAATACAAAGGTCTTCGACCTTAAGCATTACATTCTTTTCCACTTTAAGCCCCCCTACTTTCCTACAGTATCGCCAAGAAGCGAGAACCCAAGTATCATCAGAACAATTACAAGGCCGGGGAACAAAGCAATTCTGGGTGTTGTAAAAATAAACGCCTGTGCTTCCGACAGCATTCTTCCAAGTGCGGGATCCGGAGGTGCTACGCCCATACCAAGATAGCTCATACCGGCCTCGGCAAGAACCGCATTGTTAAAGCCTATAACAATCGATGATAATAACACTGTTTTCAAATTGGGAAGAATATGCACAACTATAATTCGCGCATCCGAAGCCCCATATAATTTAACGGCATTTATGTAATCAAGATTTCGTATTTTTAATACTTCACCGCGAACGATTCTTGCAAAGCTTGGTACAAAAGCGATACCAAGAGCCGCAATCAGCTGGTATTTTCCGCCACCGAACAAACCAATTACCACAAGTGCAAGCAAAATAGACGGAAAGGCCAGTACCGCATCGTTAAGTCTCATAAGTATTTCATCAAGCCAGCCACCGTAATACCCTGTAACTGTACCGAAAATTGTGCCAAAGAAAACGCCTATTAAAACAACACAGGCAGAAATAAACATAGTTTCACGAACGCCCACAAGGACTCTTGAGAAAATGTCTCTGCCGAACTGGTCACATCCGAAAAGATGCTTAATGCTCATCCCCGCATACTTTGCGGAAGCATTCATTTCGCATGGATCATAGGGAGTCTTTATAATTCCCCAAATTGTCATTATAAGAACAATCCCTGTTATAACGAGGCCTGTTATGAATTTCATTTTTGTCGCTTTATTCATACCCGCCCCCTATACGTGAATTCTGGGATCAAATTTATGATAAAGAAGATCCACTATTAAGTTACTTAATACAACAAAAAATGCCAGTAAAAGAATAATCGCTTCAATTACGGGATAATCTCTTCCCGAAATGGATGTAAGCAAAATTCTGCCTAAGCCCGGAATAGAGAATACCTGCTCTACGATAATACTTCCGGCAATAATATCCGCAAAAGTCATACCGAGAAACGTTATAACCGGTATAAGCGCATTTCCGAGCACGTGCTTATAGAAAACCGTTTTTGTTGCATTGCCTCGTGAATACGCAGTACGAACATATTCTTTTTCCGACTCTTTCAATACGTTATCTTTTAACAATTTGCTGACCATGGAAATCTTTGGCAGCGCGATTGAGAAAGCAGGAAAGAAAAGATATCCGATACATTTAAAGAAATTGGTATGATACGACACAAAAAGACCGGGTGTAAATAATCTAAATACTATTCCGAAAATGAGTGTGATAAGAATACCCGAAAAGAAAGAAGGTACCGCCATAATAAGCTGATTGGCACCCGAAAGGATAATATCAAGCTTTGAATCGCTCTTTCTGGCCATAAAAATGCCAAGAGGAATAGCTATAATTACACAAATTATAATAGCCATAACAGACAGTAAAAGCGTAGTACCGATTTTTTCAGCCAGCAAACCCGTTACTGACTGAGAATATGAATAAGACGTTCCAAAGTCTCCTCGAACAACACCAAGAATCCAGTTTCCGAAACGTTCAAGAAGCGGTCTGTCCAGACCCATCTCATGTTCCAGGGCTGCAATTCTCTCGGGAGTCGCTTCTGTTCCGAGTTTACTTATTGCGGGGTTACCCGGAATTAAAGAAAAGGAGAAGAATACAAGCACCGATACAAAGAATAAAGTTATTATCATTGTAGTAACTTTCTTTATTACGTACTTCATATTCTTCTCCTTGATAATTCAAAACTATTTTACAGGTTTAATCTTTGCAATATCCATTACATAAATAGGATAGAATTCATAGCCTGTATAGTTATTTCTAAGTGCTACAAACTCAGCAAGGTCCTGAATATATACATTAGCTGCGTCGTTTGTAAGAATCCACTCACATTCCTTGTAATACTTTGTCTGCTCATCTACATCCACTGAAGCTATAGCTGCAGCAAACTTTTCATCATATTCTGCGTTTGAGAAATTGATGAAGTTCTTGCTTGATGTAGAAACAAACCTCTCGAGCATTGCTCTTGCAGTCATGTTGGATGCATCTACACCAACCATGGTTGCTTCAAAATCTCTGCCTGAATATACATCTGATAACCAGCTGTCCCATTCAATAAGTTCGATTGTTGCTGTAACTCCGACTTTTTTGAGCTGTTCTACTACAACCTGGGCTGTATCGATATGCGGCTGATAGTTTGAAGGAACCTTAATCGCAAAAGAAAATCCGTTGGGGTATCCGGCCTCTGCAAGTAATGCTTTAGCCTTATCTAAGTCCTGATTATAAACATCTGCGGTTTCGGGAATATAATATTTACCGAAAGCAGGGAACATTGATGAACCAAGTTTGGTTCCCTTTCCGTCAAAAGAAAGGTCAATAATCTCATCGGCATCAACAGCATAACTTAACGCCTGACGAACTCTTACATCGTCAAAGGGCTTAACAGCATTGTTAAGGTACATAGCCTGAACCAGGTTCATGGTGCCTTCAAGGATAGCAAAATCAGAACCCTGAAGCTGCATAACCTGAGATGTGCGTATACGACAGAACGTGTCTACCGCACCAGCCTTAAGATCGATTACGATTGAATCCGCATTGGAGCAGATTTTAAGAGTAACATCTTCAATGTTAGCCTTTTCACCCCAGTATGCATCAAATCTCTTAAGAATTACGTTTTCCTGGGGAGATCTTGATACAAACTTATAGGGTCCTGTACCAACGGGGTCTGTATCCAAATCAGTCTTATCCTTAGGGGTGATAGCCATTGTCATAGACTGTAAAAAGTCGGGGTTAGGCTCGCTTAATACGATAACAATGTCTTTACCTTCGGCATAATAATCAACAATATTTAAAAACGCCGAGATAAGAGCATTTCCAGTCCCATCATCGGCGTTACGTTTGATACAATATAAAACATCATCCGCCGTTACGGTCTGGTCATTGTGAAACTTAACTTTGTCTCTTAATGTGAACCTGTAAGTAAGTCCATCATCCGAAACTGAATAGCTTTCTGCTACGGCGGGGAATAAATTACCATCGCTGTCGGTCTTCATAAGACCCTCATAAATGTTAAATAGGATTTCCTTTGTTCCTGCCGCTACAGCTGTGTGCGGGTCAAGACAATCCAAATCCTGAGGGATTCCGATAGTAATTTTTGAAGAACCTCCCTCCGTCTTATCGCCTCCGCATCCGCAGAGTGCAACAGTCATCATGGCTGACACAAGCAGTAAAGCAAGCATTTTGAATCTCTTCATTACTTTGTCTCCTGTTCTTCATAAAATATGAAATTGTTTATTTTATTGTAAAGCGGAAGACCGCTACAATAATCTTACTTATTAAGCACGGATTTTAACTCATCCATAAATGTGTTAACGTCCTTGAACTCTCTGTAAACGGAAGCAAATCTGATATATGCAACATCGTCAATGTCCTTAAGCTTGTTCATTACAAGCTCACCGATTACACGGCTCTCGATTTCCTTGTCCTCAAGACTGAAAATCTCTGTTTCAACCTCATCCACAAGATTTGTAATCTGATCGGCACCGATAGGTCTCTTATGGCATGCTCTTAATACACCTGCCTCGACCTTTGCTCTGTCGTACTGTTCACGGTTCTTATCTTTTTTAATAATGATAAGAGGAATGGTTTCAACCTTTTCGTAGGTAGTAAATCTCTTACCGCACTCATCGCATACACGACGTCTTCTGATGGAATTGTTCTCCTCAGCCGGTCTAGAGTCGATTACTCTTGTATCGGGGTGACTGCAAAAGGGACACTTCATATCAATCTCTTCTCCTTTACTCTAAACAGTCTTTTTTGACTATTTCTTTAAAAAGCTCGGAATTTCCAATGAGCGTGACTGAACGGTACTCTTTATATCTTCAACCTTCTTAAGTTCAACGGGAGCCTGAGGCTGAACTGTAGCCTGAGGTCTTGTCATTGAAGGTATACCTGCTGAAACAGATGATATGGGCTGACTGCTGGGTCTTACTGTAAATGCCGCATTCTTAAGGAAGTTATCTGCAATTCCTGTAGCAATAACTGTAATATGGCAGGTTTCTGCTTCGGATTTATCATCAAGTACACCGAAAATAATATTTACATCATCGCCGGTAAGTTCGCGAACATATTCGGTTGCTTCACTGACATCGGCAAGAGTAACATCACCTGAAATATTAATAATAACATCGGATGCACCGCTGATAGTTGTTTCAAGTAACGGACTTTCTACCGCCATCTTAACTGCTTCAATTGCCTTATTGTCACCCTTTCCCGAACCGATACCGATATGAGCAATACCCTTTCCGCTCATAACTGTCTGAACATCGGCAAAGTCAAGGTTTAACAAACCGGGCTTATTAATAAGATCGGTAATACCCGAAACGGACTGCTGAAGAACTTCATCAGCCTTCTTTAATGCTTCGGGGAAAGTAGTTCTCTTATCAAGAATCTCAAGCAGTTTTTCGTTAGGGATAACGATTAACGTATCTACATTTTCTTTAATCTTTTCAATACCGCCCATGGCATTTACCATACGCTGCTTAGCCTCAAATTTAAAAGGCTTGGAAACAACGCCTACGGTAAGAATACCAAGGCTCTTAGCGATTTTAGCAATAACAGGTGCCGCACCGGTTCCTGTTCCGCCGCCCATACCGCAGGTGATGAACACCATATCTGCACCGCGGATAGCATCCTCCAACAAATCGGAGCTTTCCTCAGCTGCTCTTTCACCTACTTCAGGCTTTGCACCGGCACCAAGTCCCTTTGTAAGCTTTTCTCCAATCTGAATAAGCTTAGGGGCTTTACACTGCTGTAATGCCTGTTTATCTGTATTTGCACCGATGAATTCGACACCCTGAATGTCAGCCTCCACCATTCTTGTAACTGCATTATTACCCGCACCACCAACACCGATAACAACTATCTTTGCGGTAGAATCAGCATCATTAGAGATTATTTCCAACATTGCAAACTTCTCCTTTATACACAAAATCCATCATATAATATCATATAATCAAAAAAACATTTCTGCAAGAAAAAAATCCACAAAAAGCACAATTAAAATATGAGGTTTTTGTATATATCCCCTCGCTCTTCAAAGTTTTTAAAATGGTCATAGCTTGCCGCAGCCGGGCTCAATATAACCGCGCTACCCTCTTTCGCATACGCCATAGCGTTTTTTACGGCTTCTTCAAGGTTTTCTTCAAAGCAAAATTCCGGGGCAGTGGGGTATTCTTCAATTTTTTCCCGATACATTTCATACATTCTTTTGCCCGAAGAATACATAAATACAATTCTCCTTAGTTTACAGCAAAGCAAGTAGTCAATCAGCTCGTCATATTCAAGATTACGTTCCATTCCCCCAAGAAGAATCGTTCCTGCATTTTCAATACTTTCGATGGCACTTATGGCAGATTTAACAGTTGTGGAGATTGAATCATCATAATAGTCCACTCCGTCTTTGCTGCCTATAAACTGAAGTCTGTGCGGCAAACCTTCAAAGGATTTAAAGGCATTCAAAAAGCCTTCGGTATCTACGGCAAACTGTTTTACCACACAAAATGCAAATGCCGCATTCAATTTATTGTGTTCTCCTTTAAGCATAGACCCTGTTTCCTTCAAATCTTAGAACGGAGCCATCGACTTATCACCCAGCACCCCATTGCTTACAGTATCAGTACACTCGCGCAGTGTATCGCCTGTTGTAAAAAGAAAATCTTCTTTCTTTTGCCACCTGTATATGTTTTTCTTTGCCTCTGCATATTTTTCACGAGTTCCGTAATGATCAAGATGATCTTCATAAATATTAAGGAGAA
>JAKSRT010000069.1 GCA_024403485.1 Lachnospiraceae bacterium
AGATATTACCTAAATGTGGCTGTTGGCGAGAAGAAGTCCGGCGGATTTAGGCAATGGAAGCAGGTTTCCGGAAAATATTACCTAATGCCGACTGCGCGGGATATAATAACGAAAGCCAGTAAAAGATAAAAAATACATATTCAATTATGTGCGTATTTACTCCTTTACAATGTTATAGCAACATGATAGTGTGAGTATACCAAAAATAATTCAAGCAATAATCCAGACGATAAGCTAAGCAATAATCTAAATAATAATCTAAGCAATATTCTGATATAATTAACTCTGAGCAATATTCTATCAATGATGTGTAAAAATTCAGATAACGGGCATAAAGTGATAAAAGAACGGTTAAAAGAACTATAAATCGGACTCTGAATCACGTATATTTGTAACATAAGGATTGCTGACGCTCGTTTTTTGATTAGGTATTGATTACCTGACGGCTCATAAACTTACAGTCATATGCACATCAATTATTCAACAAAACAGAAACAATAACTTGACATTATCGAACAAATGTTTTATTCTACATACAGAACACTTGTTCAGAACCAGGAGGATAAAATGGAACAGGACGAAAAGAAACGTGCCCTGGAGGCAGCGTTAGGACAGATTGAAAAGCAGTTTGGTAAGGGAGCGGTAATGAGACTTGGCGACCCTGCCTCACAGATGAATGTAGAAACTATTCCTACAGGATCATTAAGCCTTGACCTTGCACTTGGACTTGGCGGAATTCCCAAGGGAAGAATTATTGAAATATATGGACCTGAATCAAGTGGTAAAACAACCGTTACACTTCATATGATTGCAGAAGTTCAGAAGCGCGGCGGTATTGCAGGATTTATTGACGCAGAACATGCCCTTGATCCTGTATATGCAAGAAATATTGGTGTTGATATTAATAATTTATATATTTCGCAGCCTGATAATGGTGAGCAGGCTCTCGAAATTGCAGAGACAATGGTTCGCTCCGGAGCAGTTGATATTGTAGTTGTCGACTCGGTTGCAGCACTTGTGCCAAAGGCTGAAATTGACGGAGATATGGGCGATTCTCATATGGGTCTTCAGGCAAGACTTATGTCACAGGCGCTCAGAAAACTTACCGCAGTAATCAGTAAGTCAAACTGTACTGTAATCTTTATTAACCAGTTACGTGAAAAACTTGGTGTAATGTTTGGTAATCCGGAAACAACAACCGGTGGTAGAGCGCTTAAATTTTATGCATCAGTCAGAATGGATGTCAGACGTATTGAGTCTCTTAAACAGAACGGTGAAGTTATTGGTAACAGAACCAAAATCAAGATTGTTAAAAATAAAATTGCTCCGCCTTTTAAAGAGGCTGAATTTGACATTATGTTTGGTGAGGGTATTTCCTATGCGGGGGATGTTCTTGACCTGGCAGTAAGTTGCGACGTAATCAACAAGAGCGGTGCGTGGTTTGCCTATGAAGGTAATAAGATTGGTCAAGGACGTGAAAATGCACGTCAGTATCTTAAGGATAACCCGGAAATTCTTGCAGAGGTTGATGCTAGAGTACGTGACCACTATGGTCTTCATGATGTAGTTGAAGCTGAATAGGTGAAACAATAAATAATATCTACGACAAGGTGTACAATGTTAGTATTAAGTATAACTGAAGTTAGTAAACAAAGATTGAGGATTCTTCTGGATACAGAAGAATCCTTTGTTCTCTATAAAGGTGAAATCAGACTTCTTAAATTGAAAGAAGGTCAGGAAATTTCAGAAAGCACATATAACAGTATAGTCAAAGGCATTCTTCCCAAACGTGCAAAAATGCGTGCGATGAATCTTTTACAGGAAAGAAATTACACGGAATACAATTTAGAGAAGAAACTTCTCGACGGAGGTTATCCCGAGTATGTGGCCGAAGAGGCTTTGGAATATGTAAAGTCATTTGGATATGTGGATGATCTAAAATATGCACAAATGTATATAAAAGAAAAAGAAGGACAGAGAACCAGACCTGAAATTATGCAAAAACTTCTTTCAAAGGGTATTTCCACAAGAATAACGGAAGAAGCATATCGAATTCTTGGTGAAGAAAGAGAAGAATATGGTGAAGCCACATCATCGGACTTAGAAGAGGAGTTAATAAGAAAAACTTTGAGAAAACGTGGATTTACCGGTGGTGATTACGAAGAAAAGCAGAAAATGCTGGCCTACTTTTATCGCAGAGGTTTTGATATAAATAAAGTTCGGCGTATTATGGATGAAATCTAAATATAGTGTTATGTCCTGATTTGAAGAGGTTTTTACAGAATAATTTGTGGTTTACATAGAACGGAACCGGCTTTTTATGGAATAACTTTACTTGACATAACTATTTTCTTTCATTAAAATAGAACTGTTGTAAAAATGTATATTAGGACATCTATGAATATTTCGTAGGTTCTATATAAATATTTTAGCAATTAATTTAATAAGGAGGTAAACCCTGTATGGAACTTGCAGTTGCCATAGTAGCGTGTGTCCTCTTTATTGTTTCCATTCCGGTTACTGCGATTGTTACAAAAAACCGCATGACCAAGTCAGCTAATGCTAAAATCGGTAATGCCGAAGCAGAAGCCCGCTCGATAATTGATGAAGCCCTTAAAGAAGCTGAAGCGAAGAAACGTGAAAGCCTTGTTGAAATTAAGGAAGAATCAATTCGTTCCAAAAATGAACTGGAAAAGGAAGTTAAGGAACGTCGTGCTGAAATGCAGCGTAATGAACGTCGTATACAGCAGAAGGAAGAAAATATCGACCGTAAGACGGAAGCAATTGAGAGAAAAGAGGCAAGTCTCGCTGCCAAGGAAGAAAACCTGGCTAAGCAGAAAGAAGCTGTTGCCAAGTTAAACGAAGAGAGAATACAGGAACTTGAAAGAATTTCAGGATTAACCTCTGAACAGGCAAAAGAACACCTTTTAAGTATTGTTGAAGACGAAGTAAAGTTGGAAGAAGCTAAGCTCATTAAGGATATGGAGCTTAGAGCCAAGGAAGAATCAGATAAGAAGGCTAAGGAATATATTGTTACAGCTATTCAGAAATGTGCAGCTGATCACGTATCCGAAACCACAGTATCTGTTGTACAACTTCCTAACGATGAAATGAAAGGACGCATCATTGGTAGAGAGGGTCGTAATATCAGAACTCTTGAAACAATGACAGGAGTTGACTTAATTATTGATGATACCCCTGAAGCAGTTATTCTTTCCGGATTTGATCCGATTCGTCGTGAGGTAGCAAGAATTGCACTTGAGAAGCTCGTTGTTGACGGAAGAATTCATCCCGCCCGCATCGAAGAAATGGTTGAAAAGGCGCAGAAAGAAGTCGAAACAATGATTAAGGAAGAAGGCGAGTCCGCATTACTTGAAGTAGGCGTACACGGAATTCATCCTGAACTTGTGAGATTACTTGGTAAGATGCGTTTCAGAACCAGTTTTGGTCAGAATGCATTAAAGCATTCTATAGAAGTAGCACAGTTATCTGGTTTACTTGCTGCTGAAATCGGACTTGATGTTCGTGTTGCAAAGCGTGCCGGTTTATTACATGATATCGGTAAGGCAGTTGACCATGATATGGAAGGTTCTCACATTCAGCTGGGTGTGGAACTTTGTAAGAAATATAAAGAATCTGCTATTGTTATCAATGCGGTAGAAGCTCACCACGGAGATGTTGAACCCCAGAGCTTAATTGCTGTTATTGTTCAGGCAGCAGATGCTATTTCCGCAGCACGTCCCGGTGCAAGACGTGATACTTTGGAAACATATACAACAAGACTTAAACAGCTCGAAGAAATTTCCAACAGTTTCAAGGGCGTAGACAAATCTTTTGCTATTCAGGCAGGTAGAGAAGTTCGAGTAATGGTAGTTCCTGAAACGGTTAATGATGCCGATATGGTTATTTTAGCTCGTGACATCGCTAAGAAGATTGAAGACGAGATGGAATATCCCGGTCTGGTTAAGGTAAATGTTATCCGTGAATCTCGTGTAACTGATTACGCAAAATAATCTGTTTAATACATTTACAAAATGAATGAACCCCGAATGTCAAATGAGACATTCGGGGTTTTTGCGTTCAGTACAATTCACCCTTGTAGCAATTGTAATTCATCGCAGCCTCTGACAAAAATAAAATATTTATCGAAAAACATTAAAAAAGTGTTGACAAACATAAAACGCGGTATTATAGTTCAATTATCGATAAACATTAAATATTTAATGATGTGCACAAATAAACTATTATTTAACACTAAAAACGTTTAAAACAATTTACTTGTAGCATTAAGACAGACTAACAATAGAATTAACGCTACGGATTATTACGGAGGATTTGATATGAGTTATAACAATGAAATTGCAGCAGTTGAAAAGAGCTGCGGAATTACACTTAAGGTAGTAAAAATTATTGCTGTTTTTGTAAAGATTGGATTGGTAATGGCAATTGTGGCTGCTTTTCTTTGTGCGTTGGCGGCAACACCCGTAGGAGAAAAAATAAAATTAATATCAGATGCAAGCTATGAAGATATGACTGTTGATATCCATGTTTTTGGTATTGATGTAATTGGAACAACACTTACACCCGATCAGGTAGCGGGAAAGGAATGGGCTATCGGAATTGCGGTAAGCATTCTTTGCATTATTGCAGCCGTGCTGATATTACTTCTTTTGAAACAGATTACAAATATTTTTGAAAATATTTTAAGTGAAAAGACTCCGTTCTCGGATTCAGTGATTAAGCCCCTCAGAATAAGCTTTATCATTATTACTATTATTGTATTGATGGGTAACGGTCTTGGATCGGCAGCAATAATTGGCTTATTTTTCTGGTGCATTTATACTATCTTTAAATATGGTGCTACTCTCCAGAAGCAGGCCGATGAAACATTGTAGGGGGGTCAGTATGGGAAAGATTGTTTTACGCCTTGACAGAGTGATGGCGGACAGAAAAATGAGTTTGAATCAGCTGTCTGAAATCGTAGGAGTCTCAAATGTAAACCTGTCAAAGATGAAGACCGGAAAAATCAGCGCCATAAGATTTTCAACACTGGAGGCAATTTGCGATGCCCTGGCATGTCAGCCGGGAGATATTTTGGAGTATGATCCGAATGCTCAAAGTGATTCGAAAACTGAAGAATAGTCTTGATTTATTAAAAACAGATGGTTGACAAACCATCTGTTTTTATATAAAATTCATCTTCCACGCTACAAAATTCATGTAACCCGTTGATCGGTGGAAACACCCAATCATTATTTTATGAGGTATTAATGGACAAGAATTTAAAAGGTGAATTTTATGGTATTACACCCGAAGATGAGGCGAAAAAATACGCTCAGATTATGGGCCTGTCCAAGCAGGAAGTCTTAAAGATAAAGGCCGAGATACGTAAGTTGGCAGGTGAACTCGAAGAACTGCGAGACGTATACGACCCTGATGAAAAAGAAGGTATCGCTCAGTGGGTAAATACCGATGCCAGATTCGGCCAGGTCAGAAAGGATTTGAAGAGGGCTGAAAGGAATGTTAAGAAGCCATACTTTGGACGAATTGATATTGTTGATGGAGAATCAGAGCGACGGGAAACCTATTACATAGGAAAAACCGTGTTGGCTGAAAATAATGCAGAGCCGATTGTTATTGACTGGCGTGCACCGGTTTCTTCGGTTTACTATGATCACTCTCTTGGTGAATGCACTTACAAAGTTCCAAAAGAAGGCTACTTTAAGGTAGACCTTCAAAGAAAAAGAACTTACGAAATTGATGAGACAAGACTTATCGATTACTATGATTCCGATGTGGTAGCCAACGATGATCTGCTGACTAAATATCTGTCTAAAAGCAAAAGAAATGTTTTAAGTGAAATTATCGCTACAATCCAGGATGAACAAAACAAAATAATAAGAAGAAACCCCAAGCACAATATGCTTGTACAGGGTAGTGCCGGCTCCGGAAAGACTACCGTGGCCATGCATAGAATTTCCTATATTCTTTACAATTATGATCTGGAGTTTAAGCCGGAAGACTTCTATATAATCGGCAGCAATAAGGTACTTCTTGATTACATAACAGGTGTTCTTCCGGATTTGGATGTATATGGAGTACGCCAAATGACAATGGCGGACCTGTTTATTCGCCTTTTGTATGAAGACTGGGGCATTAATAAATACAAGGTTAGGCAGATCGATAAGAAGACTCCGGGAATATCGATGAAAGCAGGAAAGGAATGGTTTGATAAACTTTCTACTTTTTCCATCGATATTGAAAAGAAACAGATTCCTTGTGACGATATAATTATCCCTAAAACAGGAAATGTTATTTTGACATCGGGTGATATTAAAAAGGTGCTTGATGATCTTGCAGACAGGCCGATGATTCAGAAAATAGAGCGCCTTAATGACCTTATAATGTCAGGACTTGAGACAGAACTCTATGGAAGATATTACTCGTACAACAGCGAAGAGCAAAAGAAATTGACTCATCATTATAAAAATTATTTCAATAAATTTTTCTATAAGAAATCGGTTTTTGATTTGTATGAACAGTTTATGAATCAAAGACTTGCCGAGAATCCGGACGTTTCTTATATACCGGGAGAGCCGGATCTTTATGATTTAGCTTCTTTGGCTTACCTGTACAAGAAGATAAAAGAAGTTGAAGTAATACAGGAAGCCAGCCATGTGGTAATCGATGAAGCGCAGGACTTTGGAATAATGGCATACATTTCGCTTAAGTATTGTATGAGCAAATGCACATTTACCATTATGGGGGATGTAGCGCAAAATATTAATTTTGAGACCGGGCTTGGAGACTGGGAAGAATTGAAACAGGTAATGCTTCCCGATAAATATGATTATTTTGGCTTGCTTAGAAAAAGCTACAGAAATACGGTCGAAATATCTAAATTTGCAACGGATATTTTAAGACATGCAAACTTCCCCATCTATCCGGTGGAACCGATTGTAAGACACGGCGAGAAGGTTGATATCGCAAGAGCTTCTTCAATTGACGGTTTAAATCGTCTTGTGGCAGATAAAATCGGAAGATTTAAATTGGCAGGTTACGAGACAATAGCGGTTATTTGCAAAGATGCAACAGAGGCAAAAGAAGCTTTTGAGTCATTAAAAGTGCAGACTTTCAGAAAAGAAAAGATAAGTGGCTTAAGATTGTTTGCTAATGACAACATAGTAAATAATGACGAAGAAGCGGTTAATAACAGTTTGAATGAGGATGAAAAGTCCGGTTTTGGAAATGGAGTTTTGATTCTTCCGATTGAATATGCGAAAGGACTTGAATTTGATGCTGTTATTATATACAACGCAGGCGAAGAAGCATATCCGTATGAAGATAATTATGCAAAGCTTCTTTATGTAGCTGCTACAAGAGCACTTCATGAACTTAGTGTTTTTTACACCGAAGAACTTACCGGTCTAATAAGAGAGCCTATTCCTGAAGGCAGAGAGGAAATTAATTTTGCCGAAGATGATTTCCATGAAGATCCTTATGAATTTGAGGAAGAGTTCAAGTCAAAAGAAACTCTGGCCAAAGAAAGTGCTGAGCTTGGAGATGTGGTTATAAAGGATAGAGATACCTTTGGACCGCGTAGAATTGAAAAAGTTTTGGCGAAGAAACAGGAAGATAAAGAAAAAGAACTTCTTGAGAAGCAGGAGAGGGAAAGAATAGCCCGAGAAAGAAAAATCCTGGAGCAAAAGACTTTTTATCAAAAACAAACGGCTAAGAGCGTCAGAGACAGAAATAGCGTTCTGCAAAAAAGCGCACCGAAGGTAGATCTTGGCACGCGTGCCAATGGCTTTGGACAACAGATAGGAACCAAGAAAGATCGACTTATCCGAGATATCAGCGGCAATGGCAGCAATACCGATATAGGAAAAAAACTCAGCGCTTTAAATAGTATAGGGACAGAAAGCAATAAGCCCGGAACATCAGCTTACAAGGGTGTGTCAAAAAAGCAAACCGAAGGTGACGAGTTATCTAAAACGGAAACAGCCACCGAATACGGAACAATGCCGATGGGTACAAGTATTCAGCCTGTAGGCCATGGTAGAGTTGATTTTTCTGTAAAATGGATAAATAAGGACAAGAAATGTATAGATATAGTCAGCTTCTACGGAACATTACGAATTATTCCGATTAGTGATGATACCGTCAGAATAATGTTCTTTAAAACAGAAGCCTTCACTCCTAAAAAAATGCCGTCAGATATTAAAACAGGTCCCTTTAAATACACATTAAGGGAGTCAAGAGAAGCTGTAGAGCTGGAACTTGCAAAGTTGAAAATTCGCGTTGAAAAGAGAAACGGAATAATAAGCTTTATGAATTCTCAAGGTAACCTTATTTTGACAGAAAAGGCTGATTGTCCCAGACAATATCATGAAAGAGAAGATATATGGTGGCAGTATTTTGACTTTTCAAAGAAAGAAAATATCAGCTCGCGAGGAAGTGCCGATGATGTATGGGACTCCTTTGATAATTCCGTGAGATACATTTCA
The DNA here is from genome assembly GCA_024403485.1 of Lachnospiraceae bacterium. Lineage (GTDB taxonomy): Bacteria > Bacillota > Clostridia > Lachnospirales > Lachnospiraceae > UBA1258. The sequence continues at coordinate 8,508 of JAKSRT010000069.1, forward strand.
CATGGAAGCAACCAAAGAGCTTCGATTGTGATGTCTTCAAAGGGATATCAGATATTGGTTCCGGCAGGAATTAGGTCTATGCTGTGTACCATACCCGCATACGGACCTTATATAAGCTTTGAAGGCGCAGGCGGAATCGATTATTTTATCCGCAGCGCAAGATAATAAATACTGACTTATAAGTGGGAAGTATTTCAATCTATAAATATTATTCAGGTAGATTACGAAAGACAAATAATAAAGGATAGCAGAGAGAATTGTTGAAAGATAAGTTTTTTTCTGCTATTCTTTCTTATTAGTGCTAGTTATGAAGGAGCTTATGTTAAAATGAATGTTTATTTTGAGAAAAAATTAGCGATTCCGTCTGAAGTTAAAGAGATGTATCCTATTTCCAAGGCTGTTCAGGATACTGTTGAAAACAGAAGAAATGAGCTCAAATATATTATGGATGGCAAGTCTGATCGCTTTATTTTGATTATCGGACCATGCTCTGCGGATGTAGAAGAAAGTGTTCTTGATTATACCGTCAGACTTCGCAAACTTTATGATGAGGTTGGAGAAAAGATATTTATTATTCCCAGAGTATTTACAAATAAACCCCGCACCACCGGTTATGGTTACAAGGGAATACTCCATCAGCCCGATCCTACCGGAAAAACGGACTTATTCAAGGGTATTATTGCGACAAGAGAAATGCACGTAAAGGTCATTGAAGAAACAGGATTTACTTCTGCTGATGAAATGCTTTATCCGGAAAACTATAAATATTTGGATGATGTACTCGGATATGTAAGTGTAGGCGCAAGGTCTGTTGAAAATCAGCAGCACAGACTTACAGCCAGCGGCGTTGACGTTCCGGTAGGAATGAAAAACCCCACAGGCGGTGACTTTAATACCATGTTGAATGCCATTAAGGCAGCGCAGGGTGCTCACTCATTTATTTACAGGGGTTGGGCAGCTCATTCTATGGGTAATCCTTATGCGCATGCAATATTACGCGGCTATTCGGATTTTGAAGGAAAGTCTATTCCTAACTACTCATATGAGCATGTTGTAAAACTTAATGAAATGTATCAGGCTGCAGAACTTCAAAATCCTGCACTTATCATTGATACAAATCATGGTAATTCGGGAAAAGATCCTTTTAAACAGCCTGAGATTATTAAGGAAGTAATGGCATACAGAAAGGACAATCCGGAACTTAAGAAACTCATAAGAGGTTTCATGGTTGAGAGTTATATTGAAGACGGTAATCAGAAGGTTGGCGAAGGTATTTACGGAAAGTCTATTACAGATGCCTGCCTCGGATGGGAAAAGACAGAAAAACTTATCAGAGATTTGGCGGAAATGCTTTAATCAGTGGTCCGCTATTAATATTTAAGAGCCATCGCATATCATATGCGATGGCTCTTATTGTTAATCATCATAAAAGATTTTTATGTTTTTGGAACTGACTTTATTTAACTGCTTCAACAATTATTTCCACGGCCTTGTCATATCCGACAGAACCGCTATCGATACAGAGATTATAATTTCTGCAATCGTTGAAATTACCTTCTGTAAAATAGTGGTAATAAGCGCGACGATTGTGATCGATACTATGCATTACTTTTCTGGCATCATTTTCATTGTCTGTTTCGAGAAGCTCGCAGGCTCTCTTAATCTTTGAATCATCATCGGAATAAATGAATACATCAAAGGTTTCAATACCTGCTTTTTTTAATACATCATTGGCACACCGGCCGAGAATTACACAGGGACCTTTCTTTGCTAATTCAATGATAACTTTGCTCTGTGCTTCGTAGATAGTTTCCTTTTGATCATAGCCCATGGGAGTTATGGCTCTTATGAAAGAATCTACTCTGGAGATTTCTTCGTTGTCAGCTTTAACAAGCTCTGAGTCGATGCCGCTCTCTTTTGCAACATTTAAAATAATGTCCTTGTCATAAAATTCTATACCTAAAGCTTTTGCTACTTCGGTTCCGATTGAATGTCCACCGGCACCATATTCACGGTTGATTGTAATAACCTTCATAGATATCCCTCACATAATATAATAATAAAAGGTCTATGGAAATTTCTTCCCATAGACCAATTTTATCAAATAAATAAATTTTTACAAGAGAATTACTTGCTAATCTTTTCAGCCAATTCCTGCATAAATGCGGGAATATCAAGGCTCTGAGGACACTGCACGCGACATGCACCGCAGCCGATACAATCACCGGGCTGACCGTCTGATTCAATTGCTGCAATTTTACCCTGAAGTCCCCAATCACCGTTTGCTTTAACATCATTGAGAACTCTTAAGAATTCGGGAATGTTAATCTTCATAGGACAAGCGGGTACACAGTACTTACATGCGGTACAGGGAATTGTAAGCTGTTTCTTGAATAAGCGACATGCCTCTTCAAGGATTTTCTGGTCTTCAGCAGATAGAACATCATCAGAAGAGAAGGTAGCTACATTATCTTTTACCTGCTCAAGGTTGTTCATACCACTAAGTACGACTTGAATACCGGGAAGACTCTTAACAAATCTCATAGCCCAAGAGGAAATGCTCCATTCGGGATGAGCTTCCTTTAACATAGCTTCAGCATCGGGAGTAAGCTCTGCCAAACGACCGCCTCTTACAGGTTCCATAACGGTAATGGGAATGTTTCTTTTTACAAGTGCTTCATATTCATTCTTGGCATTGCCGAAATACCAGTCATAGTAGTTGAGCTGAATCTGGGCAAAATCAAAATTGTGACTGTCCGCAAAACGCTCTAAAGTAGCGGTTGAAGCATGAGACGAGAATCCAAGATAAGTGATTTTTCCTTCGGCTCTCTTTTCTTCAAGGAAATCAACAAGACCTGAAGCTAAATATTCATCTACATTTCCGTCTGTGATACAGTGAACAAGATAGAAATCGATATGGTCGGTCTGAAGTCTCTCAAGTTGTTCTGCAAAGGTTTTTCTGTAATCTTTGGATGCGTTAATATTGAATTTGGTAGCAACATAGAAGCTGTCGCGAGGATACTTCTTCATTGCTTCGCCAAGACAACGCTCTGAGTCGCCGCTGTTGTATACATGAGCAGTATCAAAATAGTTGATTCCGCTTTCGTAAGCCAAATCTATTACTTCGTGAGCTTTGTCATACTGAATGTGTGCACCGGTGGAATCGGTAGTATGGAAACGCATATTACCAAGACCAAGGGTAGACAACTGAACGTCTTTATAAGTTTTTTTTATCATTACATATCCCTCCAATTTTTCCTATAAATAAAAAATATCATAAATCATTTTTTAATAACATAAGCAAACAAAGGGAAAATTGTAATATTCGAGTATAAATGTTAAAATTATCTTCGCATTAATTTGAACATTTGCCTTGAGATTTTTGGCCCGAAGGGAATTATACATGTATTATTACCGAAGAAAAAAGAAAACTTCATCAAAGCCTCAAAATGATAACTCGCCGGAAGCAATTGCGGCTAAAGAGGCATGTTTAAAAGCTTTAAACAGCGCGAAAAACGACATTATCAAAGAAAATGTAAAATATGTGTCGGAGTATGTTAAAAATTATGATTTTTCTGCACTTGAGTATCCGGTGGTAAAAGAAAAAAGTCAGAAAAGACCTTTGGAAGACATTTTTTACAGTGAAATTAAAGGAAATTCAAAAAGTAAAGGCATAAACAGTACCATTGCCAGCAAGGCTTGGATGTGGAAAGAACACAAAAACGCGTATAACGGTTCTCAAAGATTTGTTCTTTCAAGATTAAAACCGGTGTCTGAGTATAAGAATCTCTCAAGAGGCGGCTTTGACAAAATCTATCATGATTTTTATGCTTCAATTCTTTCGCGCATTAAAGAAGAAACAAGAGAAATATTCGATAATAATATTTATTACAATAAGCATTTCCTGGAAATGGA
>JAKSRT010000007.1 GCA_024403485.1 Lachnospiraceae bacterium
ATCCTTCCATATCGGTGGTGTTGCATCAGATACAGATATCACACAGGGTCTTCCCCGTGTAGAAGAATTGTTTGAAGCAAGAAGACCTAAGGGTCTTGCAATCCTTGCAGAACAGCCCGGTGTAGTAACCATCAGCGATACAAAGAAGAAGAAAGAAGTTATCATTAAGGGCGAAGATGGTGAGGAAAAGGCATATCTTATTCCTTACGGTTCAAGACTTAAGGTAGCAGACGGCGACATTCTTGAAGCAGGTGATGTACTTACCGAAGGTTCAATCAACCCTCATGACCTTCTTAAGGTTAAGGGTGTTGTAGCGGTTCAGGACTACATGCTTAGAGAAGTTCAGCGTGTATATAGACTTCAGGGTGTAGATATCAACGATAAGCATATCGAAGTTATTGTTCGTCAGATGCTTAAGAAGGTTAAAGTAGAAGAAGCCGGCGATAGCGAATTCCTGCCCGGCGCCCGGGTAGGCGTCGTTGATTTCGAAGCTGTTAATGAAGTATTGGTAGCAGAAGGTAAGGAACCTGCAAAGGGAGAAAGAGCAATCCTTGGTATCACAAAGTCAGCTCTTGCTACAGAGTCATTCTTATCAGCTGCATCATTCCAGGAGACCACAAAGGTTCTTACAGAGGCAGCAATTAAGGGCAAGGTTGACACACTTATTGGTCTTAAGGAAAATGTTATCCTCGGTAAGCTTATTCCTGCAGGTACCGGTATGAAGCGCTATCGTGAAGTTGAATTAAGCTCAGATGAAAGATTTAACGCTTTCCAGGCAGCTATGAATGCATCTACTGAGAACGTTTCTGAAGCTCCCGCTGAAGCTGAACAGCCCGCAGTTGAAGAAGTAGCTGTTCCTGTTGATAGTGAAGAAGTTGATGAATAATCAATTAGAATTTAAAGAATAAAAAGAAATGCGGTTCAGAAATGAACCGCATTTTTTTATTTAAACACATCCAAAGTGTCATCATATTCCAAGGTTCCCGTAGTAACAACCTGCCAGCAATCTATTTTGTAAAAAGGTTCGCCGAGTGCTTCGGGATACAAAATCGAAATATCAACACATAGCGACTGAATATCTGAAATGGGATAAGCGAAGGATCTTTTTTGCCCAACTTCATCATAATATCCTTTTCTCGATATTCCTGTATCATAAAGAGCTTTTAAAGTATCATCGGCCATAGAAAGCTGTTCTTCGATGTAATTGCAGGCTTCATAGTAGGAAGCTGTATTATCAGCGACAGAATTGGAAAGCTTGTAATCGGACATTGAACTAACAAATGATAAAATCGAGAAAGAAATAAGCGCCAATATCACAAAAATAAATAAGATAGAGGAGGTACCTACATTTAAGGGCGGAGAACTATTTTTACTCATTGGCTTACCTCCTGAATGTTTTTCTTAAAAGTAATCTGGTACAAAGGTTCAGAGCTATTCTTAGCAGAACATTCAAATGAAAGATAAAGGAAATTATCATCCTTTGAAGTTTTTAGTTCAACAGTAAGATTATCACTCATTTCATCTATAATAAGATTGCTGTATTCATCAAAAGCTTCACCGTATTCATAAAACAGTTCTCCCGCATTTTGAGCCAACAATACCGCTTCATTAATATTCTGAGTTTTTTTGCCAAGTATATGTGCTTTAACAAAAATTTGAAGGCAAACCGCGGCGGTTAATGAAAAGAAAAATATGACAATTATCAATTCCATAAGAAAAATTGATGCTCTGGATTTACGCATTAATTATCACGAGCAGTTCTTGTATGAACATATAAGCTGCTTCTTTCTCCTTCCATCGTAGTAAACTTAAAAAGAAACAAAGTATCGGAAATCTGAGATACTTCATATTCTTTAAGCTCCATGATTTCGGTGCCAAAGGAAGGATCGATTTCCTGACCAAAGCGTGTGAACATTTCCATCAACCTGTTGTCGTAATAATAGATATAAGTGCAATAGTTGATATTATCTATTTCTTCCATAAGAATTACCGCTTCCGAGCCACAATACTCACCTAAGGATATATTTCCGCTGTTATCACTTCGGTGCAATTTATTGAAAAGATACGTTCCGGCAGTACGGGAATTGTAATTGGAATCCATATTTGAAACAATTTTTTCGTAAACTGCGGCACCTGTACCGGTAAGCATAACAATAGACACTGCAAATACGCAAAACAGTGTTATTACAAACAGTATATCAATTGTATGCTTTTTGTATTTCTGAGTCACTTTATACCCCTTATCAATTATGTTTATTATCTTTTCTGATTATGGTTATATCAGGAAGAATATTGGCCCCGATGGCTTTATAGTCAACAAAGAATAAGTCACTGTCATAGGTTAATCCGTAATGTTCCACTAAATAATCAAGACTAGGTGGATATGTGCCTTCAACACAATAGCAACTGATGACACTTCGATTAATTGCGTCTTCCAAAGCTTCCTGCTGACGCTCAAGCGTTGAGGCTGAAATAGAAGAAAGGGCGTATAGAAAGGCAACAAGAATAGCCATAAAAACAATTACGGATAGTAAAAGTGAGCCAACATGCCCTATTATTTTTTCTTTCTTACCGAATCTGTACGCTACCATATTGCTCCTAACCTATATTTGACATGATTCCCATAAGAGGAAGAATTACCGATAAAAGAATGAGACCGACAATGATGGAAAGAATAATAACAAGGGTAGGTTCAATTATCGACACGATTGTGTTCATTTTTCTTTCGCTTTTACGACGGTATTCATCGGCAATTCGTTTCATGGCTTCCTCGCGTTCACCGCTCTTAAAGCCGACATCAACCAGTCGGTTGTTCAAATTTGAAAAGAATTGTGCTTTCTTTAATGAATCGGGGAGACTTTCCTGATTCATGATTTCTTCTTTGCATATTTCAATCTTTTTGCTGATATTCTCGTGTTCAACCAGTTCGTTAATCATATCAAGCCCACGATATGTGTCTATGCCGGCTTTAAGTACAAGAGTCATTCCGCTGGCAAAACGTTCTGTTGCCACATCCTCATAAAAAGATTTTGTCAAAAAGAACTTTTCAAGTATTCTCTTGGAAATGCGCTTTCCAAAAGCTGTCTTTGTTGCCACAAAGTATATAACAATGAGAAGTGCTATGAGCGAAACAATTCCAACACTGTAGCGATTAAGGCTTTCGCCAATCTTTAAAAGCGAAGCGGCAAAACCCGACATTTCAGCACCCAGCTGTACAAATACTTGGTTAAATATCGGAAGTACTTTGGTTACAAGAACCATAATAACCAAAAACATCATGAAAATCATAACGGCGGGATAGGCAACCGCGTTCTTTATACTGTCATGGATTTCTACTTCTCTTTCGTAGTATTCGGCAAGCGAAACAAGAATATCGTCAATGGAACCGGACTCTTCGCCAAGACGAATGGTTTTTACTACGTAATTTGGGAAAACCTTAGTTTTCTCAAGGGCTTCCGAGAGATTATCTCCGTCAAGAATATAATCATGTATTGCCGTAAGCAATGCCAAAGAGCCGGGGTCTTTCGTGTCGGTCATTAAAATTCTCATACTCTCCAGAGGAGTAATGGCGGATTTGTTAAGCATGGATAACTGAGAACAAAAGGCTGCCAGTTCTTCGTTTGATAATTGACGAACCGCTTCTTTTGTTTTTTCTTTTTCGATGTCTTTACTCATAAGTGGTAGCCTTTCGTATTGAAAAGAATTAATAAATATATTTAACGGAATAATTGGTACCGTCACCGATATAGCTCTTAAGTTGTTTCTCACTGGTAGTTGAGCCGAAGGTTGGATCGACAAGAGACCACTCTTTGCCGTTAAATTGGATAACACCGTTTAACCAGCCTATTTCCTCGATGTAAACACTTATCCAGGCATGATATACCATGTCTTTGCCCACATATCCTACTTCAAGCCTGGTCGGTATAGATTGGGTTCTGAGCATACTGGTCATTACGGCTGCATAGTCTAAACATATTCCGGTTTTTGAATCAAGGATTTCATCTACATCGGAAATATAACCGGTTCCGACATTGTCAGCCTTGTCGTAATCATATTTTATATTTGAAATAATATAATTATAAATATTGGTAACTACCTCAAGTTCGTCTTTGCAGGTTGAAGCAAGCTCTGCTCCTTTCGAAACGGTTTTTTTGGAACTGTCAAAGGAGACATATTGATTCGGATACAGATATGGTCCGAATTCATCAATTCCGGTAAAGGTAAGTGCGGTTGCAAAAACAACACTGTATTTATTGTCTACAATATTTTCACATACACTTATGGAATATTCTCCGTCACCGGAAGTAAGTGGAATGGCAGCGAAACCTTTTGCAAGATCGTAGGTATATGTAACCTGGTTTGGCCCGGTTATCTGCAGTTTTACTTTTGCCGCTTCTCCCAGATAATTAATCATAATATATCCGTCTTTGTTGTTGGAATAATCGATGGCTACGAATTCATTGCCGTCAACAGACGTCCCCGGTGCTTCGCATTTAAGGCAGACGGGTGTGGAATCACGATATGCAATCGGATCATCGGAATCGGACGAAGAAGAATTGGGACTATTGCCTTGAGGGGATGCCGGAGCAGTGCTGTCTATCGAGTCGCTTAAAGGGACAACCGGAGATGCTTCACAACCACATAAGAGGAGCGATAAACAGGCAATAAGGCATATTATGTACTTTATTCTGTTATTGGATAAGTGATTTGCTTTCAAAGGTCCTCCCAACAGATTTAGCGACCGGTTAACAGTACAAATAAATGGCTTAACAAAACTGCCATTACAAGGGCTAAAATAACCCACACAAAAACATTGAAAAATTTTCCGGATATAAATTTAATAAATTTCTGTTTTCTCTTTTGAGCAGGAGATACGGAAGCTGCTTCTAAATCAATGGCCTCAAATATGCTGGCCAGTGTTTGGTCCTCCCTGCTCTGCTTAGTATTATTTGTATTCATGATTATTCCTGACCTGACATTATTTTCTTTAATTGTTCAAGTGCATTATTCAGATGCCTTTTTACGGTGCTTTTGCTTAATCCCGTTATAAAGACAATTTCATCTATCTTTTTGTTGTATATATATCTTAATTCAATAAGTTGCTGATCAGAGGTATCCAAGGATTGAACAGCTTCGGAAAGACGCCTTGACTGATCTTTTATAAATGTCAATTCTTCGGGATTGTCTTTGAAGTCCGACCCGATTACTTCCTCAAGAATTTCTGTATCGTAGTCGGTTGCTTCACCCTTACGTTTTTTATCAATATCATAGCAAACCCGAAAACTTATCTGGTTAAGCCATGCTATAAATAAATAAGGATCCTTAAGCTTGTCCAAATTTTTGTAAGCCAGGACATAAATCTCTTGAACCGCATCCTCGGCAAGGTAATCATCGCGAAGATATTTGCCCGCATATGAAAATACTTTTTGGCAAGTCATGGTATAAAGTTCCGCAAAGGCTTGCGAGTCGCCTTGCTTAACTTTGTTTACAAGACCGGCAATATATGAGTGCTGATACACCATAAAGACCTCGTTGTGCTGTGAATAAATATATTATAAGTTATTTTCAGAAAAAAATGAATTATTTTGAGCTTTTTTAGACATTATAGTAGTCTTTAAAATTAGGACGACAATTTTAGCATTATGTGAGTGGAGAAATGATTAATAGTATGTTGAGTAAAGCAGGATTAGTAGCAGGGATGACATCATATTCCGCAGCGGTTTTTGTTTTTACATTTTTGTTCTTTTTATATTACGGATATGCATATGAGCGTAGGAAACTTGTAAACAGACTCCGGAAACTTCGAAACGAAGCAAAGAGTCCGGATAAGGGTTTTTCAATCTCCATATGGAAACTTTCTGAAGAAATCAGAGAACTGGAGTGTGGAATAGTGTCCGAAATTAAACTGGAAAAATAGACAAAAGAACGATTGTATACATATCGATAATTGAGCAATATGTTGAAAAAACACACATTTTTTGCTATAATTAGGCACATGCTTTGGCATGTGCCTTTTTTACTTGCAAGCAAGTAAAAAGGCGCTCCGTGAGGATGCGCACAGTATTATATTTTATTGAGAGGGTCTATAACTTGAAAAACGTTGATGTATTAATTGTAGGGGCCGGCGTTATCGGATGCAGCATAGCGCGAGAAATGTCCAGATATGAACTGAATATTGCCGTAGTGGATAAGGCTTCCGATGTTTGTGAGGGAACTTCGAAGGCAAACAGCGGAATTGTTCATTCCGGTTATGATGCAAAGCCGGGTACAAATAAAGCAAAGTTTAATGTTCTTGGCAGTAAAATGATGGAAAAATTGTCTGCGGAACTGGACTTTCCTTATAAAAGAAATGGTTCTATGGTTTTGTGTTTTAATAAAGAAGATGAATCAAAACTTCTGGAATTAAAGCAAAGGGGAGAAGAAAACGGTGTTGAGGGAATAAGAATCCTTTCAGGCGATGAGGCAAGAAGACTTGAACCGGAGCTGTCAGATGCGGTAGTAAGTGCTCTTTATGCTCCTACAGGCGCAATCGTATGTCCTTTCGGACTTACAATCGCCATGGCTGAAAATGCAGCCGTAAACGGAGTTTCTTTTTACTTAAATACTGAGGTAAAGGCAATAACTAAAAATGATACCGGATTTTTGATTGAAACTCTTTGCAATGGCAGTGAGGCCGAAGAAATTACCGCTAAAATTTTAATCAATGCTGCGGGTGTATTTGCAGATACACTTCACAATATGGTTTGCGAAGATAAAATAAATATTACTGCCCGTAAAGGTGAATATTGTTTGTATGACAAAAAGGTTGGAAATATGGTTAAATCTACTATTTTCCAACTTCCCGGCGCATACGGAAAGGGTGTTTTGGTAACACCTACCGTACATGGCAATCTGTTAATGGGACCGACTGCTTCGGATACTCCCGATAAAGAAGAAGTAAGCACAACCGGGGAAGGCCTTGACAGTGTTCAGTCTACAGGGGGCAAATCGATACTTTCTGTACCTGCAAAATCTGTTATTACTTCTTTTGCCGGTCTTAGAGCCCATAGTGATAAGGGCGATTTTATACTTGAAGAAAGCTCAGTGGCCGGATTCTTTGATGCAGCCGGAATAGAGTCTCCGGGTCTGTCTGCAGCGCCGGCAATCGGAGAATATATGGCGAAACTTGCAGCTGAGAAGTTAGGTGCTTCGTTGAAAACGGATTTTGTTCATACACGTAAGGGAATACCTAATATGGCATTGGCATCAATGGAAGAGAGGCAGAAACTTATTAAAGAGAACACACTTTACGCAAGAGTAGTATGCCGCTGTGAACTGGTTACCGAGGGCGAAATCGTAGCTGCTATTAAGAGACCTGTCGGGGCAACGACACTTGACGGTATAAAGAGAAGAACAAGAGCCGGAATGGGGCGCTGCCAAAGTGGTTTCTGCTCTCCGACTACAGTTGATATTCTCGCAAGAGAACTCGGTGTAAGTGTAAAAGACATAACGAAGCACGGAAAGGGTTCCGAGCTTGTAGACGATCATAAATAGGAGGGGCGCTGTGAAAAAGAAAATAGTTATAATAGGCGGTGGTCCTGCCGGCCTTGCAGCTTCGATTGCAGCTAAGGATGCCGGTATAGATGATGTATTGATTATTGAACGAGGGGAGCATCTTGGTGGTATTCTTCTTCAATGCATCCATAACGGCTTTGGCCTTCATACCTTTAAAGAAGAACTTACAGGACCGGAATATGCCGCACGCTATATTGAAATTGCCCGTGAAAAGAATGTGGAAGCTTATTTAAATACCATGGTTATAGATATATCCCGGGACAAGGTTGTTACATGCATGTCTGCTGATAAAGGGATATTTACCATCGAGGCAGAAAGCATAATTCTTACCATGGGATGCAGGGAACGTCCAAGAGGAGCACTTAATACACCCGGATACAGACCTGCGGGAATATATTCTGCCGGAACTGCACAGAAGTTTGTAAATATCGAGGGTAAACTTCCGGGCAAAGAAGTGGTCATTTTAGGTTCCGGAGATATCGGTCTCATTATGGCCAGAAGAATGACGCTTGAAGGCGCAAAGGTTAAGGCAGTGGCAGAAATAATGCCTTATTCGGGTGGTCTTAAACGAAATATTGTTCAATGCCTTGACGATTTTGGCATACCGCTTAAATTAAGCACAACAGTTATTGATATATCAGGAAAAGACAGAGTGGAATCCGTTACGTTGGCTCAGGTCGACGAAAAATCAAGACCTATTCCCGGAACAGAAGAAATTGTTCCTTGTGATACACTTCTATTGTCATGCGGTCTTCTTCCGGAGAATGAACTCAGCACTCAGATGGGAGTGGAACTTAGTCCCGTTACAGGTGGACCTAAGGTTAACGAAAGCCTTGAAACAAACATCCCGGGTGTATTTGCAGCAGGTAACGTGTTACATGTTCATGATCTTGTCGATTATGTTTCGGCTGAAGCTTCTCAGGCAGGGAAGTATGCGGCTCTCTATGTAAAAGCCCTTGAAGCAGAAAAGGATGACAACTTGACTGAAAACAGTGAATCGTCAGTGAATGCAAAGAGTTATGCAGTCACTACCGGAATCGGTGTCAGATATACTGTTCCGGTAAGTATAAATCCGGACAGAATGGATGATTTGTTGACAGTAAGATTTCGTGTGGCAAATGTTTATAAAAATCCGGAAATCTGCGTTTATTTCGGGGATGAATGCATAATGAGACGCAAAAAGCTGATATGTTCTCCGGGAGAGATGGAACAGGTTATTCTTAAGAAGGCAGATATGAATAAGTTAAAATCCGGCGACGCCGTTAAAATCTGCCTTGAGAATGTATAGGAGGTTTTATCTATGGAAAGCAGAACCCTAACCTGTATCGGTTGTCCCATGGGATGCCAGGTTACGATTAATTATGATTATATAAACGATACTGTTGATATGGATTCGATTACTGTTACCGGTAATACATGCCCAAGAGGCAGGGAATATGCAATAAGTGAAATAACGAACCCTACAAGAACGGTAACCGGGACTATAACCCTATCAAACCGCGACGGCAGAGTAGCTCCTGTTAAAACAAAAAGCCCGATTCCAAAATCGAAGGTATCCATGGTGGCTGAAGCATTGATGACAATCAGTATGGAAGCACCTGTGAAGATTGGTGATGTGGTAATAAATGACATTTGTGATACCGGCGTTGAAGTGGTTGTTACAAATAATATTGAATAGTATGGGTGGATATGATGAAAGACTATGTATTGGCTCTCGATCAGGGGACAACAAGTTCCCGTTGTATTCTTTTTGATAAAAGCGGAAATATTGTAAATATGGCACAACAGGAGTTTAACCAGATATATCCGAAACCGGGCTGGGTTGAACATAATGCCATGGAAATCTGGTCATCTCAGCTTTCCGTTGTTTTGGAAGCCATGGCACTTGTGCATGCAACTTATGAAAATATATCTGCCATAGGTATTACAAACCAGCGTGAGACGACTATCGTTTGGAATAAAAATACCGGGATGCCGGTATATAATGCAATCGTCTGGCAGTGTAAAAGAACGGCGGATTATATAGAAGAAATAAAAGCACAGGGCATGACGGAACTAATCAGAAAAAAAACCGGACTTATTCCCGATGCTTATTTCAGTGCCACAAAAATCAAATGGATATTGGATAACGTTGAGGGGGCCAGAGAAGAAGCAGAGGCAGGTAACCTTCTTTTTGGCACTGTTGATACATGGCTTATCTGGAATCTTACAAAGGGGAAGGTTCACGCCACCGACTATACAAATGCTTCAAGAACAATGCTGTTTAATATAACGGAGCTTAAATGGGACGAGGAATTATGTGATTTCTTTGGTATTCCCATGAGTATGCTTCCCAAGGTAAAGCCTTCATCGGCCGAATACGGTGAAAGCGACAAATATATTCTCGGAGGCGAAATACCCATTTGCGGTGTGGCCGGAGACCAGCAGGCAGCTTTGTTCGGACAGTGTTGCTTTAAGGCAGGAGATGCCAAGAATACATATGGTACGGGGTGTTTTCTTTTGATGCACACCGGTGATAAGGCCATCTTCTCGAATAACGGTCTTTTGACTACCATAGCCGCAAGCACCGGTGATAAACCTAACTACGCCCTTGAAGGAAGTGTATTTGTAGCAGGGGCGGGAGTTCAATGGCTAAGAGACGGCATGCGTATGGTTGAGAGTGCTAAACAGACTGAAGAATTTGCGACGGTTGTTCCGGATACAGCCGGAGTATATGTCGTTCCGGCATTTGTGGGCCTTGGTGCTCCTTATTGGGATCAATATGCTCGGGGAACTGTGGTAGGCGTTACAAGAGGCTGCAAAAAGGAGCATTTTATAAGGGCGACTCTTGAGTCTATAGCATATCAGACTTATGATGTTTTGAAAGAAATGGAAAAGGATGCTGACCTTAAGCTTACATCATTAAGAGTCGACGGCGGAGCCAGTGCCAATAATTTTTTAATGAAGTTTCAGTCAGATATATTGGAACTTAATGTTATGAGGCCTAAATGCATAGAAACCACCGCACTTGGGGCAGCATATCTTGCCGGTCTTAAAACCGGTTACTGGCAAGACGAAGAGGACATAATCGTCAATTGGGAACTTGGAAGAGAATTTTCACCCACAATGGACAGTGAAACCAGAAAAAAACTTTTAAAGGGATGGAATGTGGCTGTCAAGTGCGCAAGACTCTACGGTGAAGAGACGGATGCATAACAGAAACTAAAATCATTAGGGAATGATTTGCATTAAGAATAAACAGCTTGTCGGGCAACAGCTTTTTTATATACGATTATAAAACAAATCAAATGTACACCAAAGGTCAGTGACCAGGAAATCGGATACGAAATAAACAGGCATTCCATGGTATGGATTGATTTGAATATCGTATATATATAAACGATTCTGAATGCACAGGCACCTAAAAGCGATACAATTGTAGGCATTACGGAATAACCCAGTCCCCTGATGGAACCTACCATAACATCCATCATACCGCAAAGATAATAGGTGAACATTATAACTACCAAACGCCTCATACCATATTCGATAACAGTGGCAGCACTGGCACTGTCGGCATATATGCTTAAAAGGAAAGGCCCATTGAAATAACACAAAAGGCCAAGTACAAGACCGACTCCGAATACCATACAAAGACACGTAATGCAGATTTTTTTGATACGCTCAAAATTGTGTGCACCGTAGTTTTGGCTTGTGAATGAAAGACATGTATGATGAAAAGAGTTCATTGAAACATAAACAAAGCCTTCGAGGTTTGAGGCAGCAGTATTACCGGCCATGGCCGCAGCTCCGAAGGAGTTTACGCTGGACTGAATAAGCACGTTTGAAAATGAAAAAACGCATCCCTGTAAGCCGGCAGGAACGCCAAGCCTCAATATCTGAACAAATTTGTCTTTTGTAAGTTTTAATTCTTTTAGTGTTAAACGATAACATTCATCGGACTTAGCAAGGGCTAAAGTTACCAAAACCGCAGAGAGCATTTGGGAAAGAACAGTGGCATAGGCAACACCGTCTACGCCCATTCCAAAGGCTACTATAAAAAGAACATTGCAAATAAAGTTTAATATTCCTGCCAATGTAAGATAAACTAAAGGGCGTTTTGTATCACCTATGGCTCTGAGTACCGAACTTGCAAAATTATATAAAAGACTTGCAGGCATACCAAGAAAATAGATTCGTATATACAAAACTGCCAGTGGAAGTATTTCTGTAGGAGTATCCATTGAAGCCAACAGGGAAGGTGCCCAGAAAAATCCAATAATTGTGAGTAAAATTCCGCATATGATTGCAAGAAGAACAGAGGTATGAACGGTTTCACTGACATCCTTTTCCTTGCAAGAGCCGTAAAAACGGGCTACCAATACATTGGTACCGACTGAAAGCCCCATAAATAAGCAAACGAGCAGATTTATAAGTGAGGAAGTGGAACCTATTGCCGCTAAAGCATCGGAACCGGCATATCGACCGGCAACCACCATATCTGCAGCATTAAAAAGAAGCTGAAGCAGGCTTGAAGCAATCAGTGGGAGAGTAAATGAAATTATCTGGGGGACTAAATGACCTTTTGTCATGTCCATACTGTATTTCTTTGCCATGATTTGAATGTATCGTAAATTACCAAATTGTAAAAGGGTAAATTTGTATATTTTGTCCTATGGATTTTTAATATTTGTTGTTATAAAATTTCACTACACTACATTTGACGCTTAATTTAATATGTGCCGTTTGAGTACAGGATTATTTACCTCGATACAGAATTTGTCCTAAGTGACATTTTTTCTGAATGGAGGTTTTTTTATGTTTAGATGGAATAACAAACTAAAAGCAGGAATTCTTGGCTCTAAAGCGAGAAAAAGGGCTAAAAAAATTTTTGTATATCTGATTTTGACGGCGACTTTTGCAGGAACCGTTCCTGTCGGTGCGTACGCAGGGAACTTTACGCATCATCATACCGGAGCCTGTGATAAGCAGGTTTCAAAAACCTGTACGCATAAAAATATATACGGGGCTGACAATATTCAAAAGCATTGCAGTAACTGCGGTGAAATGAGAACCGTATTATATGAAGGATATACGGAAAGCTGTCCGCTTAACATGGTAAGTTCGGTCCACAAATTTTCAAAGATGACTTGTACTTCCTGTGGCTCGGTACTCGACAGCAGGGATGTTACTCCTGCAGGAAGTCATACATATACCGTTACAGAGCGAAAGTGCGGCATTCAGGAGGGTTCGGTATCAGCTACGGTTTCTGTCTCGGCCAGTACAGCTGACTGGACCAATAAGGATGTGAACTTATCCTGCAATGTTAGCATTTCAGACCGTTCGTTTGGCGTAAGCTCTATTTCTTTCAGCGGAGGCGGCTCCGGTGCTTCTGCGTCTGTTGGCACTAATGGTTCATATTCTTTTACCGTAAAAGGCAGCAACGGACAAACAGTGACAGAATCAATAACTGTTTCCAATATAGATAAGACTGCGCCTACACTTTCCGTATCCAAAAGTACTGAAGCATGGACAGAAAGCGGACTTACCATAAATGCTGCGGCATCCGACGATTTATCGGGTATAGTGGGCTTTTCGTTTAATGGTGGAGGCTATTCTTCGGGATCTTCTTGGAATGTAACTTCAAACGGAACTTACAGCGTATCTGTTATCGATAATGCGGGAAATGTTGCAGGGGCATCAATAACAGTTTCCAATATTGGAAGAGACCCTAAAGAGATTGAGGAAGAGAAAAGAAAGGAAGAAGAGGAAAAGAAGCGTAAGGAGGAAGAAGAGAGAAAAAAAGAAGAGGAAGAAAAAAGACGTAAAGAGGAAGAGGAAAGAAAGGAAGAAGAAGAGAAAAAGCGCCGAGAGGATGATGAAAAAAAGGATGATGGCAATAAAAATGATGATGTATCCGATGGCAAAAATACTCCGTCCGGGGACGATGAAAAAAAATCGGATGATATAAAAAAGAAATCCGATGATAATGAAAAAGATGATCCGCTTAGTCCTTTTGCTCCGATAATAGACGACTATAATAAATCGGATGACAACAAGGATGATAAAGAAAATGGTATCATTTCGGTGTCCGGCAATGACAAAGACTACAAAAAGGACGTCGGAAAGAAAATAGATGTAAATGAAAAAACGGCTGATAAGCCTTTGGCAACGGTCGTATCCTCCGGAGAACCGTTGGTGACATCGCCTTACAGACAGAATAGTCATTCTTTTTTAAGTATACTGAATATGTATTCAATATGGCTTCTGCTTTCGGGTATTATTCTTTGTTTGGCAGCATTGATATTATTGGCCAATACCACGTTTATTTATAGTATCGAGGATAAGAAAATAAGATTGGTATCGACGGCAAAAATTCGAATAAAGGAAGACAAAATGCATATTTTAACAGATTACGGACGTTTGGAGAAAGATAAAAAGTATTATATTTTTTATTCTGTGGTCGGACGGCTGCTTATGAATAAAAAGGATGTTATTTTTGAATGTGAATCAGATGAGAACATAAAGTTGTCTTCCGATAAAAGGAGTTTTGTGTACTATGGCTGATTAATGCTCAAATAAAGGATTCTTAATTATTGCTTACTTGCGAATGAAATCCAGATAAAGTATACTTGATTAGTTAAATGAACACTTACAAAGAATTGTTAGGAAATAGTTATGTGGGAAAGTAATGTAAGAAAGGTTGTGCCCTATGTTCCGGGTGAACAGCCTAAAATATCCAAGCTTATCAAACTTAATACCAATGAGAACCCATATCCGCCGTCACCTCGTGTGAGTGAACGTTTGAGCAATCTCAATGTTTCCGATTTTAGAAAATATCCGGCTCCGGATTGTGAAATTCTTAGGGAAGCGCTTGCAAAAAAATATAATTTGGAAACAGATAACGTGTTTGTGGGTGTTGGCTCCGACGATGTTTTGGCCGTGGCTTTTTTGACATATTTTAACAGCAAAAAGCCTATTTTATTTCCGGATGTAACATATTCGTTTTATGATGTATGGGCCGATACTTTTAATATTCCTTATGAAACTATACCGCTAAATGAAGATTTCTCCATTAATCCCGGGGACTATTTTAAAGAAAACGGTGGGGTGGTAATAGCTAACCCAAATGCACCCACCGGTTTATATTTGGGTATTGATGGCATAGAAGCTGTATTGGCCGCAAATCCCGACAGCGTGGTTATTGTTGATGAGGCGTATATTGACTTTGGCGGTGAATCTGCTCTTAAATTTATTGATAAATATGAGAATCTTCTTGTGGTTCAGACCTTTTCAAAATCACGCTCTATGGCCGGAATGAGAATCGGATTTGCAATGGGATGTAAGAAAATTATCAAATATTTATCAGATGTTAAATTTTCAATTAATTCATATACTATGAATATGCCGTCTCTTGAACTTGGTGTGTTGGCTGTTGAAGATGATGAATATTTTGTATCATGCTGCAAAAAAGTCATTTCCACAAGAGAATGGACCAAGGGGGAATTGGCTCGTCTTGGGTTCACATTCCCTGACAGTATGACCAATTTTATTTTTGTAAAATATAACGGGGATAAGTCCAGAGACCATATCGCAGCTGAACTTAGAAAGCGCGGAATAATCGTAAGATGCTTCAATTCCGATCGTACTAAGGAATATATGAGAATATCTATTGGAACAGATGATGAGATGAAAACACTAATCAGTGCATTGGAGGAGATTTTATATGCTTAAGAAGTATTTATGGGTATTTTTTATATCAATGGTACCGCTCATTGAAATCAGAGGAGCCATACCTTATGCGCTTGCGCAGATTGAACTTGGAAATGAGCTTAACTTTCCGTTATGTTGTGCAATAGCTATACTCGGAAATATGCTGCCGGTTCCCTTTATTTATTTCTTTGCAAGAAAAGTTCTTGAATGGGGTAAAGACAAGCCCATTATCGGCAAGTTTTTCAGCTGGTGTCTTGAAAAAGGACACAAAGGTGGAGCAAAACTTCAGGAAAAAGCCGGGAAAGGAATATTCTGGGCGCTGTTTCTTTTTGTAGGAATACCGCTTCCGGGTACAGGTGCGTGGACAGGAACGCTCGCTGCTTCAATACTGGATATGGACTTTAAGAAGAGTGTTTTGGCAGTTATTGCAGGAGTTATTTCAGCCGGCATTATTGTAGGACTTATCTGTACCGGTGTATTTGGCGCACTCAATTTCTTGCTGTAAGAGATTTTCATTATATTTGTGGAGACAATTTGTGGAAGCATATACTGATTTTGCCGCACTGTATGATAGGTTCATGGAGGAAACTCCCTATGATGAATGGTGCGGCTTTTTAGTTGAAAAATTGAATAAATATGGTATCAGCGGTGGCCTTGTATGTGAACTTGGTGCCGGAACGGGAGCTATGACCAGAAGGTTTAGGGATAAAGGCTATGATATGATCGGAATTGATAACTCTGACTCAATGCTCGCCGTAGCTCAAGAGTATGAAAGTGACGACAGTATCTTATATTTATGTCAGGACATGCGGGAGTTTGAATTGTACGGAACAGTCGGAGCTGTTGTAAGTGTTTGTGACAGTATAAATTATATTACCGAGCCTGACGAACTGTGCGAAGTATTTAAGCTTTGCAACAATTACTTAGATCCCAACGGTATTTTGATTTTTGATTTTAATACTAAGTACAAATATAGTGAAATAATAGGTGAGACAACCATAGCTCAGGTTGACGATGACGCCGGTTTTATATGGGATAATTACTACGATGAGGAAACTGCCATAAACCAGTATGACATTACGTTTTTTACAAAAGAGGGCAGCGGTTTGTACAGGCGGTTTGACGAAACGCATTTCCAGAGAGGCTATGATCTTGAGGAAATAAAAGCTTTGCTAAGCAAAGCGGGAATGGTTTTCCTGGAAGCCATTGACGCCGATACCTTTGGAGAAACCGAAGCGACATCCGAGAGAATATTCGTGGTTGCAAGGGAACAGGGAAAATAAACATATTTTTGAAAGAGAACGATATGAGCGATTATATAGTAAGAGCTACCGCGGCTAATGCAGCGGTCAGAGCCTTTGGGGCTACAACAAGAGAACTAACCGAATTTGCAAAGAACGCACATAATACAAGCCCGGTAATGACAGCAGCACTTGGAAGACTGCTGACAGCGGGTGCGATGATGGGCGTTATGCAAAAGGGCGATGCTGATCTTTTGACAATTAAAATAGACTGTGGCGGTGAAGCGAAAAACCTTACGGTTACAGCTGATTCTCACGGAAATGTAAAAGGCTTTTGCGCCAATCCCAATGTAATGCTTCCACCGAGCGCTGCAGGTAAGCTTGATGTTGGCGGTGCTATAGGCCCCGGTTTTTTGACAGTAATGAAAGATCTTGGTCTTAAGGAGCCTTACGTGGGTCAGACCATGCTTACTACTTCAGAGATAGCGGAAGATTTAACGGCTTACTTCATGGAGTCTGAACAGATACCATCAACAGTAGGCCTTGGTGTTCTTATGAACAAGGACAACACCGTAAAGGTTGCAGGAGGCTTTATTATTCAGCTGATGCCATTCTGCCCCGATGAAGTTATTGACAAGCTTGAGGACAACCTTAAAGATATTAATTCGGTTACGAAGCTTCTTGATGGGGGCAACACGCCTGAACAGGTTTTGGAAATTTTATTAAAAGACCTGGATATGGAAATCGTGGATAAAATTCCCGCAAACTTTAAATGCAATTGCTCAAAAGAGCGTTTTGCCACGGGTCTTTACTCTCTTGGTCATAAGGAAATGCAGAGTCTTATTGATGAGGGGCAGCAAATTGAGGTTAACTGCCAGTTCTGCGGAAAACATTATTATTTTGGCGTTGACGAGCTTAAAGCCATTGAGGCTATGCGATAATATAATATGATTTAGCCATCACCTGACTATCGGTCAGGTGATTTTTTTTACTCTATAGGAAAGTTCTTTCTATAGAGTAAAAAAGACTTCGCAAGGATGCGTACTCGTGCGAAAGTTATAAGTTGCAAATGCAACCGCGCTTGGCGCGAGCATCTGCATAGGCAGATGCCTTCTTGCTGTGCGTCTTGTTGCATGCGTTTCTAACAGCTTACTGCTACCCGAACAAGAGTTGTTAATGGAGTTCAACAGATTATTTTTGCACTGGAAGGCGAAAAACGGGGATTATTACCTAAAATGAAGAGACATCAGGGAGCGAGTAGGATATTTTTTGCAATGATAAGCGAAAAACATGAATTATTACCTAAATTTGAGTACCTAGAGGGAAGTGCTGCAAGAATTTTTGCACTGGAAGGCGAAAAACAGGGATTATTGCCTAAAATAGGAAGACTTCGAGGAACGAGCGTAAGAATTTTTGCACTGGAAGGCGGAAAATATGAATTATTACCTAAATCCGAAGAAATTTCAAAGAGCTGTCGGCCAGGATGTTATGCGTGGCGATACATCATAATGGAAAAAAGGCAAGTGGGAAATCTGTCCTTGACACACAAAAAATGCTGTGCTAATTTGTATTTGAGCAAACGGTTGCGCAAATTACAAAACCGAACATGAATAACGAGGAAAAACAATGAAAAAAGCAGTATTTAAGCGTAGCATATCCGCTGTACTTACAACAGTTCTGGCTGTCAGCCTTTTTGCGGGATGCGGCAGTGAAAATATAAACGCAGGCGATAATAAAGATTCCGCATCGGGATATACATATACAGCTCCCACAGAGAGCGAGACGGCAGGTATATTTGTGGAGCCTGTTGAGGGAATCAGCGATGATTTTATAAGAGGCGTAGACATTTCAAGCGTAATATCTCTTGAAGAGTCCGGGGTTACATATAAAAATTTTGATGGCGAGGAAGAAGATTTATTTAAAATTCTTGCCGACCAGGGAGTTAACTACATAAGGGTTCGTGTTTGGAACGATCCTTATGATGCAAATGGTAACGGCTACGGCGGAGGAAACTGTGACGCCGATAAAGCGGCTATTATCGGGAAACGCGCAGCCGAATACGGCATGAAGCTTCTTGTGGATTTTCATTACAGTGATTTCTGGGCCGATCCTTCCAAGCAGCAGGCTCCTAAGGCCTGGGAAGGAAAATCCATTGAAGAAAAAGCTTCCATGGCATATGATTTCACTCTTGAAACCATGAATAAAATTCTGGATGCGGGAGCCGATGTAGGAATGGTTCAGCTTGGAAACGAAAGCAACAACCAGATGAGCGGTGAATCCAAATGGGCTCAAATCAGTCAGATTGTTTCGGAAGGCAGAAGAGCTGTTTTGGAAGCAGGCGCCGCACATGGTAACGACGATATTCAGATTGCACTTCACTTCACCAATATAAGTGATTTTAAGGGCATTAAGGGTCTTCTCAGAAAACTTGAGAGCTGTGCCGTGGAATATGACATTTTTGCTGTATCTTATTACAACTATTGGCATGGCACTCTTGAAAACCTGACCGAAGTTCTTTCTTATGTAGCCGAAACCACAGGTAAAAAGGTTATGGTTGCGGAAACTTCATACTGCTACACATTGGAGGATGGTGACGGACATTCAAACAGTGTAGGAGAAAAGGACATTAATAAGAACTACGCACCATCGGTGCAGAGTCAGGCCAACGCAGTAAGAGATGTGTTTGCTGCTGCAGCTGCAGCGGGAGATAACTGCCTCGGTGTATTTTACTGGGAACCTGCCTGGGTTCCGGTAGAGGCGGTAGACTGGAACAGTGCCGACGCTAATGCGGTTTATGAATCAAACAAGAAGAAATGGGAACAGTTTGGTTCCGGTTGGGCTTCGTCATATGCCGGTGAGTACGATCCTAAGGATGCGGGAAAGTGGTACGGCGGAAGTGCCTGGGATAATCAGGCTATGTTTGATCATAACGGTCGGGCCCTGGAGTCGCTTAAGGTATTCAAATATTTGAAATACGGTGCAACATCAGAGCTTAAGGTGGACTTTGCCAATGACATTTTGGTAACGGTTAATCCGGGTTCCGAACTTGTGATGCCCAGTGAATGTGAAGTTCATTTCAATGACAGGAGTAAAAACGGTCTTGCTCCCATTACCTGGAATCCCGATGAACTGGCCCAAGTTGACCCGAATGTAAAGGGCGAATATCAGGTTACCGGTTCTTTTGAAGACGGAACAACTATCACAGCTACCATAAATGTTGCGAATGTTAACTGGGTTTTGAATCCAAGTTTTGAAGAAGAAGACCGCTCCATGTGGGAATTTGTTTATTCGGGAGATACGGTGCTTGATTTTCAGCAAAAAGAAACAGATGCTACTACCGGTGAGTGGGCAATGCACTACTGGAGGCAGGGCGCAGTAAGCTTTGAGGCTCAGCAGACTATAACCGGACTTCAAAACGGAACTTACTACCTGACTATGAACGCTCAGGGCGGAGATAGCGGAACTTCGGTAATGTACCTGTTTGCAAGAAAATCCGATGGTTTTGAATATGCCTGTGATTATGATGTAAACGGCTGGTGTGAATGGCAACATCCTGAAATCAGCGGAATAGAAGTAACGGATGGAACACTTACGATTGGAGTTCACTTTGACGGCGGAGAAGGTGCCTGGGGAACCTTTGATGACTTTTATCTTTGCCTGGAGGACTAATGAGCAAAAAAATAACTATTGAGGACGTGGCTGAGGCACTTAACGTTTCAAAGACAACGGTATCCAGAGCTATATCGGGTAAAGGCCGGGTTGGATCTGCCACAAAAGAAAAAATACTTGCTTATATTGAAGAGAACAATTATGTTCCTAACGCTATTGCCAAAGGCCTGGCTCAAAGCCGCACCTATAATATCGGAATTACGGTTCCCGATGATTTTGCACTTATGGATCTTCCGTTTTTTCAGAAATGTTTGATGGGTGTATGCGAACAGGCCGGTAATACCGATTACGATGTTTTGGTTTCAATGACAAAGAATGATGATATAAATCATCTGGAACGTCTTATCAATAACCGAAAGGTGGACGGAATAGTTTTGACAAGAACGCTTACAAAGGACTTGCCGGCAGAATATCTTCTGGAAAACAATATTCCGTTTGTGGCGGTTGGTTCCAGCCCGAATAAAAATATAATTCAGGTGGACAATGATCATGAAAGTGCCTGCTATGATCTTACAAAGCTGTTGATTGAGCAGGGCATAAAGCGTTTTTCTTTGTTTTGCGACAACACCGAATATATGGTTAATAAAATGCGTATGGCAGGATTTACAAAGGCTGTGGAAGAATACAACCTGTCGGATTTGTCTACCGTTTACGAAAATACCAATGATGAAAGCATCGATTATCTGGTTGACCGTGTATTAAAAACAAATACAGAATGTATTCTCTGCATGGATGATTCAATCTGTGTAAGAGTTTTAGATAAACTTAAACGAAACGACCTTGAGGTTCCTACGGATATCAAGGTGGCTTCTTTCTACAACTCAAGCGTATTGGAGAGAAATATTCCGTCAATTACTTCTCTTACCTTTGACGCTAAGGAGCTTGGAAAAGAAGCCTGCAAAACGCTGCTTTCGATAATTGAAGGCGAAGAAGTTCAAAAAAGACAATTGCTTGGATACAAAATTTCCATGCAGCAATCCACAAAGACCATTATGGGAAAGGACAGTAAAAAATAATGGAAAACAAATTTATAGTAAATATTATTCATCGTCCGGAAATGGTTCCCGAATATGCCGAAAAGGTTACCGGACACGGAAAGGCTGAGGATATCGGCCGTAAGGCACTCCTTACAGAATCTCTTGATATTTTTAAGACCCAGCAGAAACTTGCACATGTAAACGGATTGAAAACAACAATTCAGATGACCTACGCAAGCCTCTTTAATGCTGAAGCGGTTGCTTTGGCAAAAGAACATCATGAAACATATGGCGATGAAATCGCATTGACCCTTCTTGGACTTCCCTGTGAACAGTTCAGAGAGAAGTACAAAACCAAAGACTTCTGCATCTGGATGTTTTCTATGGAAGACAAGATGTCCATTGTGGACGACGTTTTCGGAAAATTCTATGACTGTTTCGGATTTTATCCCGAATCAACCGGATCCTATTATATGGATGCGGAGCTTATTAACTATATTAAGGCTAAATACCCTTCTGTTAAGTGCGCCGTTGCCACATGTTGGGAGGAAGGTCCCAAGGCATATCATACCTGTAATAACTCCTGGTATACCTTGATGGACGGCGGTCCTTGGGCACCCTGGATTCCCTCAAAGGTAAATACACATGCGCCGGCTGCCAATGAAGCAGAGGACAGCGGAATTGTAGCTATTCCTCATCTTTCAAGAGACCTGATGGCATGCTATGACGGTAACGGTTCAAACTTTGGTACACATCCTCAGAATGTTTTGCGAGGAATGATTTATGACAGCAAGACCTGGGAATTTCCTTATTTTTACAACTTAATCGATCAGTACAGAGTAATCGGAGATTACAACAACGGCATAGCTTACAATATGGTTTTTGTTGGTCCCGGATGGATGAATAAAATGGGACGCTGGGAAGCCCCTTATGAACTTCTTAAGAAGTCCTATGCCGACGGTATGGCATACTACGGTGAGTTAAAGAAGCAGGGTATGCTCGATGATATGGGTATGGCAGAGTTTGCAGACTTCTGGAGAGCAAACAAGAGATATACAGAGCCTGAATGTGCTCTTTGGAAGGATATTTTATACGGCTCTGAAAAGCAGATTTTCTGGTATTGCGATCCTTATATGCGTGTATGCGTAAATATGGACCAGGGTGGAGCAATTGTTGATTTAAGACCTTATGCGGCAAAGCTTGAATGGCCGGTAGGTATCGGTACGGATCATGTGCAGGACTGCTCATATCCTTTCCTTATTCAGGAAAAGTATCGTGCCGGATATTTCACTCATTATGCGGGAGAAGGTACCGTAAGAAGTGCCAAGGTAAGCTATAACGGCGAAGAAGTAGACCTTTGCTTATGCCGTACAAAGGCACACTTCAAGGAAGAAGCAAAGGCGGACGGTGGCAAAATCAGAAGTCTTGTTTTAGACCCGGTTGATATTGAATTTTCAGATCTTACAATCAAGCTACAGACAGTTCTTTCTTTCGACGAGGGAGCTTCGGATATTAAGATCAGCCGCGAGATTCTTGAAATGAGCAATCCCGACGCCAAGGTCGAAATCAATGAATATATTGTAGCCTGCTACGGTACCACCGAATATTCCGAAGATATGAAGTGTGTAACTTTAAATGCAGTAGGAACAGAGACAAAAACACTTAATTATGAATATAAGTGCCGTGAAGAATACGTTGAAAATGCAACTGAAGTATTTGCAACCGTAGGTGCTATTAAAACCCGTGTGGGAATGAAAGCGGAAGGCCCCGACAAGGTAGGTTATTTCAAGGAAGGATATGCTTTCTCACCCATGTTTACTTTAGGCTACAAGGGAACTCTTACAAACAAGGAGGTATTTACAACATGGCTCAGTCTAGCAAGGGAAAATTAAATTTCAGATGTCCTTCATGTTTTATGAGAGACCTGGATATAGATATGTTTTATGACAAAGACAAAAAAGAATATTATTGCTTAAGATGTCAGTATACAGGAACCGAGGAAGATGTTCTTGCCAAAAACGAAATGGCTCGTTTTCGTTACAGAAGCATGATGAAACGCTATACATTAGAGGAGCTTCGCGAGTAATGGATTTTGTAAAAGGAATGGATATTTCCACACTTATCGAAGAAGAGCAGCACGGAGCTAAATATTATGATAACGGAGTGGAAGAGGATTGTCTTGTTATCTTAAAACGCTACGGAACCAATTCCGTAAGAATTCGTCTCTGGAATAATCCATACTCTCCGGATGGCAAACCCTACGGTGCCGGCACCAACGATCTTGAAAAGGTAATTGCTCTGTCGAAGAGGGCAAAAGAACATGGAATGTCGGTGCTTCTTGATTTTCACTACAGTGATTTCTGGGCAGATCCGGGCAAGCAGTTTCCGCCTAAGAAGTGGCAGGGAAAAAGTGCTGAAGAACTGACAAAGCTTGTTTATGAATATACAACAGAAGTTCTGTCGAAGCTGGTTTCACTTGGATTGGCACCCCAAATGGTTCAGGTGGGAAATGAGATAACAAACGGCTGTATGTGGCCTCTTTGCAACAGACATTACGGTCGTCCGGAGGGGGCTCCTGATACGTATTTTAATACAAATTTGCGAGATGCTTTGAATGCAGGGATAAAAGCAGTCAGGGAGATTTGCCCCGAGGCCATTGTAATGCTGCATCTTGATAACGGAGGAAACAATCAGCTCTATCGAGACTGGTTTGACGGATATTTTGCATGCGGCGGTGCAGACTTTGATGTTATGGGTCTTTCTTACTATCCTTTCTGGCACGGTAACCTTGCTGCACTTGAATACAATTTAAAAGATTGCGGACAACGTTATAAAAAACCGATGTATCTGGCAGAGGTTTCCACAGGCTTTACCATGGATGACTATGCTTCCTACGAAGGTCTGGGACCCGATGAGAGAAAGGGATATGCTACAAGAGAAGAGCTTACAAAAAATCTTGATTATCCCATGTCAAAAGAAGGTCAGAAGGCTTTTATGGAGCACGTAACAAGACTTTTAAAGAGTCTTCCCGATAATCTGGGCCGTGGATATTATTACTGGGAGCCTGCATGGATTCCGGTGCCCGGAGTAGGATGGGCAACCTGGGAAGCTTTGGAGTATACCGGGGAAAAGGGCCCCTGTGGCAACGAATGGGCCAATCAGGCATTGTTTGACTATGACGGAAATGCACTTCCCGCATTAAAGATTTGAGTATAAAGATGAGCCTTTATCACAACCTGTTGTGTAAAGGCTTTTTCTTGTATAAGAATGTCGGATGTGCTACAATTTCTTTGTAATATTTCCATGTGTCATTCTGTCGGTATATGACAGAGGAGTAAAATGATTATGAAGAAAAATACGGGAAAAAAGAAAAAGTTTTTCGGATTATTTGCACTTGGTTCGATAGCAGCTGTTTTGGCTGCATGCAGATTCAAACCTGCATCAAATTATCCGGAAGCCATATATGGACCTCCGGAAATGTTTGATCCGGTTTATGATCCTTCGGATAATGAAAATAATGAGATATACGGTCCGCCTGAGATGTTTGAGGATAACTACGACAGCGGAGAAAATTCTGAGGACGCTGACTGGAGGCCCGACAATAATATTGAGCCATGTATTTACGGACCACCTGAAGATATGAACTAAATACTGTTTTTGGAGGTTAGTCCATGGGCAGGAACAGTGGACTTGGCAATTACATTAAAAAGCAACATATGAGAGAGTTGGCTGAGTACAGAGACGAAACACTTCGTCCTTGCGCTGAGTTACGCTCTCTTTTTTTGGAATTAACGGTTCTTTGCAATGAACACTGCAGGCATTGCGGAAGTCAGTGCGGAGACGTTTACAATGAGAAACCGCTGACGCTTGAGGAATATAAAAAGATTCTTGATGATGTAAAGCGGGATTTCGATATTTCTAAAATGAGGCTCTGTGTAACAGGTGGAGAACCTCTTTTATATCCTGATTTTTTTGAATTGATGAATTACGCAAATAAGCTCGGTTATTCCTGGGGAATGACCTCGAACGGAACCCTTATAACCGAGGATGTGGCGAAGCGATTGAAAGAAAGCGGGATGAGTACAATTTCGGTAAGCGTTGACGGTCTTAAGGATACCCATGACTGGTTCAGGGAAAGCGTGGGAAGCTATGAACGTACAATGCAGGGCATACAAAATCTTCTTAAGTTCGGCAATTTTAAGCATGTTCAGATCACAACCGTTGTTCACCACAGAAATTACGGTGAACTGGAGGAAATGTACGAATTGTTTTCAAAAACCGGTGTACGCTCCTGGAGGGTCATAAACATTGAACCTATAGGACGGGCCAAAGAAAATCCGGAATTAATGCTTACAAAAGAAGAATATCGAGGTTTGATTGATTTTATAGAAAAGCACAGATTCAGCGGTAACATGGAAGTGAGTTACGGCTGCAGTCACTATCTTGGCGTAAAGCATGAGCGGGAAGTGAGAAAATGGTATTTTCTTTGTAACGCCGGTGTTTATGTCGCAAGTATTATGAACAACGGGAATATTACCGCCTGCCTTGATATAGAGAGACGCCCTGAACTGATTCAGGGAAATATAAGAGTCGACAGGCTTAAAGATGTCTGGGAGAATAAATTCGAAATATTCAGAACTGACTTCAGGAAGGCTGGGAAGTGCGCTAAATGTAAGCAGTATCCTTTCTGTGCAGGAGATTCGTTTCATACCTGGAATTTTGACACGATGGAACCAAATATCTGCATGTATGAAATGTTGAAGCATTAATTTTTGTTTACTTTTTACGGACTTCAAGACGAATAAAAACCAGAAAAGCGGCACTAATATGAAAAGTGAAAACACACAGTTTTTTGAAATAAAAAAAATACTGGAAGAAAAAGGCCTGGTTGTACTTCGACCGGATGAATACGAAGACATCTATGAACTTGTCCAAAGATATTATAAAGACGATGCACTTATGAAATGGTTTGCAGGCCGGGATAAGGCCGGAATCGTTTCGGAAAAGATGTTTAAGATAGCAGTTTCTTTTTCAAAAGAAAGCCTTATATATTATGACTCGAAAGAGCGGAATGCATTAACCATATGGCTGCATTCGGATGTTGATTTGAAAAAAATCTTCAAAATATTAAAAAACGGTGGCAGTGATATTATTAATCTGGGTGGACTTAATCTTCTAAAAAAAGTAATAGTATACGAATATTTCGCTAACAGGATTAAGCACAGGCAGTTCGGTAAGCACTGCTGGCATCTTTTTGTTTTTGCTGTTAAAGACGGTAAAGCCGGAAGATATATATATTCCGAAAAGATGTTAAACCCCATAACAAAGTATGCATGGGAAAATAACATTCCGTGCTATGCAGAGGTAAATAAGCCGGAGGATATCCCGGCATTGCAGAAGGCAGGATTTCAAATCCGAGGAAGTGAGAAAGTTCCCGGAAGCGATATTAATCACTACGTACTAATGATTTAAAGGAAATAAACTGATGTATTATGTTCTTTTTGCCATATTAATAGTCTGTACAATAAGCTCAGCATTTTGTCTTGTAAAACTGTTTACGATGAAAAATGTTGCCAATTCAAGATTCATCGTTCCGGCTATGTTCTGCGCACTTATGTACGGACTTGGGTATACGCTGGAGCTTGTTTCAAAGAGCCTTGATGCGGCGGTTAGAAGCCTTTCAATGGAATATGTTGGTTTGGCATATGTTGTTTTATGCTATTTTCTGTTTGTTATCGAATACGGCGATGAAATAAAAATTCCGGCTGTTGTCAAAGCATTGTTGTTCTCTTTTGATACGGTAATTCTCCTTTTGGTAGTGTCCATGGAGTATCATAATTATTTTTATGCATCTGTTGACTTTGTCCCCGGTGGATTTGGCTATATGGTCAGCACCACAAAGGCTCCCATGTACTGGGCATTTATAATTGTGGAACTGGTTGAACTGCTGCTGATTTCTTTTATTCTTTACAGAAAAAGACGACGTATGAAGCAGAAAAATCAAAGACGTATGCTTCTTTTTCTGCTGATTGAATCAGTGCTTCCGTACTCTGCGGTTATCATTAATCAAACAGGCATCGTAGGTGACTTTGACCTTGGGCCTATTGCAATTAACCTGACGGTTGTTTTGATATTTGTAACACTTACAAGCGGTCGATTTGTAGATGTTAAAAGTATCGGTTTTGCCAATTTGTATCAGAATCTCGGAATCGGCGTAATAATTGTGGATGCGGATAAAAACTATATAAGCAGTAATATGGCCGCTGAAATAATATTTCCGGAGATTGCAGCCTGGGGCCCCGGTGAAAACCTTTCCCAGATAAATATGGATTTGTGTGAGAGCTTTGAGGAACTGTATTTTGAAAAAGAAAACAGCTACTATGTGAGCTCTTGCAACCGAATATTCGATAAGGGACGCCATGTAGGCTACATAGTATCGATAAGCGATATATCCGATGTACGTGAACGTATTGAAGAAATGAAGGCCCTTAAAGAGGAAGCTGACGCAGCCAATAACGCAAAAAGTTCTTTCTTGGCAAATATGAGCCATGAAATCCGAACGCCTCTGAATGCCATCATCGGTATGTCGGATTTGTCCAGAGAGGAAAAATCGGAACCCGTTGTAAGAGAGTATGTGGAACAGATAAATTCCGCCGGTAAAATGCTTCTCGATATTGTCAGTGAAATTCTCGATATTTCAAAGGCAGAATCAGGTAAACTGGAGATTATTCCCGTTGAATACAGCTTTAAGGATTTGCTCAATTCCGTAATAAATGTAATAAATATGCGTATTGGGGACAAACCCATAGACTTCTATGTTGATATTGCGCCCGGCATTCCCAACGCTGTTTTCGGTGATGATGTTCGAATTCGTCAGATTTTAATGAATTTCCTTGGCAATGCGGAAAAGTATACCGACTCAGGATTTATAAAGCTGACAATTGATTATGAGAAAAAAGAAAAGGATATGAGACTTGTTGTGTCTGTTGAGGATTCGGGCCGCGGAATAAAGAAAGAGGATACCGGAAAGCTCTTCAAGGTATTTTCACAGGTTGATACTGCAAATAATCGTGGTATTTCAGGTACAGGTCTTGGTCTCAGCATTGCAGCAAAACTTATCGATCTTATGGGTGGTACCTATGCCGTAAAAAGCACATATGGCGTAGGAAGCACCTTCAGCTTTGAAATACCTCAGGTAATTGTCGATGAAGCACCGATGTTTGAAGCTGTCGAAAGAAGAAATATAAAGGTTGAAAAGTTTGCCTCATTCCATTTGTATAATAAGGCGGGGGACATCAAAACAGCAGAAGTTTCTTCCGATGGAGTTGCCCAAGATATAAAGGTCGGAGATATATCGCCCCAGTCGGAAAATAAAGAAGATAAAGCCGCAAAGAACGGATTTGACGCGAAATATCCCAATGCAAGGGTTCTGGTGGTAGATGATAATAAAGTTAATGTCAAAGTTCTTTTGGCTTATCTAAAACGCTTCGGAATTGCAGCCGAATTCTGCTTAAGCGGTGAGGATGCTATTCGCATGGTAAGTGAAAAAGAATACGATATGATTTTTATGGATCACATGATGCCGGAAATGGACGGTGTGGAGGCTACCGAAAAAATAAGAAAGCTTGGTGTGGCCTGGAGTGATAAAGTGGCAATTATTGCATGCAGCGCAAATGTAGTTAAAGGAATTGAGTCCCTGTTCTTTGATGCGGGAATGGATGATATTGTTCCAAAGCCTGTTCAGCCGGACAGACTTGCAAATGTTCTTGACAAATATTTGAAATAAAAAGCAGCCTTGTCAATAATCCCTGTGGATTAGCGGCAAGGCTGTTACTATGCGTGTAGTGTTCGCAGATGTTTTTGCTATAAATCAGTTAAGTGACTGGCAACTGAGACTTTTTACTTCTCCGTTTGATTCAAGGATATAATCCAGTTCTTCAATGGTAATTTCATGATTCAATCTAAGGGTAATATGGTATGTGGCATAACCGTCGTCATCATAATTTATCTGACTTTCTATTATCTGGCCGTTTTGAGATTCTATATAATCGTGAATGGCTTTTCGAAACTCTTTTGAATCTTTAACGGTGAAATTCAGCTGTGCGGTATAAAAAGAATCCGTATTGGAATATTTTCTGAAGAAAATCTGAACAACAAATATGGTAAGTGATGTAAAAAATCCGAGCACATACATTCCGGAGCCGATGGCTATACCGATTCCGGCAGTACACCAAAGACCGGCGGCTGTTGTAAGCCCCTTTACGGAGTTGCCGTTATGGAATATTACTCCTGCACCAAGAAAACTGACACCGCTTATTACCTGGGCGGCTATTCTGGCAGGATCTGCTCCTTTTGATACAGCCATGGCATCAGCAACAGGTCCGGTCAAATCTGCAAACCCGTATTTGGATACTATCATCATTAATGCGGCGGCAGTACATACTATCATATGAGTACGCATTCCGGCTTCTTTTAATCGTTTGGTTCGTTCGTAACCTATAACTGCCCCGAGCAATCCGGCTGCCAAAATACGCGCTGCAAGTTCAGCATACATTGCGATGGTAAATTTATCATGTAAAAGTGATGCGAAGGACATACAATTCCCCCTTTTCTTTTTACTATACTAAAGAAATATTACTGCGTAATTAAAAAGGCGATATTTTTGTAGCCAAAATATATTAATTTGTGGTGAAAAAGAATTATGTATGGTAAAATAAAAACGCTTAAATTAATCATAATATAAGGAGAAAAGCAATGAAAAAGTTTTCTGTTAAAACTGTTGTTGCAACCGGTATCGGTGCTGCTCTGTTCTTTGTTTTAGGACGTTTTGTGGCAATCCCCAGTGGTGTACCCAACACTAACATTTCCATTCAGTATGGTGTTCTTGCGTTTATCGCTGCTGTTTTCGGTCCTGTTGCTGGTATTCTTTCCGGACTTATCGGACACTTCTTTATTGATTTCAGCTTCGGCTGGGGTGTTTGGTGGAGCTGGGTAATCTCTTCGGCGTTATTCGGATTTGCAATGGGCTTTGTTGCATCAAAGATGAAAATTGATGAAGGTGTATTCGGTAAAAAGGATATTATCATCTTTAATGTGGCTCAAATTGTTTGTCACTTGGTAGCGTGGGCAGTTATAGCTCCTGTTTTGGATATTGTTATATATGCAGAACCTGCAAACAAGGTATTCCTTCAGGGACTTACCGGAGCAGGCCTTAACATCGTGGCAACCGCAATTGTCGGCACACTGCTTTGCGTAGCATATGCAGCTGCTATTCCCAAGAAGGGCAGTCTTAAAGAAGAAAAATAAACTTTTTTGGAAAGAAAAAGGGTAGGACTTTTCCTACCCTTTTGTTTATATTATTTATGAATAAAAATGATCTTTTGCTGGAATTTAATAATTTTGGGTTTCAATATAATGCCCAGTCAAAGCCTACGCTGAATAATATCAATTTTGCCTTGCACCGTGGTGAAAAGGTTCTTATTGCCGGTCCTTCAGGCTGCGGCAAATCCACTATGGTACACTGCATTAACGGTCTGATACCCTTTTCATATAAAGGAGAAATGACAGGCAGCCTTAAAATCAAAGGACAGGAGACAAGGAATCTTAGTCTGTTTGAAATATCCAAATCCGTTGGAACCGTTCTTCAGGATTCGGACAGTCAGTTCGTCGGACTTACCGTGGCTGAAGATATTGCTTTTGCTTTGGAAAACGATTGTGTCCCTCAGGACGAGCTCACTGAAAGAGTAAAGGAAGTCGCAACAACGGTAAATGTCCGTGATTTTCTCGGCCATGCACCGGGAGACCTGTCAGGTGGTCAGAAACAGAGAGTATCCATGGCCGGAGTCCTTGTTGATGATGTAGATATTCTGCTGTTTGACGAACCGCTTGCAAATCTGGATCCCAAAACAGGTAAAGATGCAATCGAGCTGATTGATGAAATGCAGAAAAAGACCGGAGCAGCCGTAATAATTGTTGAACATCGACTTGAAGATGTTCTTCACAGGCATGTGGACAGAGTAGTACTTATGTCAGAAGGCAGTATTGTTGCTGACTTAAGTACCAATGAACTGCTTTCGTCAAACCTTCTTGCCGATCACGGTATAAGGGAGCCTTTGTATGTAACTGCACTTAAATA
Organism: Lachnospiraceae bacterium; assembly: GCA_024403485.1. Taxonomy (GTDB): domain Bacteria; phylum Bacillota; class Clostridia; order Lachnospirales; family Lachnospiraceae; genus UBA1258. The sequence continues at coordinate 31,269 of JAKSRT010000007.1, forward strand.
TGCAGGTGTAAAAGTAACCGCTCGGATGTGTCCCGAAAGTATCGACAAGCTTAACCTTTCCGGAGAGGATATTAAAAAGGTTTGTGACTGGTTTAAAGCCTGTGAAAAAATCCCGGGAAAAGAGACACCGGAGACGATTCTTAAAGCCTCCGATATTGAATTTGAATATGACAACGGCCACAAGGCTCTTTATGATATATCCCTGGAAGTCGGTCAGGGAGAGATGATAGCGATTGTGGGTACCAACGGAGCAGGAAAATCCACTTTTTCAAAGGTGGTTTGCGGCTTTGAAAAAGAGAACAGGGGGCAGCTGACATTTAAGGGAAGCCCACTGTCCGAATTATCGATTAAAGAACGCGCAGACCATATCGGTTACGTGATGCAAAACCCCAATCAGATGATTTCAAAGGTTATGATTATGGATGAAGTGGCCCTTGGTTTAAGGAGTCGCGGACGGTCCGAAGAAGTCATAAAAGAACGGACGGAGAATGCGCTTAAGGTTTGCGGTCTTTGGCCGTTTAGAAACTGGCCGGTTTCCGCTCTTAGTTTTGGACAGAAAAAGCGTGTGACAATCGCCTCGATTCTTGCACTCGATCCCGAAATTATAATTTTGGACGAGCCGACGGCAGGACAGGATTTCAGACATTATACCGAAATAATGGAGTTCCTGACAGAACTTAACAGTAAGGGAATCACTATTATCATGATAACTCATGATATGCATCTTATGCTGGAGTATGCTTCTCGGTCGGTAGTATTTTCAAAAGGAACGGTTATTGCCGATGACACTGCAGCCAAAATCCTTACCAATGACGACATTGTAAAAAGAGCGAGCCTTAAAGAAACATCACTTTATCGCCTTGCAGTTATGTGCGGAATAGATAATCCTTCTGAATTTGTGCAATGCTTCATAGACTATGAAAGATCACATCGGGAAGCGCAAAAAGTGCAGGAAGGCGGTGAATGCAATGAATAATCTGTTTAACTATGTAGACAGGCAGTCGCCGATTCACAGACTTACCGGTGCGACAAAGTTTGTGTGCCTTCTTCTCTGGAGCTTTGCAGCAATGTCAACATATGATACGAGACTGCTTGCCGTGTTGTCGGTTGCCAGCTTCGTACTGCTTAAGGTATCGAAAATCAGATGGAAAGATGTATCCTTTATGCTTGGATTTACCGCGGTCTTTTTGATTATGAACAATGTGCTGGTGTATCTTTTCTCTCCGGATCACGGTGTTGAACTGTATGGAAGCTGCACTTATCTTTTCGGCTTATCCGGAAAATATGCGCCTACGGCCGAACAGCTTTTTTACCATCTGAACTACTTTTTAAAGTACCTTGCAACAATACCTTTTGTGCTGTTGTTTGTATGTACCACCAATCCAAGTGAGTTTGCTGCGTCGTTAAACAAACTCGGTGTCAAATATACGGTAGCTTATTCTGTTGCACTGGCACTTCGATATATTCCTGATGTACAAAGAGAATATCATGAAATATCCCAGGCGCAGCAAGCCCGTGGAATAGAAATGAGTAAAAAAGCAACTTTGTTCAATCGATTAAAAAGTGCAGGAACCATTCTTGTTCCGCTTATTTTGTCCAGCATGAACAAAATCGATGTTGTGGCAAATGCCATGGAACTCAGAGGCTTTGGAAAAAATAAAAAGAGAACCTGGTATATGGGGCAGAGATTCAGATGGACTGATATAACAGCAATAATAATCTGCATAATATTAGTAGGAGTTGCATTTTTATGCAATTATATGAATGGAAGCAGATTTTATAATCCATTCATATAAGATAAGAAAAAAACTATGCAAAAATATTAAAAAACTCTTGTGTTTTTGTATGTCGGTGTGTAAAAATGATATTAACCATGAATTAAAGTTGCTTTTGCCATCACTTTTTTTAAAGAATGGCAAAAACAGCGATTTTTGTGCGCCTAAAGACAACAGCGGTTTTTCAATATCCGTACCTAAGGTTATGAATGCATAAATTTTGCATAATGTGGTTGCGCTCAATCCGGAAAGAAAATATGAACAAGTCGAATCGTTTTCAGGGTTTTTTGTTGAGAAAAATACCCGGCTGCAATTACATACTGGATTTGCGAACCCCCGGTGACGGCTATAAAAAACCATTAAAAATTAACGATACTGCCGCCTATATTTATGAAATGCTTGATTCATGGAGAAGCGTTGAGGATATAGCGGGAGATATATCTGAAGAGACTGGCGAGTCTTTACGGATTATAGAAGAAGATATTAACGCATTTTTAGAAGAAATAAGGTCATTTGGAGTCAACGTATGAACATTTTAATTACCGGAGGATCAGGAACATTCTCCAACAATCTGCTTATTAAACTCAGAAAGGAAGGCCACAGAGTCTCTGTCCTTTCCGGAAGTAGATTTTCTAAAAAAGAAGACTATCAAAAGCATTTCGAACTCTACAAGTTCCCATATGATGCTAACTGTATAAATGAAGTATTCGAAAGTGCTGCACCGGACGTAACCATCTTCATGGGTGCTTTTGATACCAATTTCAAGTGGAAAAACGAAGAATCTGATGCAGTAAGATATTCGGGCGCGCTTGCAAATATTCTTATGGGCTATGCAATGCTCGGAAAAGGTCGCTTCATTTATCTTTCTTCCAACGAAGTCTTCGGAGATAATTATAGCAGCGACATTAGTGAAGATACAATGACTACACCAAACGGCTTTAAAGCTCAGGCTATTGCACAGGGCGAAGCAATGTGTGAAGGCTACAGAAAACACCGTGACATGGATATTGTGACCGTAAGACTGGATCATGTTTACAATATGCCCCAGGTGCGTGAAGACATAAATGATACACTTACATCAATGTGTCTTGAAGCTTTGGAAGAAAAGACCATTCATTTTGTAAAAGATAAAGAAGTTTCTCTGCTATACGAAAACGATGCTGTTGAAGCACTGTATAAAATTGTTTCAGCTTCTAAGCATGATGAGCTTATTTATCATATATCTTCAGGCAATGCTCTTACCGAAGAAGAAGTGGCCAATATGGTTCGAGACGCAATGAATCCCGAATGTGATGTTATCTCCACTCCCGGTGTAAAAGCTCAAAGTGTCATTCTTGACGGCTCCAGATTTGATAATGAATTTGAATTTGCAAGATATGTAGATCTTGCATTAATGATTAAAAGAATATGTGCCCACATGAAGAGAAAGGGCTATGTATTTATGACCGAAGAAGAGGAAGGCCTTCCTTTTTCTCAAAGACTTAAGAAGCGTCTTGGATGGTTCTTAAAAGCAATCGTACCTTTCATTGAAAATATTGTTGTATTTATTTTATGTGTATTTTTGGCTTCCCAGTCCGCACAGAGTGATTACCTTGCAAAGCTTGACATATTCCTTTTGTATGTGCTTCTGTTTTCTGTTCTCAGCGGACAGCAGCAGGCTGCATTTTCTGCGCTGCTTTCAGTATTGGGATATTTCTATTTAAACGGCGGACTAAGAAACGGATATGATTTACTGCTTGATTCAAACACATATGTTTGGATTGCACAAATCTTTATTGTCGGCTTGGCTGTAGGTTATTTAAGAGATCAGATTGTTACAATCAAAAAAGAAAACATAGAAGAAAATGAGTATTTAAAGCAGCAGGTGGATGATATTTCCGTTATTAACGAAACTAACGTCCGCGTTAAAAATATTCTTGAAACACAGGTTGTAAACCAGGCCGATTCAATCGGTATGATTTACGGTATTACTGCGTCTCTTGACCAGTACAGCCCTGAGGAAGTTCTTTTCTACGCCGCTGAAACAGTCGGTAAGGTAGTAAAGAGCGATGATATTGCAATATATCAGGTAGCAAACAGAGACTACGCTCGTCTGTTTTCATCTACGTCCGTAAGAGCGAGAAGTCTTGGAAACTCCATCAAATATTCCGATATGGAAGAATTTTACGAAGATATTTCATCAAACCGTGTATATATCAATCGCGGAATGGATTCAAAATATCCTCAGATGGCTTACGGCATTTTAGAGAACGGTGAGCTTCAGATGATTGTTATGGTATGGGGTCTTTCCTGGGAAAATATGACTCTCGGTCAGGCCAACAGACTTACCGTCGTATCTGCCCTTATTCAAAATGCAGTTCTTAGAGCTAACAGATATCTTGAAGCTCTTGAGGCACAACGCTATGAGGGCGATTCAAAGATGCTTGAAAGAGAAAGCTTTAAATCTCTTGTTTCGGCATTCCTTAAAGCAGAAACTAAAGGACTTACCGAGTGTTCGGTTGTCCGTATCGATCTTGAAGGAAAAGACAGAAGAGAAGTTGTTGCTGTCGTTGAAAAATCGCTTCGTCAGTCCGACTATCTTGGAAGTCTGGATGACAATGCCGTTTATGCGCTTCTTTCCAATACTTCGGAAAGAGATGCTCAGTTCGTATTAAATCGTTTCATTGAAAAGGGACTTGATGCTCGATTGATTGAAGGGGGTATATCATGGAACTAAACCTTAAATGGTTTTTGATTTTCCTCGTAATAAATCTTCTGGTTACAATTATATATTTGATTATTGCCGTATTTTTCCGTAAGACCTCAAGGCGTTTAGCGTATTTGAGAGCGCTCACCATGATTTTGGCTCCCGGCGTAGGGGCATTGTTCCACTTTTTCGGATGGTTTGGATATGTTTTCATTTTCAGGAGAGATGTAGATCTTTCTGATGTCATATTCAGCAAAGATCGTGAACGTGAACTTGTCAGAACCAATGAAGACGTTGAACGAAATGTCGTATCAATTGAAGAAGCGATAACGGTAACCGACAACAGAAATTTGAGATCCCTTGTTATGGGTGTCGCACAGGGAGATTACAGTGATTCGCTTGCATCAATTTCACTTGCCCTTGATTGCGATGACTCGGAAACTGCTCACTATGCTGCTTCTGTTTTGCAGGATGCCTTGAACGATTTTCGTATGAGAGTATCAAAGGATTACAATGAGATTTGTAAGCGCGGAGAAGATGTTGATGTTCTGGGAATAGATCTCATTGAATATATGAATCGTTTTCTTGTTCAGAAAGTGTTTTCTTCGGTTGAGCAGCGGGCTTTTGCGAACAGAATGGCAGATGTGGCTCAAATTATATATGAAGAAAAAATCAATTCCCTTAATGAAGACCTCTATGAGATTGTTTCCATGCGTCTTTTGGAAGTGGGTGAATATGAGCGCTGTGAAGATTGGTGCAACAGAACGCTTGCACACTATCCTGATGCACTCGCCTCATTTACCTGCAAGTTGAAGTTGTTTTTTAATATGGGCAGAAAAGATGAGTTTTTTGCAACCCTTGATTATCTTAAGAGCTCTTCCGTAATAATTGACAGCCAGACACTTGAACTTATCAGAGCTTTCTCGTAAAGATTAATCGGATTGGAGATTAGTATTTAATGTCTATGGATTCGGTCTTTGTGCTGCAAATGCTGAAAATGTTCGTAGCATATTCAGTCATAGCCATAGTTGTACCGCACTTTGTTGTGGGCAAAGCAATTCGTTTTAAAAATGCATCAGAGCGATTTGTAATGTATACGCTTTTGAGCAATTTTTATGTAATAAATCTGGTGTATTTGCTTGAACTTTTGCATATTTCACACAAGATTACTTTGATTCTTTTTACGGTTGTTCCGCTCCTTTACATAAAGGTAAAACTTGACAGAATACCGGTCAGAAGCATCATTGCCCGTGAATGGGAGTTGATAAGAAGGCTTGTTGGCGGACAGCAGAAACTTAAAGCATATAGAGCTTTGGGTTACGAAGAGAGAAAAAGAAAAAGAAAAATACGGAATAAGAAATTTGCCAAAAGCGTTTTTCTCCATATTCCGGATATTTTAATTGTATTGTTGCTTTTAGGCTATTTGTGTTATTTGTACGGCAGCAACAATTTGGTTTATTACGGTTATAAGGCATCCGACTGTCTGGTGCATAATAACTGGATTAATAAATTAAGCGAAAATGTAATATTTGCTAAAGGTATCTATCCTTACGGATTTCATAATGTCATTTATTACATGCATGAAATCTTTGGATTTGATACATATATGATTTTCAACGTTTTTAATATAGTAATTACTGTCTGGGTTGATATGACCCTTTTGGCTTTTTTAAAGCTTGTGTGCAAAACAAAGTATATTCCTTATATGGGTGCTGCTTTGTACGCGGTTGCAGATGTATTTAATTACTATACTTACTGGAGATTTTCGGCGGTTCTTCCTCAGGAATACGGTATGATTTTTATTCTGCCGACCATATATGCAGGGTTCGCGTATTTTAGGGAGCAGCGACGCGAAATACGTGGCAGCGCTGCAAAAGGAAGCCGATTGTATCTTGCCGCTTTTGCAATGAGTTTTTCCATGACGCTGACCGTTCACTTTTATGGAACGATGGCGGTTGGCATATGTATTGCGGCGATGGCGATAGCCTATTCTTTTTGGTTATTTAGAAAACCGTATTTCAAAAAGGTATTTGCCACATTCTTCATTTCGTTGTTTATTGCAATTTTGCCCATGGGAATCGCTTATGCGGCCGGAACTGATTTGGAAGGTTCATTAAGATGGGGACTTAGCATTATTTTTGGGGCACCTGAAGGTGATGAGGAAACACAATCGGGTGATTCTCAAGGTACTGACGGCACGGTTGGCGGCGACGGTTCTTTGGACAATCAGGGAACCGGTATTAAGGATCCAAGATCCGGATTTAATATTTCCAGAAAAGAAGCTGTGGAACAATACGGCGAATTTAAAGGAACCGTATATGCAATTTATAAATCCATAGAGGGTAATATAGATTATGTTATCATCTCAGGCAATGACCAGATTGATAACGATATATGGGTGCAGATAGCAACAATAAGTACATTTCTTCTTATAGTTCTTGGATTGATTTTACTAATACCCAAAAACATAGAAAGAATGTACGGGGCTTCTCTTTTGTGTATGGGCCTTAATATGCTGTTTATGGCAGTAATAATAAACAGTGATTTTTACAAGCTCCCGTCCATAATGCAGCAGGACAGAGCAGGTCAGTATTATACATATTATCTTGCGGCTGCAATTCCGTTATGCTTTGATGCCGTAGTTTGCTTTATATCCTGTTTTGCCAGACGAAATAAGGTAATCGGTGTAATAACACAAACAGTATCTTTTTGCGTCATTGCAATGTACCTTGTTTACCTTATTCCCGGAGAGAACGTGCGTAAACCGTTGGAGGCTTCCACCTTTCAAAAGAATGCTTCGGTTTTGTGTCTTTATAAGATAATTGAAGAAAGCGAAGACAATCAATGGACATTATGTTCGGCCAATGAAGAAGGCCGTATGCTGTATGGACATGGGTTCCATTATGAGCTGATAGACTTCCTTTCAAAGATGGAATATTGCGGACCGAGAGGAACCGTAAGGGTCCCCACACCTGTTGTATATTTTTATGTGGAAAAGATTCCGTATGATTACACTGCAACATGGGAGGGAAGCGGAACCCTTATTGGCGATGAATTTGCAAGTAAAGAACTTCCCGAAGGAAGAAACCTTGGTATTTATATTGGTGAAAATCGTTGGATATGTATGTCCAGATTATATTTCTGGGCTCAGAAATTTAAGGAATTATATCCAAATGAAACATCAATTTTTTACGAAACGGATGATTTTGTATGTTACAGAGTGGAGCAGAATCCATATAGACTGTTCAACTTTGCCATAGATTACAAATATAATCTTTTACACAATATAAACAGTGAAGGACCAAAATGATGATTTCACGTAGAAACTTTTTTATTTCTCTGATAATTATGGGAACTATATTCTTTCTGTTTCAGTTCAGTCAGATTGTTAAGGACTATGGAAACGATTACTCATACAATAAATATAGGGATATAGGAACTCCTAAAAGAAATGAATGGAAACAGGCTGAATTGAATATTTCAGACGATTTTAGCGAACATACAGATAAGGATTATATTCTTTTTCTGGGTGATGAAAAGTCTGACATTGGATCTATTGTTTCTCAGTGGACTCTTTACACAAAGCGTAATATTTGTGTGATTGATAATTTGAATCAATACTCTATTGAAAAAAACGGTATTCCTGAATTTTTAATGATTGATTCAAATCATCTTGATTATGATAATCAGACAGAAGATATAATCAAGCTTGCCGATGAAGGTGTATCAATGATTTTTCTTAATCTTCCGGAGTATGAGAAGATAAGAAGAAACATTGACATGCTGAAACTTTGGGGTGTGCAGAATATTTTGTCTCCCGAAATAGAAATAGAAGGCGTTAAATTGTTTTCAGGTTTCCTTTTCGGCGGAGAGTCCATATACCAGCCACAGCAGAAAGAGGAAGAAAAAAGGCAGGATTTAGATCTTACCATTCCGTGGTTTCAGACATCAGGCGGAACCAAGACATATATGGTTGGTCTCTTGGATGAGTATTTAGCTGATGATGAAGAGAGAAACGAGAAGTTCCCCGCTATTATTTGGAGAAACAGTTTGACTTCAGCACAGGTATTCTGTGTAAACGGTGACTTTATGTCAGATACGGAAGGCTTGGGTATATTAAGTGCTATGGTATACGAATTATCTCCTTACCAGCTGTACCCGGTTGTAAATGCTCAAAATACCCTTGTTGTAGATTTTCCGTTAATGGCTAATGAAAATAATGAGCAGTTTTCTCAGATTTACTCCAGAGATATAAATAGTTTCCAGACAGATGTTATTTGGCCTACTTTGGTAACACTGGCTGAAAAGGATAAACTTCAGTATACCTGCTTTATGACTCCAAAGTACGATTATTCCGATCCTGCGGAGCCGTCTTATGATAATTACAATACTTTGCTGAGACTTTTGGGTGAGCATGAGGCCGAAATAGGTATTTCACTTGAACATGCGGACGGAATAAGCCTAGCTGAAAAGGTTGCCTTTGATAAGGTCTATTATGACGGAATTGAAAATAAATATCCTGCCACCTCGGCTTTTCTTGACTTAAAGGACGAGGGTGAACTTGAGGCTGCATTGAAAGACCCGTATGTATGCCAGGTAAGAACAATTGCCTGTGATGCCGATGTAAGCTTGCCGATTTTAAGCTATATAACAGATGACATTACTTTGCAGAGTTTGACCAGTAATACAAAGAACTTCTTTTATTCAAAAGATTTAATGCTAAAGAGTATTGAAACAGTTCTTGGATATGATAATGCAAAGTTGACCCTTTCGGATGTAGCATGGCCGAAATCAGCAGAAGATCAGTGGGAAAACATATATAATGATATGGCAAGCTCATTGAAAACATTCTGGAGGCCCTTTAGAGTATTTGATCGAACTACGCTTACTGAGAGTGACAGAAGAGTACGTACATTCTTAAATATGGATTCGGATTATTCAAGAGAAGGTAATGAAATTACTCTTAATGTAAAAAATACCGAAGGAGAGACCTGCTGGTTTGTATTAAGAACCCATGGTGAAAGAATTGCTTCCCTTACCGGAGCTACTTATAAGGAGATAGAAGAAAACGCTTATTTGTTAGAGCTTTCTTCGGATGTAGTTAAAATTACATTAAAAGACGCTAATGCAATTAATTAGTGCGTGAGGAATTTTTGTATGAAAATTTGTATTGTGGCAGAAGGCTGTTACCCCTATGTGGTAGGTGGTGTATCCGGATGGATTAACAGCATGATAAAGGCGTTTCCGGAGCATGAATTTGTTATTCTTGGTATTATTACAAATCGTGAGCAAAGCGGAAAGTTTGAGTATACACTTCCCGATAATGTAAGCGCTGTATATGAATCATACCTTGATGACTTTGATTGGAGTTCAGGACGCAAAGAAGGTCGCAGAACAAAACTTAAGAGATCGGAATACAGAGCACTCAGAAGTCTTATCATGAATAGAAGAGTTGACTGGGACTTACTTTTTGATATGTTCCAGAAAGGCTCCTTCTCCATTGATGATTTATTGATGGGAGCTGACTTTTTAAAGATAGTTAATGAGTATTACAAGCTCAATTACCCGCAGATTGTATTCTCGGATTTCCTGTGGACGATGAGATCGATTTATCTGCCTTTGTTTTTAATATTAAAGACTCCTATTCCAAAAGCAGATGTATATCATTGTGTGGCTACGGGATATGCCGGAGTATTGGGCGCGATGGCCAATAGAATATACGGAAGCAAGCTTGTTGTTTCGGAACATGGTATATACACTCGTGAACGTGAAGAAGAAATAATCAAGGCAACCTGGGTTAAGGGCATTTATAAAAATATCTGGATTGATCAGTTCAGAAAAATGTCGATGGCTGCTTATGAAAAGGCGGGAATCGTAACATCGCTTTATTCTCATGCCAGAGAACTTCAGTTAGAATTGGGTTGTCCTGAAGAGAAAACCCGAATTACTCCCAATGGTATCGATGTTGAAAGATTCAGCGACATTTTGGGAAAAACGGAAGAAGATCAGAACTACTTTAATATCGGTGCGGTACTTCGCGTGTCACCCATTAAGGATGTTAAAACGATGATACAGGCGTTTTCTTTTGCAAAAGAACGCTGTTCACGATTAAAGCTATGGATTATGGGTCCTTATAATGAGGATCAGGAATATGCGGATGAATGTTTTGAATTGGTAAGTTCACTGGGCGTTAAGGATATTGAATTTACCGGAAGAATAAATGTAGCGGAATATCTTGGCAGAATGGACTGTACAATTCTTACAAGTATTTCCGAGGGTCAGCCTCTTACAATTCTTGAAAGTTATGCTGCAAAGAAGCCTGTTATCGCAACCGATGTAGGTAACTGCCGAGGTCTTCTGTACGGTGAAAACGATGACTTTGGCGCAGCAGGTATCCTTACTCACATAATGAATGTTACAGAGATTGCTGAAGCAATGGTTACCATGGCAACCGATAAAGAAGCATGTGAGCGCATGGGAGAAGCAGGATATAAGCGTGTAATGAATCGCTATCGTGTTGATCAGATGAGAGATACTTACAGAGAAATTTACAACGAATTATGATTTTAGAAGGAACTAGTTATGGCCGGAATAGGTATTAGACTAAATAAGATTTTCAGTAAAAATTCGATAGTAGCCAGAATATGGGGATGCGGATATTCTGTAGTGGTTACCATAGCTCCTATGTTGATAATTATTGCAGTAGTTATACTGATGCAGCTGGTTTTGGGCTTTTCAAAACTGGATTATTATACAAGAGAGCTGTATGCGTGTACGATTTTATATATTTTCATATTCTCACTGCTGACTGCTTCGCCGTTTAACGCGGTTATATCAAGATATATGTCGGACGTTATTTACGAAGAGCGGTATGAAGACATTTTTCCTTGTTTTTTTACCGGTTTGACCATTAATACCATATTTTCATTTGTTCCCGCAGTGTTTTTCTGCGTTCATGAGTATTTGGTAGGCGGAGTTCATATATGGTATGTATTTGCCGGATTTGTTGGCTATATGTGCCTGATGTTTACTTTTTATACAATGTTGTACTTATCCATATGTAAGGATTACAAAAAGATATCGCTTTTCTATGTAATAGGTATGACTGTAACTTTTATCCTGTCTCTTATTCTTCATTATATTTTTGGAGTAAGAACGGAT
>JAKSRT010000070.1 GCA_024403485.1 Lachnospiraceae bacterium
CTTGGTCCTGTTGGACCGTTTCCGGCGTATGCTTGCATCTAAAAGCAGTGGTTTTCGGAGAAATAGATGCCAATGCGTGGTCCTGTTGGCCCGTTTCCGACGCATGCTTGCATCTAAAAGCAGTGGTTTCCTGCGAAATAGATGCCAATACCTGGTTCCGCTGCCCCGTTTCCGGCGTTTGCATACATCTAAAAGTGGTGTTTCCCGTGATTTAGATGCCAATGTCAAACTCTTATGAGTCGCATTTGCAACTCGAACCCATTATTGATATAATTAGCGTGGATTTTTGTTTGTTTTACCGATAATTGCTCGGCTTAACATATAAAATCCATCAATTCAGGATTACGGGAGCACAGAATGTCTTTTGCACACCTTCACGTCCACACAGAGTTTTCTCTGCTGGATGGTTCAAACAAGATAAAAGAATATGTGAAATGTGTAAAAGAGCTGGGCATGAGTGCGGCCGCTATTACCGACCATGGTGTTATGTACGGTGTAATTGACTTTTACCGCGCCGCGAGAGAAGTAGGTATTAAGCCCGTGCTTGGATGTGAGGTTTACGTTGCGCCCAATTCACGTTTTGACAAAGAAGCAACCGGGGGTGAAGAAAGATATCATCACCTTGTACTGCTTGCGGAAAATAATGTGGGCTATGCCAATCTTTGCAAAATTGTTTCAAAGGGCTTTACCGAGGGTTATTATTATCGTCCCAGAGTAGACTTTGAGGTTTTAAATAAATATCATGAAGGCATTATTGCACTGTCAGCCTGTCTTGCGGGTGAAGTGCCCAGACTTATTGAAAAGGGTCTTATAGATGAAGCTAAGAAATGTGCCCTTAAATACAGGGACTGCTTTGGCGAAGGAAACTATTTCTTAGAACTTCAGGATCATGGTATTCCCGAACAGCGCTCGGTTAACTCGGCGCTTCTTTCGATGAGCAGGGAGCTTGGTATTGAACTTGTTGCCACCAACGACGTTCATTATACCTATGCCGAAGATGCTGAGCCCCATGATTTGCTTCTTTGTCTTCAGACCGGAAAGACCGTTAAAGACGAAGACCGACTTCGCTATGAAGGCGGACAGTATTACGTAAAGAGCGAGGATGAGATGAAATGTCTCTTCCCCTACGCCATAGAAGCTATTGAAAACACACAGAAAATCGCAGACCGTTGTAACGTTGAAATTGAGTTTGGTAAAACAAAACTCCCTCATTTTGATGTGCCCGAAGGGTACGATTCCTGGAGCTACTTGAACAAGCTCTGCGATGACGGATTAAAAGAGCGTTATCCCGACAGAGTGGACGAGCTTCGTCCCCGTCTTGACTACGAGCTTGGCGTTATTCAGAAGATGGGATATGTGGATTATTTCCTGATTGTGTGGGATTTCATTAACTATTCCCGCTCCCAGGGTATTCCTGTAGGTCCCGGCAGAGGCTCTGCAGCCGGAAGCATAGTTTCATACTGTCTTCATATAACAAATATAGATCCTATCAGATACAATCTCCTGTTTGAGCGTTTCTTAAACCCGGAGCGAGTATCCATGCCCGATATAGATATTGACTTCTGCTACGAGAGACGACAGGAAGTTATCGATTACGTAAGCAGAAAGTACGGTTCGGAAAAGGTTGTTCAGATTGTTACTTTCGGTACCCTGGCGGCTAAGGGTGTAATCCGTGATGTAGCCAGAGTTTTGGAAATTCCGTATCAGAGAGCCGATCAGATTGCCAAGATGATTCCGACGGAGCTTAACATCACACTTGAAAAAGCTCTTACCATGAATCCCGAGCTTCGTTCTCTTTACGAGTCCGATGACGAGGTTAAATATCTTATAGATATGAGTAAGCGGCTTGAAGGTCTTCCGAGACATACTTCAATGCACGCTGCAGGCGTTCTTATCTGCCCCGAAGCTGCCGATGAATTTGTACCTCTTCAGCGTGGCGCCGACGGTTCCATTACAACTCAGTTTGTAATGACAACCCTTGAAGAACTTGGTCTTCTTAAGATGGACTTCCTGGGCCTTCGAACCCTTACGGTAATCAAGGATGCCCTGGACAACATAGAAAAGTCCACAGGCAAAAGAATAGACATCGATAACATCGATTACAACGATAAGAAGGTTTTGGATTATATAGGTTCAGGTCGAACCGAGGGTATATTCCAGCTTGAATCGGCGGGAATGAAGTCCTTCATGAAAGAACTTAAGCCCCAGTCACTTGAAGATGTAATTGCGGGTATTTCCCTTTACCGTCCGGGTCCCATGGACTTTATACCTCAGTATATAAAAGGTAAAGAGGATGCCGAAAACGTAACCTATTTAACTCCGGAGCTTCAGCCCATCCTGGAGCCTACCTACGGCTGTATCGTTTACCAGGAACAGGTTATGCAGATAGTTCGAGACCTTGGCGGTTATACTCTTGGCCGTTCGGACCTTGTACGAAGAGCCATGAGTAAAAAGAAACAGCACGTAATGGAAGTCGAACGTGCCAACTTTATGTTCGGTAACCAGGAAGAAAACGTTCCGGGCTGTTTATCAAAGGGTATTCCCGAAGAGGTATCGGGCAAAATCTACGATAACATGATGGATTTTGCAAAATATGCTTTCAACAAGTCCCATGCTGCCTGCTATGCGGTAGTTTCCATGCAGACTGCATTTTTGAAATATTATTATCCGGTAGAGTTTATGGCATCCCTGATGACCAGCTTTATCGATAACGCGGGAAAGGTTTCCGAATATATTCAGGTTTGCCGCAACATGAAAATTGATATAGTGGCCCCTGATGTCAATACCGGTGAGAAGGACTTCTCCGTTTCCGACGGCAAAATCAGTTATGCTCTTACGGCCATTAAGAACGTGGGCCGTCCCGTAATTGAAGGTCTTGTAACCGAAAGAAACCTTCGCGGACCCTACACAAGCCTTACGGATTTTGTGACACGCATGGCAGATTATGATTTTAACAAGCGTGCCATGGAAAACTTCATAAAGGCCGGCTGCTTTGATTCAATGGGGGGCACAAGAAAACAGTACATGAGCATTTATGTCCAGATAATGGACAATGTTTCTTCAGATAAAAAGCACTCCATGGCGGGCCAGATGACACTGTTTGACCTTGCTACAGATGATTCCAAGGAGGATTTTAAGGAATCGTTGCCTGATGTGGGTGAATATAACAAAGAAACAAAGCTTTCTTTTGAAAAGGAAGTTCTTGGAATATATGTATCGGGACATCCCCTTGATGAATACAAGGGTGTCTGGGAAAAGAATATAACGGCTACCGCTGCCGACTTTTATCTTGATCCCGAAACAAATATTGTGAAAGTTGATGATGGTAAGCGTGTAACCATCGGTGGTATTATTACCGAAAAGACCATCAAATACACGAAAACCAACAAGGCAATGGCTTTTATTACCATTGAAGATCTTCTTGGTACGGTGGAAGTCATAGTATTTCCCAAAGACTACGAGAAGTTCGGTCGTTTTCTGGTTGAGGATTCAAAAGTATTTGTTAAGGGCAGAACAAGCATCGAAGAAGACAAAAACGGTAAGCTGATTCTTGAGGATCTTACCGAGTTTTCGGATATTCCGAAGAAGCTCTGGATTATGTTTGCCGACAAGGATGAATATCTTGCAAAGTTTGATCTCCTTAAGTCCGAAATCAACGGAAGCGACGGCAAGGATCGTATAATGGTATATCTGGCAAAAGAACGTGCCATGAAGGACTTAGGTCCTGCTATGGCAGTCAAAGCCGATTTGTTTTTGGTAAACAGGCTCAAAGAAATATTTGGTGCTGAAAACGTAACACTAAAGTAAACAGTGACAAAACAATGTAGTTATACAGTAATGTTAAACATAAAAATACATACTCCCGTCCGAGGTTTTTATGATTAAACAGCGGTTGGGAAAAGGAGGCCGTTATGGCAGCAAAGAAAGAAGAAAAGAAGGAAATTAAAACAATAGCAGTGCTTACAAGCGGCGGCGATGCCCCCGGTATGAATGCGGCTATCAGAGCCGTAGTCAGAAAGTCCTTAAATAACGGACTTCAGGTAAAGGGCATTAAGCACGGTTACCTTGGACTTCTCAACGAAGAAATCGAAGAAATGACAGCAAAGTCAGTTTCCGATATTATTCAGCGAGGCGGAACAATTCTCGGTACAGCCCGTTGCCCCGAGTTCAAGGAAGAAGAGGTTCAGGCTAAGGCTGCTGAAATCTGCAGAAAGCATGGTATCGACGGACTTGTTGTTATCGGCGGCGACGGTTCTTATCGCGGTGCACAGGCTCTTGCAAGACATGGCATTAATACCATCGGTCTTCCCGGAACCATCGACCTTGATATTGCCTGCACAGATTACACCATCGGTTTTGACACTGCAATCAACACCGCAATGGAAGCAATCGATAAGGTAAGAGATACATCTTCATCACATGAAAGATGTTCAATTATCGAAGTTATGGGACGTAATGCCGGTTATATCGCACTCTGGTGTGGTGTTGCCTGCGGTGCGGAAGATATTCTTTTGCCTGAAAAATATGACTTCAACGAGCAGGTACTTGTTAACAACATTATTGCTAACCGTAAGAAGGGTAAAACTCACCATCTTATCATCAATGCGGAAGGTATCGGTCACTCAACATCAATGGCTCGCCGTATTGAAGCAGCAACAGGTATTGAAACCCGTGCAACCATTTTAGGTTACATGCAGCGTGGAGGAAGCCCTTCATGTAAAGACAGATATTACGCTTCCGTTATGGGAGCTTATGCCGCTGACATTTTAGCTCAGGGCAAGTCCATGAGAGCCGTTTGCTACAAGAACGGTCAGTTTGTGGATTATGATATAGAGGAGGCGCTTGCAATGGAGAAGACCATTGATTCATACCAGTATGAAGTCAGTACACTTCTTTCCAGAGCAAATACCAAAGCTTAATTAATTCAGTAATGATTTCATCAA
Source organism: Lachnospiraceae bacterium (assembly GCA_024403485.1). Taxonomy (GTDB): domain Bacteria; phylum Bacillota; class Clostridia; order Lachnospirales; family Lachnospiraceae; genus UBA1258. Next base: position 4,944 of record JAKSRT010000070.1, read on the forward strand.
CAGACAACAAACAAATTAAAAAAGTAATTTCTCTATTGGAAAAGGGAAAGACCAGGCGGGAAGAAGGACTGTTCGTAACTGAGGGCAGCAGAATTTTCGAGGAGACCCCGGAAGCTGATATAGTTACCGTTTATATAGCGGAAAGCTTTGAACCAAAGGGCGACCTTAAAGCTAAGCTTGATAGTATTACGGCAAAAGAAACTGTCAGTGATGTCGTTTTTAAAAAGATGAGCGATACGGTTACTTCACAGGGAATTTTGGCGGTTGTTAAAACAAGGCAGTACAGCCTTGATGAGGTTATTAAGCCCAACGGTCTTTATCTCGTGCTTGAATCCCTGCAGGATCCCGGTAATCTTGGTACAATCATGAGAACGGCAGAGGGCGCCGGTGTGGATGCGGTTATTATGAGCAAAGACACTGTGGATATTTATAATCCCAAAACCGTTCGTGCCACAATGGGTGCGATTTACAGACAGCCCTTTGTGTATGTGGACAACCTTGAGGAAGCGGTAAGCAAGCTTAAGGCAGCAGGTATTTCCTGCTACGCGGCTCATCTTAAGGGTAAAAATGTTCACTGGGACGAAGATTATACCGGCGGAACCGCATTTTTTGTGGGTAACGAGGGAAACGGGCTCAGTGATAAGGTTGCAGACCTGGCTGATAAATATATCAGAATTCCAATGGAAGGCAAACTTGAATCGCTTAATGCGGCAGTTTCAGCAGCATTGCTTTCTTATGAGGCAAAAAGGCAGAGAAGTGCCGACAGAAGTGAAGACTCTTTTAAAACCGGCACCAACACTAAGGCAAAGCCTGCTGTTAAGAGTCTGAAAAATGTGATTACCGTTTTTACCGCTTTTGCACTTATTACTTCAATGCTTCTTTGGATGCTTGATACGGTCCCGGTTCAGGCCCAGGGTGCAGGGGATCTTATGGGTGAGGAAAGCATCGGAGCAACAGTCGTTTTTGATCCGAAGGCATATAATAATGAATCAACGGAACGTCTTGGCATAACCTTTGAGGAAGAACCCATAGACCTTGATAGTTCGGATCTTGTAATGGCTAATGTAAGCAGAGCCCTTCATGTAAGAGAAAAACCCGATATTGAATCCGAGATTGTGGGTAAGATATACAGGGACTGCGGTGGTAAGGTGCTTGAACGCGGCGAAGAGTGGAGCCTTATCCAGACTGGTGAGCTGGTAGGTTACGCGTCAAATGAGTATCTTCTTTTTGACGATGATGCCGAAGCCCTTGCCAGAAAAGTAGGTTTTACAAATGTTCAGGTAATAGATAAGGCAGTTTTTGTAAAAGCAGAAGCTGATGCTGAATCGGACACAATCGGTATTCTTGCTCAAAATGCCGTATACGAAGTTGTAGACGAGAACATAGAAGGATGGGTAGGAATAGCCTACGGAGACTATGACGGCTATGTAACTGTCGACAGCGTAAAAATTGTTTTTGAAGTGGACCATGGTGAGACCATGGCAGTTATAAAAGAAAGAAAACGTCTTGAAGAAGAGGCAAGACTTGCCCTTATCAGACAGCGTGAAGCAATGCAATCCGAAGAAAATGTCATAAGACTGCTGGGCGCACTTATTCAGTGTGAAGCAGGCGGAGAACCTTACGAAGGAATGCTTGCTGTAGGTGCGGTAGTTATTAACCGTGTTCGAAGCGGAGCTTATCCAAGCACCGTTTATGATGTTATTTATGCATCAGGCCAGTTTACACCGGCAAAAACAGGATCCCTGTCCCGTGTTTACAACCAGGGTCCTAAACAGATTTGCTTGCAGGCCGCTCAGGAAGCCCTTAACGGATATACAAATGTTGGTGATATGACTCACTTCAGACGTGCGGGTACCAGGGAAGGCTTTGTAATAGGACATCACGTATTTTATTAAAATTAGGAGGTTATGTTATGGGTCCTTTTATTACAATTGTTATTGTTCTTTTGCTTCTTTTAGTTTTTGCGAATATTAAGATTGTTCCTCAGACACAGTCTTATATTATTGAACGTCTCGGTAAGTACCAGGCTACCTGGTATGCGGGAATTCATTTAAAGATTCCTTTTATCGATAAGGTTATTAAGCATGTATCCTTAAAGGAACAGATTGCGGACTTCCCTCCTCAGCCTGTTATTACCAAGGATAACGTTACAATGCAGATTGACTCCGTTGTATTCTTTAAGGTTTTCGATTCAAGACTTTTCGCATATGGCGTTGAAAATCCCATCCTTGCTCTTGAAAATCTTACTTCTACAACACTCAGAAATATCATTGGTGAACTTGAACTTGACGAAACACTTACTTCCCGTGAAATCATCAACACCAAGATGCAGACAGTACTTGATGAAGCTACAGACCCCTGGGGAATTAAAGTAGGTCGTGTGGAAGTTAAGAATATTACCCCTCCTCCTGTAATCCGCGAATCCATGGAAAAGCAGATGAAAGCTGAACGTGAAAGACGTGAACAGATTCTTATCGCAGAAGGTGAAAAGAAGGCTGCTATTCTTAAGGCAGAAGGTGAAAAAGAAAGTGCTATCTTAAGAGCGGACGCTCAGAAGATTGAAATGGTAAGAGAAGCCGAAGGTCACGCAGAATCAATAAGACTTCACAAGGAAGCCGAAGCAGAAGGTATTCTTCGCATTAAGCAGGCTGAAGCAGACGGTATCAAAATGCTTCTTGAATCCGGCATGAGCCAGGATCAGATTGTAAGACTCAGAAGCCTTGAGACTCTTACAGCAGCAGCTGACGGACAGGCAACAAAGATTATTATCCCTTCGGATATTCAGGGCGCAGCAGGACTTGTTGCGGCAGTTAAGGAGATTTCACAGTAATGAATTTATACGGACGTGATTTTTTAAAGTTACTCGATTTTACTCCTGAAGAAATTCAGGGTTTGATAGACTTGGCCGCTGATTTAAAGGCTAAGAAAAAAGCAGGTGAACCTGTGGACAAGCTTCGCGGTAAAAACGTGGCGCTTATCTTTGAAAAGACCAGCACACGTACCCGCTGTTCTTTTGAAGTTGCAGCTCATGATCTTGGAATGGGTTCCACATATCTTGAACCTGCAAGTTCACAGATCGGTAAAAAAGAAAGTATTGCCGATACCGCACGCGTATTAAGCCGTATGTTTGACGGTATCGAATATCGTGGTTTTGAGCAGTCAATTGTGGAGGAACTTGCGGAGTATGCTTCTGTTCCCGTATGGAACGGACTTACAAATGAATTCCATCCGACCCAGATGCTGGCCGATCTTCTTACTATTCAGGAGCATTTTGGTTATACCAAGGGAATTAAGCTTACATATATGGGCGACGCCCGCTACAATATGGCAAACTCCCTTATGGTTACCTGTGCAAAGATGGGTATGCATTTTACCGCTTGCTCAAACAAGAACTACTTCCCGGATCCCGAGCTTGTTAAGCAGTGCGAAGAAATCGCCAAAGAAAACGGTGGTTCAATCCGCCTGACCGAGGATGCAATGGAAGGCACAAAGGGCGTGGATGTTATCTATACAGATGTATGGGTATCAATGGGTGAGCCGGCAGCAGTATGGGATGAGCGTATTCGTGCGCTTTCACCTTATCAGGTAAACAAGGCTGTTATGGACAATGCAGGTCCCGAGGCTATTTTCCTTCACTGCTTACCTGCATATCACGATCTTAAAACTCAGATCGGCAAGGAAATGGGAGAAAAGTTCGGTCGTATCGATATGGAAGTTACCGATGAAGTATTCGAATCGGCTCAAAGCTATGTATTCGATGAAGCCGAAAACCGTATGCATACCATTAAAGCGGTTATGGCAGCGACCCTTTCCGAAGAATTCAATAAATAGTAACCGGCGGCCCGGGATTTTCAATGTGAGTTGAAGTCCATGCAAAGGCCGCAGGTTTTGGAGCAATATAACATGAACGAAGAAACAGTTATCTGCGGCGCCAATGCCTATGAAGCAAAGTATTATTTCAACCCGCTCTTTGATAAAATGCCTGATTCCATAAAGGATGAGCTGCATATCATTTGCGTTCTTTTTACCGAAGAGGTAGGCGGAATTATTACGATCGGTTTTGACGCTGAAGGTGAACTTAATATTATGACACAGGCCAGCGATGAGGATTATCTTTATGATGACATCGCAGCGGGATTGCTTGTGAACAAAATCAGAGCCACAAGACAGGAACTGCTGGAATCACTTCAGCTGTTTTACAGAGTCTTCGTGCTCAAGGAAGATGTTTCGGACCTTTTGGCCGACATGGAATAAATTGGGGTATAAAAATGTTATTGGTTGTGGATGTCGGTAATACAAATATTACCTACGGTTTATATGAAAACAAGAAGCTTACAACCTCTTTTCGTATGATGTCCAATGTTTCAAGAACCTCCGACGAATACGGAATTATGATTACAAGTCTTCTAAACGGCAATGGTGTAAAGGTAAGTGATATTGAGGGCGCGATTATTTCAAGCGTTGTTCCCAATGTAATGCATTCTCTTACCGGTGCCATTACAAGATATTTGAATACAAAGCCCATGATTGTGGGACCCGGCACCAAAACCGGTATAAAGATTTTGTCGGAAAATCCAAGAGAAATCGGTGCGGACCGTATTGCCGATGCTGTCGGAGCAATCGAAAAGTATGGTGGTCCGGTGCTGGTTATTGACTTTGGAACCGCAACAACCTATGACCTTGTTGGTGAAAAGGGAACCTTCGAAGCGGGTATTACCGCTCCCGGAATAAGAATTTCCGCCAAGGCTTTGTGGAACGATACAGCCAAGCTTCCTGAAATTGAAATTAAGAAGCCTAAGTCTATCCTGGCTCAGGAGACCATATCATCCATGCAGGCCGGCCTTGTTTACGGACAGATTGGGCAGACCGAATATATTATTAAGTGCGTCAAAGAAGAAAGCGGCTATAAGGATTTAAAGGTTGTATGTACAGGCGGTCTCGGAAGAATGATTTCCGAGGAAACCGATATGATAGACATTTACGATCCCATTCTTATTTTAGAGGGACTTCGCCTCATTTATGAGAGAAATGTTAAAAAGAAATAATTCAGTGAAACGGTGATTGAGTGAATATAGGAAATGTTGAACTCAAAAACAATATAATTTTAGCACCCATGGCAGGAGTTTCAGACCTGCCATTTCGCTTGCTATGCCATAGGGAAGGGGCAGGCCTTGTATGTATGGAAATGATTTCCGCCAAGGCTATTTATTATAATAATAAGAACACGGAGAGCCTTCTTGAAATTCACCCCGATGAGGGCCCGGTTTCGCTTCAGCTGTTTGGAAGCGATCCGAAAATTATGGCTGAGATGGCCAAAAGAATCGAAGACAGACCTTTTTCTTTTTTGGATATAAATATGGGCTGTCCGGTTCCTAAGGTTGTAAACAACCATGAGGGCTCGGCGCTTATGAAGAACCCCGAGCTTGTTTATGAAATAGTAAGTGCCATATCCGAGGCGATTTCGAAGCCCGTAACGGTTAAAATCAGAAAGGGCTTTGATGACAAACATGTCAATGCGGTGGAAATCGCACTGGCTGCACAAAGAGGCGGTGCAAAAGCGGTGGCTGTTCACGGCCGGACAAGAGAACAGTATTATTCAGGCAAAGCCGACTGGGATATTATAAAAGAAGTTAAAGAAGCTTTGGATATTCCGGTTATAGGAAACGGAGACGTGGTGGACGGCCCTTCGGCTAAAGCGCTGCTTGATCATACAGGCTGCGACGGTATTATGATAGGTCGCGCCGCAGAAGGCAATCCCTTTATTTTCAGAGAAGTTACCGCCTATATGGAAGGCAGGGAATATATTCCGCCTACCTCTGAAGAGATACGGGAAACCATAAGGGAACATGCCGAGCTTATGCTTAAATATAAAGGCGAATATGTGGGAATAAGGGAAATGCGAAAGCATCTTTCCTGGTATCTTAAAGGCTTCGAGGGAGCGGCGGCATTAAGAAAAGAAATCAATGAAATGACAGATATTACCCAGCTTCTCAAAGTTGTTGAGAAAATTAGGTTCTAAGTGCCTATAATCCTTGACACTTGCGAAGTTATATGTTTATAATACACAAGTTGAAATGGCACTCTGAAAGTGCGTAAGAAAGGGATATAGTTATGGAAGCTAAGAAGAATATTCTTACCTATGCAGGGGTTCAGGCTTACGAAGCAGAGCTTGAAGAGTTAAAGGTAGTTAGACGTAAAGAAGTTGCACAGAAGATTAAGGAAGCAAGAGAACTTGGCGACCTTTCCGAAAATGCAGAATATGATGCAGCTAAAGATGAACAGAGAGACATCGAAGCTCGTATCGAAGAACTTGAAAAGATTTTAAAGAACGTTGAAGTAGTAGATGAAGACGAAGTTGATTTAGGTGTAGTATCAATCGGCTGTGTAGTCAGAATCAAAGACATCGAAGAAAATGAAGAATTAGAATACAAGATTGTTGGTTCCAGCGAAGCTGACAGCTTAAACGGAAAGATTTCCAATGAATCTCCCGTTGGTAAGGCTTTAATCGGACAGAAAAAGGGTAAGACCGTAACTGTTGCTACCGAAGCAGGCGATCTTAAGTTCAAGATTCTTTCCATCGACAAGGCTGACTAATTTAAGTTACCTGTCATATATCTGAAACTACCGGGGCGCCTCAATTGAAGCGCCCTATATATATAATAAGGAGAAAGAAAATGGGAAACGAGAATAACAATCAGGCTCCTGTTCAGGACATTAACCAGCTTTTAAAGGTTCGTCGTGAAAAGCTTGCAAACCTTCAGGAAGCAGGCAACGACCCCTTTGTAATTACAAAGTACAATCAGACCCATCATACAACAGAAGCAAAGGAACTTTACATTAAGCACGAGGAAGAACTTCTTGCAGGCCGCGCGGCTGTTAACACAGACGGCATGGACGAAGAAGCTGCCAAGGCTGCAGTAAAGGCTGACTACGAAGAGAGACGCGCCATCATGGATGCAGCTCCTATCGAAGTTTCTCTTGCAGGCCGATTAATGAGCAAGAGAGTTATGGGTAAGGCTTCTTTTGCCAACCTTCAGGACCTTAAGGGCAACATTCAGTTATATGTAAGCCGTGAGTCTCTTGGCGAAGATTCCTACGCAGGATTCAAGAAGTACGATATCGGTGATATTATCGGTATCAAGGGTTTTGTATTCCGTACTCAGATGGGAGAGGTTTCAATCCATGCCAGCGAAGTAACCTTACTTTCAAAGTCCTTACAGATTCTTCCCGAGAAGTATCACGGACTTACAAATACAGATATGAGATATCGTCAGAGATACGTTGACCTTATTATGAACGAGGAAGTAAAGGATACTTTTGTAAAGCGTTCAAAGATTATTTCAACTATCAGACATTATCTTGACGGACAGGGCTTCATGGAAGTTGAAACTCCCATGCTTGTAAGCAATGCCGGCGGTGCTGCAGCAAGACCCTTCGAGACACATTTCAATGCTCTTGATGAGGACT
>JAKSRT010000071.1 GCA_024403485.1 Lachnospiraceae bacterium
GGTTCGCAACAATATTTAGGTAACAGATGCGATTTTTCTGCCGCCATTACCTAAAATGTTGAATATATTACATTGCATATAATAATAAAAACCGTGCAATTCAAATGAACTGCACGGTTTTTGATGTTGTCTTTAAATACTGAAAATGATGTAAACTCCCACACCTGCCTATCGAGGCGTCAGATATTAATATGTCAAGCCTCTTGTAGGCTCCATAAATTCAGACAAACGATGTTCATAAACATCCATAGCCGATTCTTCATATGCAACAACCGGATTCTCAACTCCCATCATGGCAAGAAGTTTCTTTGTAAGTAGCGGATTAAGAACCAGCAGCGGACCGATAATATAGGTACCCAGGAAATTATTCTTTCTGATACCCTCGCTCTTGGTTCCGGGGTTAAGTCCATCGCCACGCACTGTTTCAAAAAGACCTACAAAATCGCCGTAGGAATGGGTAAACTGGCTTTTAAATCCAACCACATCCACATCAAATATCTTTCCGACGTACAGGGAATTATAACGTTCCAACATTCTCTGAACTGCGTGAGTCTTAAAAATTCCCAGACATTCAATGTTTTCTTTTTCTTCGCATTCAATATATTCGCCGAATATTTCAAGCGCATTTCCCGTTACAAGGAATATCTGACCTTCATCAATGAGGCTGCTTATACGCTCCTTGTAATTCTTCAATGCATTTATTACCAGTTCCTGAGCACTTTCGGTCATGGTACCGAGGTAAATCAAATCTACCTGATTATTCGCAAAGTAGGGTTCGCTCTTTAAAGATGTTTCAATTATTTCCACATCTGTCACTCCGCTGGCAACTGCGGAACGCTTAAGATATTCAATGTTTTGTAAATCGCCGTAGAGATTACATACTTCGGGATAAAGAATTTCTATCTTCATACGTTAACCCTCCAGCTTTCCTGCCCGTTCTACAAGAACCTTACGGACATCCTGAGTAATATCGAAAGAATCTACGCCGTGGAATACACATACGGTGTCTCCCTTTTTCATAGAAACAGCCTTGGCACCCTCCAGTTCATCGGGCATAACTTTAATCTTATCATCTGATACGCCTGCAAAAAGAAGGCGAAGTCGATAATCACGGGCGCGGGGACCGGAAACTACAATTTCTTTTATGGAATCGTTATTTAAAAATTCAAAGTCACAGTCATACATCCAACAGGTATTTTCTGACCAGTGCTGCTCATCGTATAAGCAGTTCATCATAAGAATGACCGTCTTGTCGCCCGGAAGATCTTTAACATAATCAAAAGCTCTTGAGATGGCAAGCGCGTTCTTTTCTTTTGCCAGCTGTGTAATAATCTTTACACCGTTCTCTTCAACAAGCTTATAACGGGACTCCACAACCTTGGCCTTCTTCATGCATTCACTTATTGTTTCGTGAGAATAACCCATCTCTCTGAACAATGCCGTAATGGCTACCATGTTGTAAATATTGAAAATACTGTCGTTAACAAATTCATAATCGGCAGAACCGTTTTTGTCGGAAATTGTTACAAGCTGCTTTTCGTAATCAATCTTTGAGCCGGTATAATCATATTCAGGAGAAGCAAATCCACAGTCTTTGCAGCGAGCCTTTCCAATATGATGATATCTTAAATAATCATACTCAAGTTTGCCGGCACATTTAGGACAAATTCTGATGTCATTAATTAAGTTAATGCATTCCGTCAAGTCGCTGTCAAGTTTATCAATTCCGTAGTAAACCCGCTTATTATCAGGTGCAATCTGGCATGAAATAAGATCGTCACCGTTAAGAATCAGCTTTGAACTCTTGGGAATATACTTAGTAAGAAGTCCTCCTATAAATTCAGGATGACCGTTTCTCATAATTGAATCTCTAAAAAGGTTCGTCACAAGAATGTATTCCGGCTTAACCCAGGGGAATATTCTCAGTGAACTTCTTTCATCGGTTTCAAATACAGCCGTATCATACTTAGGCTTACCGGATAACTTTGCACCTTTAATAAGGGCAGTTGTAATACCTGTTCTTGTATTGGAACCCGCACGGTTACTTAAAACCTTCTTTCCGGAAGCTTCAAAAATATCTACAACCATATTATTAACGGTTGTTTTTCCGTTGGTACCGGTAACTGAAATAATATGTTCAGGCTTTCCTATGTACTTTAAAAAATCCGGACAGATATTTATTGCAATCTGTCCGGGATAGTTGGTGGCATTATGACCGGTAAGCTTCATTACCGGAATGGACATCTTTGCTGCCCACAATGCAAAAAGGAATCTAATCTGTCCCATCTTATCCTCGATTTTTAACTATTTAAAAATGCCATGAATTCGTCGTGTCTTGACTTGGCATATTCATAACCAACGTTGTAATACTTCTTTAACATTTCGGTATCGGATTCATTGTTGGTCAATTTGATACCTTCGGGTCTGAATACAAAGGCTTTTCCTTCTTTTTCAAGTTCATTGAGTTTTTCAATGGCTTCATTATACTTTTTAGGACGTATATCAATAGCCTTTAAAAGACCCTTGTATTTTCTGTAAAGAAGCTTAACAATTTTTGAATTGTAAATATCGCCTTTAGCACTCTTACGATATGAAGCCTCACGGGTAAATACAACAATAATCTTTTCCCAGCCCTCTTCAAGTGCCTTGGAAATCGGAATAGCATCAACCATTCCTCCGTCCATATAGGGTTCGCCGTCAATATATCCCACCTTCGAAAGAAGGGGTAGTGAATTACCTACGCGACAGATATGTAAAAAGTCATCCAAGTCCTTGAACTTGTCATAGTACTTGGCCTCACCGGTATTACAGTTACAAACACTTGTTATAAATCTCTTACCGGAATTTATAAAAGCCTCAAAGTCAAAGGGGCTTTCATGCTTGGGAATCTTATCAAACAGAAGATCCATGTTAAAAAATTCGCCGGTCTTAAAGAAATGCGCCGCACCCAAAAGTTTTTCGTTTCTCAAAGGCTCGATTACGGCAGACATAATTCTTCCGCGCTGTCCCGATACATAATTCATACCGGAATAGGCTCCTGCAGAAACTGCCAAAACGTTAGGTATATCAATGTTGGCGTCTAAAAAGTAATCCATGATTCCCGCGGTAAAGATACCGCGCATGGCGCCGCCTTCCAAAATAATTCCTGTTCTTTTATCCATAACCTTGTGTGCTGAGTATGTAGCCTTCAACACGCTCCCTCTAAATTATTCATATGTGCTGACTTGACTTCTGTTAATGCAAACATAAAATCTCATCCAAAAATCTCACCTATGAACTTAAAAACATACGAACTTATTTTAGCACAATTTCTTCGTTTAATGCAAATGAATATAGGGCTTTTTCGGAAACGCTCCGACCTGTGAGTTTTTCCAGTGCCTCAGCATAAATATCCAGCTGTTTTTGGTATCTTTCCGCCAGTTCCACAGCATTTTCCACTTTATCGGTTTTGTAATCAAGTACCACTACCTTATCGTTTTCATAAAAGAAGACGTCGATAACACCCTGCACAAGCACCGTTTCATCGGCAGGATAGTCTTCACCGAGTCTGTTTGCAGGAACCCCCATGACAAAGGGCTGCTCTTTAAAGAGTTCTCCCCTGGTGGCCGCAATATGCATTCTTTTTGCCATATCGGATGATGCAAAAGAAAACAGTCTTTTTTTATTCACAAGTCCCGCTTCTTCGGCCGTTATTTTTCCAAGGGAAATCACTGCCGAAATCTGATTTTCCCATTCGGTGTTCGAAGGTTCTTTTGCAAAATCAATGAGCTGTAAAACATTGTGATATGCAGTACCACGATCCGTACCTCCAACCTTTTCCTGACCACCTGCAAACCTCGGAATGTACTCTTCTTTTTCTCTTTCTTTAAACAGGGCTTCCGTTTCACCCTGCACTTCTTCCATGGCTGCCATTTTAAGCTGGGAAACCGTGGTTTTTATACATAGTTTTTCAAGATTCTTATGCGGATACTCATAAGTAACCGCCTGTTTAATTGAATCTACCAGTTCGGGACTTGGCTTTGTTGCTTCAAGATTGGCTCTGGCTTCTTTTTTAGCCATTACCTGTTCGGTTTCATCAAGCAAAACCACCTCAGGTATTTCGGTTATGAATCTTATACTTGATGCTTCATCCTTGTTAATTGCTTTTATAAGCAGATTAAGAAAACAGTTATTTCCTTTGCTTTCTATGGTATCGAAAAGTTCCAGAGGATCTTTCGCACTGCCAAGAAGAATAAGTTTTTCTTTAGCTCTTGTCATGGCTACATAAAGCAAACGAATCTGTTCACCCAAATCATCATCCGCAATTTTCGCCGAAATAAGATCTCTCTTTATATTGCTCCGTTTGGTTCTGGCCGTGGCATCAATTGCCTTGGCTCCGATACCGGTATCAATATCGGTTACAAATTCAGCAGTCTGATCATTGGTATTAAATGTATCCTCCAGGCCCATTACTATACATATAGGAAATTCAAGTCCTTTACTTTTATGAATACTCATAACTCTTACGGTATCGGAGTTTTCATCGAAAATCCCGACTTCGCCTTCGTCCTGCCCTGTTTTTTCAAACAACTCTACGAATCTTAAAAAGTGAAAGATACCGGAGAAGCTGGTTTTGGCGTAGTCCGAAGCCTTCTTTATAAGATATTCCACATTGGCTTCTTTTTGCCTGCCATCCGATCCCGCACTTACATAAAGAATGTAGCCGGTTGTGGTTACCAGTCTTGTAATGAGGTCACCAATAGGGGTGTAAAGGCTTAATTCTCTGTATTCCTCAACAAAATCCACAAAGTTTTTTACCTGTTCGTCTTCCGGATGACGCTCCATATATCCAAGCAATTTTTCCCAAAGATAATATTCATTTTCAGCGCCCTCGCCCTTAATGCGGGCGCACTTTTCATCAGAAAAGCCTCCAAAAAATGAAGTCATGGCTCCGAAAAGGAAAATGTCATTAAGTGGATTGTCCAATATTCTAAGGACATTCAGCACATCCTGTATTTCGTGGGAACCATAGAAGGTGCCGACATTGTCCATATGATAAGGAATTGCAAGCTTCTCAAATACTTCACAGATATTATCACGCCAATTTGAGGGCTTCGCTGTCAAAACAACAATATCCCTGTAGGAAGCAGGCCTTAGCTTCTTGGTCTCTTTGTCCTGAACCATTCTCGTGCCGATCATGCCTTTAATCAGATAGCCAAGTTTCATGGATTCTTCTTCGCGAACATAGCGTTTTCTTTTGCCGTCGTTTTTTATTACTCTAAGCTCCGTTTTATTATCGGAGGGTGATTCCTCGTATTCCGCTTTAGCATAAAGAGCCTCGTCCTCTGTATACGGAATGCCACCAAGTTCCGGGTTCATAATAGAATAAAAAACTTCGTTAACACTATCTATAACTTCAACACGACTTCTGAAATTCTGCTTTAAAGAAATGACCTGACTGCTATCCGGGTTATCCTTGAAGGATTTGGTTTTCGATCTGAAAATCTGAGGTCTTGCCAGTCTGAATCTGTATATACTCTGCTTTACATCCCCAACCATAAATCTGTTTGGTGTCATGTCCGTATTCTGATGTGACACAGCTGCCAGCAATATTTCCTGAACAAGATTTGAATCCTGATATTCGTCTATCATTACCTCATCGAAAAGCTTCTGATATTCTCTCGCCACATCCGTAACCGTATACTGGTCAATATCTTCAAAACTCTCAAGCATAATATCCAGCGCAAAATGCTCCATATCGCTGAAGTCGATTATGCCCCTGTCTTTTTTCAGTCTTGCAAATTCATGCATAAACTCAATGGTGAGATCTGTAATTACACTTACTACCCTTCCGGCCAGATTAAGACTTTCAAGTTCATATTCAGGTGAGGAAAAAGAAATACTCTTTTTTAATTTATCAATTTGACTCTTGTATAAGTTTCGAAGGTTTTTTGCGGTCTCCAAAATATCGGGGTCGCAATTCATTTTCTTCCTTGAAAGCTGACTGGGTTTATATTCACTGAGTGCTTTCGAAAAATCCAAAAAACTGCTCTGTGAAAGCATTTTAGCAAAACTGCTTACAGTGTTTTTATACTCATTGACCGCTTCGGTATATAATGTCGGACCTCCGGGCATTACGCAAAGGTTCCCAAGCTTCTCCAGGTTCGGCATCATGTTTTCAACCTTTGTGAGCAGTTGCTCGCAAAGTCTTTTAATAAGCGGCGAAGACATAAGTTCCTCAGTATTTTTATACAAGTATTCGTTCTTTTGCCTCATAAGCCACTCTTCAGGCTTTGGATAACTCATGGCAAAAGAAAACAGTCTTAATATACTGTCTTCAACGGAAGTGTCCTTGTCTTTGGTGACATAGCAGTCAATCAGGTTATAGAACTCGGGATCCTGCTTCTCATAGGCCGCTTCCATAATATTGTCCATGGCGTCCTTTTTAAGCAAATCGGTCTCACCATTGGCGGCAACCCTGAAAGAAGGGTCCACGCCAATCTTATGGAAGTTATTCTTAACCAGATCAAGGCAGAAACTGTCGATAGTCATAATATGGGCATTATGAACCAGTGTAGCCTGCTTTTGAAGTCGCTGATTTTCAGGCTCCTCTTCCAGTTTCTTTTCAAGAGCTTCCATAATACGCTCTTTCATCTCCCCTGCAGAAGCCGATGTAAAAGTAACAACAAGAATTCGATCAATGTCAATCGGGTTCTCTTTGTCCATTATCCGCTGTATTATTCTTTCGACCAAAACAGCTGTTTTACCCGAACCGGCAGCTGCAGACACGAGAAGATTCTTATCTCTTGAATTAATTACGCTTAACTGATCTTCAGAATAAGTAATCGCCATCACTGTTACCTCCGCATACTGCCTGTTTTACTCCGTTTTCATCCACATCTTTGTCATTTCTAGATGCAAATCCCGACACGCCGTCCTCAAAATGGCACACTCCCGAGAAACTGCAATAAGCACAGGCATCTTTCTTTTCACTCTGGAAAGGAGCTTTTGTAATATCTCCGGATGTTATTCTGTTACCGATTCTTAATACCATTCTGTTTGTGTAGTCAAGAAGACTTTGAATTTCGGCTGTGGAAAGCATACTTTTAGGCGCTTCTTTGCCTTCCTTGACCTCTTTTATGGGGCCCACCATGGAGTCATCTTTATAGTCTTCATCCAACGCCGATGCAATCTCATCCGACGCATCGACTATACCGGTCATTTTTAGTTTCTTTCGTATTTCCGTCATTATGCCTGCTGCATCACCGACATCATCCACCACCGGATTATCAAGGTGATAGTACAGCATGGCAGCGGGAAGAACGTCCTTACCGGGATGACGTCTTGCTTCCATTGCAATAATTTCCGACATGTATACTTCAAGCTGCTGCTCCAGTCCAAAATATACATTTGTTATATTTATATCCTTTGACGAGGATTTGTAATCCATGATTTTTACATAAATCTGACCGTCGTTCTCATATAGATCAACACGGTCAACAGCACCGTTTAACCTAAGCTTGGCTCCATTTTCAAGGCTGTATTCTCTGCTGAAACGAATTTCATGCTCAGTAGGAACAAATTTACCCCGCTTGACCTGGAATCTTAATGTATCAATAGTCCTTTTCATAATACGGGTAATTTTTACTATGGTATAATTTAACCTCGCATCATCTTTGAGCATACCCTGACCGTAATCATCAACATACTCACTTACCGCTTCACTAATCAGCTTCTCTCCCTGCTCATCGGTAAGTTCGGACCAGGTTATGTTGTTCTCATAAAGTTTTCTTGAAAAAATATCGAGAACACCGTGATATATCGAACCCAAATCAGCCGCATTAAAATCATAAGACGCCTGATCTTTAAGAAGCATTCCGTACTGCAAAAAATGCGCATAGGCACAACCTGCAAACTTTTCCATTCGGGTGATGCTTGAACTTATTACCGAACCGTAAATCATCTGAATTATTTCTTTTGACAGCGGCACTGACTCATATTCGAAAAATGCTGCATCAGTCATCTTGTCAATGAGAGTATTTCCGGATTCCCTAAGCACTCCGGCAATAGATGCAGCCAGTTCTTTTTCCTCAGACGTAGCTACGTTTATTGCGGTTCTTCGGGTTATGGCGGCATATTGCCTTAAACAGTCATTAAGCGAACCTATTCTTCCCGTACCGGTTTCGTCGTAAATCTTTTCAGGTTCAAGATTCGGATAAATCTTTTTAAGTGTTCCCATTAGGTATGCCGGTTTCAAGCCCTTGCCTTCTCTGTCCGTAGCCGAATACGAGAGAATAAGCTTTTTTGAAGGCTTACACATATTCATGTACAGATACATCTTCTGACGATAAGCTTCTTCTCTGGGCGTAGGCGCCAGGTCCACTTCCTGCTTTTTAAAAAATTCTCTGTCCATATCAGAAAGAATTCCGCCCTTGGAAGCACTCTTAGGAATATTTCCGTCATTTATTCCCGTAAAGAAAAGGGCTCTTACTTCTTTAAGTCGCGTTCTTTCGATATCACCAACCACAATTCTGTCCACGTTGGCAGGAATTGTTCCCACTGATATTTCTGATATTCCCGCCACAAAAATCTTATAGAATTCCTCGATGGTCATAGCTGTATCTCCAAGGAGACCGTATATGGTATCAAGAAGTTCCATCATCAGCTTGTAAATACGGTTATATTCACTTGATTTAACAATATCCCCGGCTTCTTCGAACTTCTCAGCCATGTTCTGAAGCTTTTCATATGAATTACCGGCTTGTATAAACTCATATAGATTCTTTACGAAATCTGCCGCAGTCTCACCTTTTCTTTCCAAAGGTTCAAGGCATGCTGTCAGACGCTGTCTCATATCATCGAAAAATTCAACCTCAAGAAGCGCACGTTCTTTGTCGTTTTTATTTTTCAAACGGTCTCTCTGGGCTCTCGTGAATGTTTTGTGATAGGCAGACTTCCCCCTGATATTTAGGCTTCGTATGTAATTATCGAATTTATCAACTTCAGTTCTTGAAAAGTCAGTAAATCCGGTTCTTAAAAAATGAAATACACTGTCATACGAATAATTGTTGATAATAATATTCAGCGCACTCTTCAAATATTCGGTAAAAGGATTTAATACAATACCTCTAGTCTGGTCGATAAAATAAGGGATTCCAAGCTCCGTAAACCTTCTTTCGAACAAATCACCGTAGGCCTCAAGACTTCCCGAAACAATAGCGATATCTCTGTATGCATAACCCTCTTCCCTTATAAGTTTAAGGATTCTTAAGCATACTTCATCTACCTCTGTTCTGATATTTTCGCCGGCAAAAGAAACAATGTCCCGAAGTTCGCCTTCATACTTTTCGCTCGGATATCTGAACAGATTCTTTTCAAGATGCATCAATTCTTTTGACTCACTGAATCTTGAATTGTCTCCAACACTTACCAATACATCACTGCCCCTTCCGATTTTTTCTTTGCGGGACATATTAAGTTCATTAAGTTTGGAAATAAGTCGGTTTGCCGTAGTTCTTGAAAGATAAAACAGTTTTTCTTCATTGCCGGTTTCAAGCAGAGTTTCAGGCCGCGAAATGGTTAACGTTATGTAAACCTCCTTGCACAGTTCAAGAAGCTTCAAAATTACTCTTTCCTGAACGGGTGTAAAGCCTGTAAATCCGTCAAAGACTATGGTTGAACCCTTAATAACATCGGACATGGGCAGCTTTTTACATAAAATATCCAGCTGTTCCTCGCCGGTTATATATTTACCCTCGTTGAATTTCATGAAGGCATCGTAAATTACGGATAAATCGCTCAGTTTTCCCTTAAGTAAATCGCTTGTTGTCTTTTCGGACATATGTGCCAGATCTTTAGGTGATACGGAATACTGCATAAACTCCGAAATTGATGATTTGACCTCATGGATATATCCTGTTTTATCAAGATTTTTTCCGATATAAGGCATATCCTTAGAAACCTCTGTGGCAACATGCCTTATTACAAGGCTTTTTCCCGTATCATCAAGAATAGTTTCTTTGGGCTTGCCCGTCTCCTCGAATACTCTGTAGGCAATTCGCGAAAAAGAAAGTACATCCACATTCAAAATACCGCCATCGGGATGGCGTTTAACAATATCAGCCTGTGTCTGCATGGTGAACTGGTCGGGCACTATCAAAAGAAAGTTTTCCTTGGGATTTTTAGAAGATGCTTCTATAAGCATTTCCTGTACGTATGTACTTTTTCCGGCCCCGGCGGGACCATAGACAAATGTTAATGACATGATTTACCTCGATGTAATGTCTCTGTCAATGGATTGACTATTTATGTTTTTCGACCTCTATATTTTACTACAGATTCAAGTCCCTTTTAAGACACTTTGTGGGATATTTTTTCACAGAGACCACTGTCTAGGTACTCGTCTATGTGCTGTCTAGGTACCGTCTATGTACCAATTGGTATGCGAATTATGATTTCAATTTCGATATGTATCCCTGACACCGCTCGATTTCATCTAGAAAGCAGCAAATTGCTCGCTTTAGATGCCAGAAATCGTTCCTGACTTCGCTCGCATACATCTAAAAAGCTACAGCTTGTTCGCTTTAGATGCCAGAAATCGTTTCTGGCTTCACTCGCATACATCTAAAAAGCTACAACTTGCTCGCTTTAGATGCCTGAAATCGTTCCTATCTTCGCCCGCATACATCTAAAAAACTACAACTTGCTCACTTTAGATGTCAGAAATCGTTCCTGACTTCGCTCGCATACATCTAAAATACTACAACTTGCTCGCTTTAGATGCCAGAAATCATTCCTGACTTCGCTCGCATACATCTAAAATACCGCAAATTGCTCGCTTTAGATGCCTGAAACCTTTCCTGGCTTCGCCCGCATACATCTAAAAAGCAGCAAATTGCTCGCTTTAGATGCACGACATAAATTAAGCCTAATATCTCTTTCATATAAAAAAGGGACAAACCACAGTATAGATGCAAAACCACAATTATGCCTGCAACATGTATAAACCATTTTTCACTCTCTTGAGAAACATCTCACATTTAGTTAAAATATAGATAATAAGTTTTCAAAAATTATATAGCGAGGATAGCAATGAAGGAAAAATTATATACCATTCCCCTTAATGACGCCGTTAATTCCGGTGACGAATGCCCATTCTGCTGGATAGAGCGGAATCTTGAGCAAAATCTGATGGATTTTGTCCTTGGCTCCGGTTCTTCGTATATGGAGTCCGATGTTAGAGATCTTACTGACAGAGCCGGTTTTTGCCGGGAACATATAAGAAAAATGTATGATTACGGTAATACCTTGGGAAATGCCTGGATTCTAAAAACACACTACCGCAAGGTAATCGGCGAAATGAATGATGTCTTTAAGAAATATTCTCCCGCCAAAATCAGTTTCAAAGACAAATTATCCAAGGATTCGGATTTAAAGAATCCCGTGGCCCGCTGGACAAGCAGCAGAGACAAGTCCTGCTATATTTGCGGTGAATTTGCCAAGACATACGACCGATATATGGATACCTTCTTTACTCTTTTTAAGGAAGATGATGAATTCCGCAAAAAAGTTTTAGACGGAAAGGGCTTCTGCCTTCACCACTTTGGTGACTTGTGCGAATACGGAGAAATGCACTTAAGCGACAAAGAAAAGAACGAGTATTATCCCAAGTTATTTGAACTTATGAAGACAAATATGGAGCGGGTATACGAAGATGTTTCCTGGCTTATCGAAAAATTTGAATATCAGAATGCCAATGCAGACTGGAAAAATTCCAAGGATGCGGTTGGACGCGGTATGCAAAAGCTGCGCGGCAGCTACCCCGCAGATCCTCCGTACAAGATGAAGAAATAATATTATATACGATTTTGATACTCGCTTAATCAGCATATCAGAGTCGAATATACCTGCTCATACTCGACCGATTAACATTCGCCGAATGCATGAATCTATGCAAGCATTTTCATACGCTCAGCTCATTGTCATAAATCGAGTAGGAGAAATTCCTCTTCACGAGGAATTTCGACCTCTCACACCACC